>CBHRRQ010000116.1:0-12234 GCA_966081555.1 uncultured Terrabacter sp.
CCGCGTCACACCCGTCGCGTCCCTCGTTGCCCCGGGGGTTTTGGCGCCCGGCGACTAGGGGTGGGGGCGTGCGGCGTCGTAGGTGACGCCGAGCTGGCGGGTGACCTCGTCGAGGGCCGTCAGGTTGCGGGCGACCGACGCGGCGTCGTGCAGGGGGGACTCGAGCAGGCCGTCGCCGATGCAGCGGGCGGCTTCGACCGCGGAGTGGTGGAGCGCGCTGTGGCCGACGGGCTCCGGATCCATCCACGTCACCGAGCGTGAGCCGTCGGCCGAGGTGACGACGACGTCGCCGGGCATGAAGAACGGCCCGGGCAGTGTGAGCGTGGCCGCCGTGCCCGCGATCGTCGCAGCCGTCGGCGTACGCGTGAGCAGCGTCGAGTGCAGCACGCTCGTCGCGTCGCCGGCATGGGTCAGCACCATCGCGGCCTGGCCGTTGACCCCGGACGACGTCATCGAGCCCGACGCCTGCACCCGCGTGGCCGGCCCCAGCGCCCACGTCGCGAGCGTCGTGACATAGGTGCCGAGGTCGAGCAGCGAGCCCCCGGCCATCGCCGGGTCGAGGATGCGGTGCGGTGGGTCGAAGTGCTCGCCGTGGTCGGCGAGCACTGTGTGCACCTGCCCGAGCAGGCCGCTGTCCAGCACCTGCCGCACGACGTCGAAGCGGGGCAGGAAGAGCGTCCACATCGCCTCCATGCAGAAGACGCCGGCAGCCCGCGCTGCGGCTGAGATCTCCTGCGCCTCAACGGCATCGAGACCGACGGGCTTCTCGATGAGCACGTGCTTCCCCGCCGCGATCGCGGCCAGCGCGCCCTCCCGGTGCAGGTGGTGCGGTGTCGCGACGTAGACGACGTCGACGTCCGGGTCGGAGACGAGTGCCTCGGCCGGACGCATTGCTTTGTCGATGGAGTGTCGTGCGGCGAAGGCGTCTGCGGACTCCTGGGTGCGCGAGCCGACCGCGACCACCTGCTGGGTCGTCGAGGCCTGGAGCGATGCGACGAAGCGCGAGGCGATCCACCCCGTGCCGAGCACGCCCCACCGCAGCGACGGCACGGAGTCGGGGGCGGGGCGGCGCGGCTGCGGGAGGGCGTCGGGCAGCGAAGGGGACGTCACGGCATACCTTCTCGGGGGAGTGTGGCGCCGCGACGTGGGCGGCGCGGGTCAGCGCTCGTCGAGCATGACCTCGATGGAGTAGTCCTGGGCGCGGTAGCAATGATCGCCGTACTCGACGGGGCCACCGACCGCGTCGAAGGCCGTGCGCGTCATCGTCAGCACGGGCTGCGACGGCGTGAGGCTCAGGTGCTTGCGCTCCGACGCCGACGGCTGGCGGGCGCCGATGCGCTGGTGGGCGACGACCGGCTTGCCACCCCGCGCACGCAGCATCGCGTAGAGGCCGTCGCGCTCGAGGTCGGCCCTGCTGATGTCGGAGTAGGCGGGCGGCAGCCAGTTGCGCAGGATCGCGAGCGGCTGCTCGCCGTTGAGCCGCAGCCGCACGAGGTGCAGCAGCGGAGTGTCGGCCGGCAGCCCGAGGGCGGTGGCCGCGACCTCGTCGGTGGTCACCTCGTGGGTCAGCACCTCGGTGCGCGGGTCGCCCGTCCCGTCGCGCCGCAGGTCGTCGAAGAGGCTGGTCAGCTCGGCGCGGCGGTGGATCTGTCGCCCGGCGACCGTGGTGCCGAGGCCACGGCGCCGGAGCAGCAGACCCTGCGCGACGAGCTCCTGGATCGCCCGACGGACCGTCGGCCGGGAGAGCCCGAGCCGCTCGGCCATCGCGACCTCGTTCTCGAACGCGTCACCCGGCTGCAGCGTGCCGCTGCCGATCGCCGCACTCAACTGCTCGGCCAGCTGGTGGTAGAGCGGGACCGGCGTCTCGCGGTCGATGCGGACGTCAACGGGCTTGGACATGGGCGCAGACTAGCCAGTAGGTGCAAACATGTCCGCATCTGCTCATGTCAGTACCTTTGCGTCCGTCAGGGCCTTCACCTCGGGCTCTTGACGACGAGCACCGGCACGTCGGCGTCGAGGATGATGTTCTGCGCGATGCTGCCCAGGAACGCCTTGCCCACCGGCGAACGCCGGCGCGCCCCGATGACGAGCAGGTCGGGCCCGAGCTCGCCGACGGCCCCGAGGATCGCCCCGGAGACGTCGGCGATGTCGCGGCCGCCGGGGACCAGGCGCACGTCCCAGCGCACGTCGGGCAGGGCCACCGCGGCGAGGGCCTTCTCGACGGCGTCCGAGATGCCCGCCCGGTTGGCCTCCGCGATGTCGTTGTCGAGGGAGTCGACGACGTGCACGACGACGAGGTCGGTCCCGCGGTAGGCCGCCTGGCGGGCGCCCTCCTGCAGGGCGAGGTCGCTCGAGCTGCGGGTGTGGTGGGCGACAGCGACGCTCATGACGTCACCCCGCTCACTTCTGCAGCTCGTGCGAGAGCTCGGTGAGCTCGTCCCCGCCGGCCATCTGCCGGGTCAGCTCGTCGAGGGCCACCTCGGACCGCTTCTTGTCCAGCACGGCCTGGCCGAGCTTGAGGATGACGAAGTGGTTGCCGACGAGGTACGCGTGGTGCGGGTTGTGCGTGATGAAGACGACGCCGAGGCCGGCGTCACGAGCCGCCGCCGTGTACTTCAGCACGACGCCCGACTGCTTGACGCCGAGGGCCGCCGTCGGCTCGTCGAGGATGAGCACGCGTGCCCCGAAGTAGACGGCGCGGGCGATGGCTACGCACTGGCGCTGGCCGCCGGAGAGCGTGCCGATGGGCTGGTTGATGTCCTTGACGACGACGCCCATCTTGCGCAGCTCCTCGTCGGCGATGCGCTTCATCTCGTTCACCTTCATCGGCGCGAACGGCCAACGGCCGGCCACCAGCTCGGAGCCGAGGAAGAAGTTGCGCCACACCTCCATGAGCGACACGACGGCGAGGTCCTGGTAGACGGTCGCGATGCCGTGCGAGAGCGACTCTCGCGGTGAGGAGAACGAGACCTCCTTGCCGTCGACCTTCATCGTGCCCTCGTTGTGCGGGTGCAGGCCGGCGATGATCTTGATGAGGGTCGACTTGCCGGCGCCGTTGTCGCCGAGGACGCACGTCACCTCGCCGGCGTTCACTGTCAGGTTGATGCCCTTGAGGGCGCGGATCGCGCCGTACGTCTTGCCGACGTTGGTCATCTGCACGAGGGGTTCGCCACGGTGCAGCGTGCTGTCCGCGTGGTCGGCCAGGGTGTCGGTCATGTCAGCCCACCTTCCGGGCGGTCGAGAGTCGCTTGACGTAGAGGTTGACCATCACGGCGAGCAGGAGCATGACGCCGAGGAAGGCCTTGAACCAGTTGGGGTCCCAGCCGGCGTAGACGATGCAGAGGCTCGTCATGCCGAAGATGAAGGCGCCGATGGCGACGCCGATCGCGTTGCCGAAGCCACCCGTGAGCAGGGTGCCGCCCACGACCGCGGCGATGATGTAGAGGAACTCGTTGCCGACGCCGTTGCCCGCCTGGAGCGTGTTGAAGTTGTAGAGGTAGTGCATGCCGGTGAACCAGCCGAGGAACGCGACGGTCATGAAGAGGCCGACCTTGACCCGGGTGACGGGCACACCGACCGCTCGGGCGGAGTCCGCGTTGCCGCCGACGGAGTAGATCCAGTTGCCGATCTTGGTGCGCTGGAGCAGGTATGCCGACAGGGCTGCGAAGAGGATCCACCAGATGACGGTGATCGAGAGGGTGACCGAGCCGATCTGCCACTCGTGGGCGAAGATCCAGCTGAGGGAGTCGTAGCCAGCCATCTGGTTGATGTTCGGGCTGGACACCGAGCCGGTGACGAGCTTGGTGACGCCGAGGTTCGCGCCCTGGAGCACGAAGAAGGTGCCGAGGGTGATGAGGAAGCTCGGGATCCCCGTTCTCATCACGAGGTAGCCGTTGAGGAAGCCGATGGCGAGGCACAGTACGAGCGACAGGATCGCGCCGACCCACAGGTTGATCCCGAGCTGGTAGCAGAACATCGCGTTGAAGAGCCCCGCGGTGGTCACCACGACGCCGGCCGAGAGGTCGAACTCGCCGCCGATCATCAGCATGCCGACCGCGACCGCGACGATGCCGATCGTCGAGGACTGGTAGAGCACGGTGAAGAAGGAGGCCGGGGTGCGGAAGGCCGGCGCGGCGACGAGGAAGAAGATGAAGATGACGATCGCCGCGACGAGGGCGCCGATCTCGGGGCGTGCCAGCAGGCGGTTGGACCAGCCGAGGGTGACCCGGTTGGAGGTCTCGGCCGGGGCCGACGGTGACGGGTCCGTCTTGACGGGGGTGCTACTCATGACAGCTCCAGTGCTGTTCGGCGGGGGCCGGGCCGCACCCGGACGAGCCCGGGCGGCCCGGCCCCCTGGAGGCGGTTAGCGAGTGTTCTGCTTGATGAACGGGAGGACCTGGGCGATGTTGGTCTTGTCGACGAAGGAGGGGCCGGTCAGCACCGGCTGGCCGCCGCCGAGGACGTTGCCGTTCTTCTTGTAGAGGTAGAGCTGCGTCACTGCCATGTAGCCCTGGAGGTAGGGCTGCTGGTCGATGAACCACTCGATCTTGCCGTCGCTGACCGCCTGTGCGGCGTCGGGGTTGGTGTCGAACGTCCCGATCTTGACGGTGACGCCGGCCGTCTGGGCCGCCTTGACCGTGTCGAGGGCCTGCGGTGCACCGAGGGTGATGACCCAGTTGATCGACTTGTCCTGGGTCAGCTTCGCCTGGATCGCGCTGGTGACCGCCGCGTCGTCGGCACCGTTGACCTGCAGGTTCTCGGTGTTCGGGAAGGAGTCCTTGACGCCGGCGCAGCGGTCCTCGAGGGCCACCGATCCGGTCTGCTGGATCGTGCAGAGGATCTTCGTGGCGCCGGCGGCTGCGGCCCGCTTGCCCGCCTGCTGGCCGGCCAGCTTCTCGTTGGAGGCGAAGTGCGTCAGGGCGCCCGCCTTCTGGAAGAAGTCGATGCCCGAGTTGAAGGTGTCGACGGGGATGCCGGCGTCGACGGCCTTCTTGATCGTCGGGATGAGCGCGTCGGGCGTGACCAGCGTGGTCGCGATGCCGTCGACCTTGGAGTCGATCGCGTTCTGGATGAGGACGGCCTGCTTGCTGGCCTCCGGGTCCGACGAGTACTTGAGCGTGGCACCGGTGTCCTTGGCGGCCTGCTGTGCGCCGGCCTTGATGCGGTCCCAGAAGGTGTCGCCAGGGGTCTCGTGGGTGATCATCGCGAAGGTGTAGCCGCTGTTGCCGCCACCACCGCCGCCGCCTCCCGTGGACGAGGTGGCGGGGGCGCCGCCGCCGCTGCAGGCGGCGAGGGCGAAGGCGGCGGCCGTGGCCATGCTGGTGGCGGCGATCAGTCTCTTGCGAGTCCGAGTCGGAGTCATCGTTGATTCCTTTCGTTGCGTCGCGTGGCCCGGTCGCCGGAGTGACGCGACGATCTGTGACGGGGGCTCCCGTCGATCAGAGCTCTGTTGTCCCGCCATCGGTGCAGCGGGCTCTCGGGGGCGAGATCTCGCCCAGCGATTGGAGGATGCCCCCGTCAGCGCCGTCATGTCAAGAGATTGATCAAACATCAGAATGTCCTAACATTTGCTTGACATGACGACGGTCGGCGCTGGACGATCGGAGTCACCAAGCCGAGACACCAAGGGAGTGTGCACATGCGCATCGGACTGGCCGGAGTCGGCCGCATCGGGGCGTTCCACGCCGAGACCCTCCGCGACCTCCCCGAGGTCGACGAGGTGGTCGTCGCAGACCTGGACGCCGACGCAGCCAAGGCCGTCGCCGAGCGACTGGGCGTCGGGTACGCCGCGTCGCCGGCCGAGCTGCTGGCGCAGGGCGTCGACGGCTTCGTCATCGCCACCGCGACGCCCGGCCACGCGCCGCTGCTGCGCCTCGGCCTCGAGGCCGGCGTGCCGACCTTCTGCGAGAAGCCCGTCGCCGCCACGCTGGACGAGACGATGGACCTCGCCAAGCTCGTCTCCCAGACGAGCACGCCGGTGCACGTCGGCTTTCAGCGCCGCTTCGACCGCGGCTACCAGCGAGTCCAGCAGGCTGTCGCGGCAGGCGAACTCGGCTTCCTGCACAGCATCCGGGCGCAGACCCACGACCAGGCGCCGCCGCACGCCGCCTACATCCCGACGAGCGGCGGCCTCTTCCGGGACTGCTCGATCCACGACTTCGACATCATCCGGTTCGTCACCGGCCGCGAGGTCTCCTCCGTCTACGCGACCGGCGCCAACAAGGGTGCCGCGTTCTTCAGCGAGGCCGGCGACGTCGACACCGCAGCGGCCGTGCTGACGCTCGACGACGGCACGCTCGTCTCCCTCTCCGCGACGCGCTACAACGGCGCCGGCCACGACGTCCGCATGGAGGTCCTCGGCAGCGAGGGCACCCTCGGCGTCGGCTACGACGACTCCCTCGCCGTCACCTCCGCCGAGCCCGGTGCCACCTATCCGTCCGGCCCGCGCCACTGGTCGTTCATGGAGCGCTTCCTGCCCGCCTACCGCGCCGAGCTGACCGCGTTCGCCTCCGTCGCCCGGGGCGCCCTGGCCTCACCGTGCACCGTCGCCGACGCGCTCCAGGCCTTCCGCGTCGCCGAGGCGTGCGAGCTGTCGCGCCACGAGGGTCGGCCCGTGTCCCTCGACGAGATCCCGAGCCTGTGAGGACGTCGCACCGATGAGCACCCCGCCCCCCACCTCGGCCTCCCGAGCCGGCGAGACGGCATACGACGTCGTCGCGATCGGGCGCACCGGCGTCGACATCTACCCGCTGCAGCACGGCGTCGGCCTCGAGAAGGTGCGCACCTTCGAGAAGTTCCTCGGCGGCAGCGCCACCAACGTCACCGTCGCCGCCGCGCGCCACGGGCACCGCGTCGCGCTCGTCACGCGCACCGGCAAGGACGCGTTCGGCCGCTACATCCACGAGGCGCTGCAGGACTTCGGCGTCGACGACCGCTTCGTCAGCGCCGTCGACGGGCCGCCCACGCCGGTCACCTTCTGCGAGGTCTTCCCGCCCGACGACTTCCCGCTCTACTTCTATCGCTACCCGGCCGCCCCCGACCTGCTCATCGAGGCCGATGAGATGCCGCTCGACGCGATCCGCGACGCCGGCGTCTACTGGTCCACGGTCACGGGCCTGAGCCAGGAGCCGAGCCGCGCCGCGCACTTCCGCGGCTGGGAGGCCCGCGCCCGACGCACCCACACGGTGCTCGACCTCGACTACCGGCCGATGTTCTGGGCCTCCGCCGCCGAGGCGAGCGAGCAGGTCGGCCGCGCCCTCGAGCACGTCACCGTCGCGGTGGGCAACCGCGAGGAGTGCGAGGTCGCCGTCGGAGAGACCGACCCGCAGCGAGCGGCCGACGCGCTGCTCGAACGCGGCGTGGAGCTCGCGGTCGTCAAGCAGGGCCCCAAGGGCGTGCTGGCCGCGACCCGCGACGAGCGCGTCGAGGTGCCACCGTTCCCCGTCGAGGTCGTCAACGGTCTCGGGGCCGGGGACGCCTTCGGCGGGGCCCTGTGCCACGGCCTCCTCGAGGGCTGGGACCTGCGCCGGGTCCTCGAGTTCGCCAACGTCGCCGGGGCCATCGTCGCGAGCAGGCTCGAGTGCTCGACCGCCATGCCGACCTCGGCCGAGGTCGAGGAGCGCCTGGCCGGCGCCCGCTCCGACGACCCGGGCTCGCCCGCCCGCGCCCGGGCCCCGTTCGCCGCCGTCGCCGAGGAGGCACGATGACCACCACGCACCCGCCCTCGACGCCCGGACTGGGTGCCCGGGTCGCCGTCGCCGACCTCTCCGAGATCCGCGTGCGCGAGCCCGGACGCATCGCGGCCGCCTGGGCCGCCCGTGAGCGCCGCCCGCTCGTGCGCGACGACGGCCGCATGCTCCTCGTGGCCGCAGACCACCCCGCACGCGGAGCCCTCGGCGTGCGCGGCGCCGGGGCCGCGATGGCCAGCCGCAGCGACCTGCTCGAGCGCCTCGTGACGGCGCTCGGCCGGCCCGGCGTCGACGGCGTCCTGGGGACCCCTGACGTGCTCGACGACCTGCTGCTGCTCGGCGCCCTCGAGGGCAAGGTCGCGATCGGCTCGATGAACCGTGGCGGCCTGCAGGGCGCGAGCTTCGAGCTCGACGACCGCTTCACCGCCTACAGCGCCGCCGAGATCGCGGCGCGGGGGCTCGACGGCGGCAAGATGCTGACGCGCATCTGCCTCGACGACCCCGGCACCGTCGCGACGCTCGAGGCCAGCGCCCGCGCCGTCACCGAGCTCGCCGAACGACAGGTCATGGCGATGGTCGAGCCGTTCCTCTCGACGCGCGAGGGTGGGCGAGTGGTCAACCAGCTCGACCCCGACTCGACGATCAAGTCCATCCACATCGCCGCCGGGCTCGGGGCCTCGAGCGCCCACACCTGGCTCAAGCTGCCCGTCGTCGACGAGCTCGACCGGGTCATGGACGCCACGACCCTGCCGACCCTGCTGCTCGGCGGCGACCCCCAGGGCGACCCCCAGGACACGTACGCGTCGTGGGGCCGCGCGCTCGACCTGCCCGCCGTGCGCGGCCTGGTCGTGGGCCGCGCCCTGCTCTTCCCGCCCGACGGCGACGTCGCCGCGGCAGTCGACATCGCGGCCGGCCTCGTGCACGGAGGGGGCGCGGCATGAGTTGGCACCACCCCTTCGGCAGCACGTCGCGCGACGGCTGGGACGTCGTCGTCGAGCCGGACTCGTCCGGCTGGGAGCACACGGGCCTGTATGCCGGCCGCCTCGCCGACGGTGACACCCGCACTCTCGAGGCCGGGCACCGCGAGCACGTCGTCGTCCCCCTCGCCGGGTCGGTGCACGTCGCCGTGTCGGGGGCATCAGGGGAGCACGAGGCGAAGCTCGCCGGGCGCTCGTCCGTCTTCGCCGGCGCCTCCGATGTCGCGTACGTCCCGGCCGGTTCGTCGCTCACGGTGACGGCGGTGGGCGACGCGCGGGTCGCCGTCGTGTTCGCGGTCACCGAGACCGCGGCGGCGCGGTTCCCCTTCCGCCACGTGGGAGCCGGTGAGGTGCCGGTCGAGCTGCGCGGCGCCGGGATCGCCTCGCGCGAGGTGCGCAACTTCGGCATCCCCGGCGTGCTCGAGGCCGACTCGATCATCGCCTGCGAGGTCATCACGCCCGGCGGCAACTGGAGCTCGTGGCCGCCGCACAAGCACGACGAGGAGCGGCCCGGGGAGGAGACGGCCCTCGAGGAGATCTACTACTTCGAGGTGGCCCCCTCGGCCGGCACGCCGGCCGCCGCCGGCACCGACCCCATCGGCTACCAGCGGGTCTACGGCACCGAGCACCGCCCCATCGACGTGCTCGCCGAGGTGCGCGATGGCGACGTCGTGCTCGTGCCGCACGGCTGGCACGGCCCGGCCATCGCAGCCCCCGGCTACGACATGTACTACCTCAACGTCATGGCCGGCCCCGGCGAGGAGCGCGCCTGGCTCATCTGCGACGACCCGGCCCACGGCTGGGTGCGCGAGACCTGGGCCGACCAGCCCGTCGACCCCCGACTTCCCCTTGGAGGTGCTCGATGACGAGCGACACCCAGCAGACCGTCCGTCTGACCGTGGCGCAGGCCGTGGTGCGCTTCCTCGCGAACCAGTGGAGCGAGCGAGACGGTGAGCGGCAGAAGCTCTTCGCCGGCTGCTTCGGCATCTTCGGCCACGGCAACGTCGCCGGTCTGGGCCAGGCGCTGCTGCAGAACGAGCTCGCCGACGGCCAGGAGCACCTCCCCTACGTACTGGCCCGCAACGAGCAGGCCATGGTGCACACGTCGGTCGCGTACGCCCGGCAGAAGGACCGCCTCCAGACGTGGGCGTGCACCGCCTCGGTCGGTCCCGGCTCGACGAACATGCTGACCGGTGCGGCGCTCGCCACGATCAACCGGATTCCCGTGCTGCTGCTGCCGTCCGGCACCTTCGCGACCCGGGTCAGCGCGCCGGTGCTCCAGGAGCTGGAGCAGCCGTATGCCGCCGACGTGACGGTCAACGACGCCTTCCGCCCGCTGTCGAAGTTCTTCGACCGGGTCAGCCGTCCCGAGCAGCTGCCGTCGGCGCTGCTCGGTGCGATGCGGGTGCTCACCGACCCCGTCGAGACCGGGGCCGTGACGATCGCGCTGCCACAGGACGTGCAGGCCGAGGCCTTCGACTGGCCGGTCGAGCTCTTCGCCACCCGGGTGTGGCGCGTGGCCCGTCCGCTGCCAGAGGCCGTCGACATCGAGGACGCCGCGGCGCTCATCCGCTCGGCGAAGCGACCGATGGTCGTCGCCGGGGGCGGCGTGCACTACTCCGGCGCCGAGGAGGCGCTCCGGGCGTTCTGCGAGGCCACCGGCATCCCCGTGGGGGAGTCGCAGGCCGGCAAGGGCTCGCTGCCGCACGGCCACCCGCAGGAGATGGGCGCCGTCGGCTCGACCGGCACGACCGCTGCCAACGCCCTGGCCGCCGAGGCAGACGTCGTCATCGGCATCGGCACCCGCTGGAGCGACTTCACGACAGCGTCGCGAACCGCGTTCCAGGACAGCGGTGTCCGCTTCGTCAACATCAACGTCGCCCGTTTCGACGCCGGCAAGCACTCAGGCCTCCCCGTCGTCGCCGACGCCCGCGAGGCACTGACCGCCCTCACGGCGACCCTCGAGGGGTATGCCGTCCCGGCCGGCTACAAGGCCCGCCAGACCGAGCTCTGGGCCGAGTGGGACGCCTCCGTCGAGAGCGCCTTCAACCCGCCGACCGAGGTCACCGACAGGCTCGCCGACGGGCTGCTGACGCAGGGCCAGGTGCTCGGCGCGGTCAACGAGCTCACCGACCCGCGCGACGTCGTGCTCTGCGCGGCCGGCTCGATGCCCGGCGACATCCACAAGCTGTGGCGGGTGCGCGACCGCAAGGCCTACCACGTCGAGTACGGGTACTCCTGCATGGGCTACGAGGTGCCGGCGTCGATCGGCATCCGACTCGCCGACGAGTCCCGCGACGTCTTCGCGATGGTCGGCGACGGCGGCTACCTCATGATGCCGACCGAGCTGGTGACTGCCGTGCAGGAGCGCGTCAAGGTCGTCGTCGTGCTCGTGCAGAACCACGGCTTCCACTCGATCGGCTCGCTGTCGGAGTCCTTGGGATCACAGCGGTTCGGCACGTCCTACCGCTTCCGTGGCGAGCAGTCAGGGCGCCTCGACGGCGACGTGCTGCCCGTCGACCTCGCCGCCAACGCGCGGTCGCTCGGCGCGCACGTCATCGAGGTGCACTCGCTCGACGACCTGCGCCAGGCGATCAAGGAGGCGAAGGCGTGGCCGTCCGACGGCGGTCCCGTCGTCATCCACGTCGAGACCGACCCGCTCGTCCACGCCCCCGACAGCGCGTCGTGGTGGGACGTCCCGGTCTCGGAGGTCAGCGACCTCGAGTCGACGCAGACGGCATACGGCGAGTACCTCGACCACAAGGCCACCCAGCGCCCCCTGCTCACCCCGCCCAGCGCGGACTGAAAACCACAGGCCGACAAAGGAGTTCGCCCCCTCATGAAGCTTGCTCTCGACCCCTACATGTTCCGCGAGGCGCCGCTGCTCGAGCTGCCCGGCCTCGTCGCCGACCTCGGCTACGAGTGGATCGAGCTGTCGCCGCGTGACGACTTCATCCCCTTCTTCAACCACCCGCGCATCGACGACGCCGGCGTGGCCGCGTTCCGCAAGGAGCTGACGGCGGCCGGGGTCGGCGTCTCGTCGGTGCTGCCCCTGTTCAGGTGGAGCGGCCCCGACGAGGAGGACCGGCAGGCGGCGGTGCGCTACTGGAAGCGCGCCATCCAGATCGCGTCCGACCTCGGCGTCGACACGATGAACTCCGAGTTCAACGGCAACCCGCGCGAGGCCGCCGTCTGCGAGCGGCAGTTCTGGAAGTCGATGGAGGAGCTGCTGCCCGTCTTCGAGAAGGAGGGCATCCGCCTCGTCCTCGAGCCGCACCCCGACGACTGGGAGGAGGACGGCAAGCGCGCCGTCGACCTCATCAAGGGGATCAACAGCCCGAACGTCAGCTTCCTCTACTGCGCGCCGCACACGTTCCACCAGGGCAACGACTGCGACGGGATCATGGACAAGGCCGGCGACCTGTTGACGATGGTCCACGTCGCCGACGCCTACGACCACACCGCCTCGTCCGGACTGCGCTACATCGTCAACCCTCCCGGCTCGCAGGTCACGGTGCACCAGCACCTCGACATCGGCCAGGGCGAGGTCGACTTCGACCAGTTCTTCC
>CBHRRQ010000117.1:0-12170 GCA_966081555.1 uncultured Terrabacter sp.
GCAGTCGCTCGAGATCTCGCCGGGGGCCGTCAAGACCCACGCCCACCGCGGCCTCACGGCTCTGCGGCAGACCATCGACCCGAGGGAGCTGTCATGAACACCGACCCGAAGCGGCCGGGCGGACAGACGCCCGACGAAGAGCCGGTCGTCATCGGCGCCGGCCTGCGACCGGTCGAGGACCGGCTGCGGCACGCCCTCGACTCCGAGGCGCGGTCGATCACCCCGGGCGACCGGCTCGGCGCCACCCTCCCGGAGGCGCACACCGCCGACTCGGGCACCGGGGCCGGCCGCCGGTGGTTGCTGCCGGCGGCGGCGGCAGCCGCCGCGGTGCTCCTCGCCGGCACGGTGTGGGCGGTCAACCGACCGTCGGGCTCCACCCCGCCCGTCGCGGCGACCTCCAGCACCTCCGGCATCCCGACCCCGAGCGTCTCGAGCGGCACACCGTCGACGGCGCCGTCGAGCGTGCCAACGCAGTCCGCCAGCGGCCCGACGACACCCGCCCCGCCGCCGACCAGCGCGCCGCCGGCGACGGTCGCGACCTCGGTGCCGGTCTACTACCTCGGGCCCGTGCGCGAGGGCAGCGACCAGGTGCGGCTCTTCCGCGAGTTCGTCTCGGCCCCTGTCGCCGCACCCGCCACCCCCGAGGGCAAAGCCGTCGCTGCGCTCGAGCTCGCGATGGGTGCTCCCCCGAAGGGATCGCAGTACCAGTCCGCATGGAACGGCGTGACACCGCAGTCGGTGACGGTGGCGGCCGACTCCATCCGGGTGCGCCTCTCCGCGGGCAGCACCGTCACCGGCCTCGCCACCGAGCAGCTCGTGTGGACCGTGCAGGCCGCGCTCGGCAAGTCGCTCCCGGTGCGGTTCCAGCTCGCCGACGGCGCCACCCAGGTCTCGCCCGGGCACCCTTCCTCTTCGGCGTACAACCGGCCGACCGACCAGATGGCCGTGCTCGAACAGGTGGCACCGATCTGGGTCGACGCGCCGGCGCGCGACGGCGTCGTCAAGGCAGGCGCGCCGCTGACGGCCACCGGCGTGGCGAGCACCTTCGAGGCCACCGTCGAGTGGGAGGTGCTGCGCGACGGCGTCTCGTTCGAGAAGGGCTTCACCACGGCCTCCGCCGGTGCCCCGGCCCGCGGCACCTACCGCCTCACGACGAAGAAGCCGCTCACGACAGGTTCCTACGTGCTGCGCGTCTTCGAGAGCAGCGCCAAGGACGGCTCGCTCGCCGCGGAGCAGCGCACCCCCTTCACCGCCCGCTGACACCCATCGAGAAAGCGATCCGTCCGGGACGGATCGCTTTCTCGATGCGCGTTTCCCAATCGAAAGAACACTCCGTCAGCCCCCGAGAGGCGCCCGGCGTGTGACGCAGTGTTCTCTCGATCAGATCCGAAGCGAAAGAACACTGCGTCACCTCGGCGGGGTCAGCGCCAGCGGGCGCGGGCGCTGAGCACCGCGAGGGCTGCAGGGCCGGCCGAGGAGGCACGCAGGATCGTCGACCCGAGGCGCACGGGCCGGGCACCGGCGCCCTGGAGGGCCGCGACCTCGCGATCGCTGATGCCGCCCTCGGGGCCGACGACGAGGAGCACGTCGCCCTCCTCGGGCAGCTCGACGGTCGAGAGCGGCTCGGTGGCGTCCTCGTGGAGCACGAGCGTCAGGGCAGACTCCCCCACCCGGGCCACGAGGGGGGCGAGCCCGACCGCTGGCGACGTCAGCGGCATACGGGCGCGGCGGGACTGCTTGGTCGCCCGGGCCACCACCGCCGCCCACTTCGCCAGCGACTTGGCCGCGCGTTCGCCGCGCCACACGACGACGGAGCGTTCGGCCTGCCACGGGACGATCTCGTCGACCCCGAGCTCGGTCGCGGCCTCGATGGCCTGCTCGTCGCGGTCGCCCTTGGCCAGGGCCTGGACGAGGACGAACCGGGTGGCCGGCGCAGGCTCGTCGACGACCTGCAGCACGGTGCCGCGCACCGACGACCGGTCGACGTCGGTGGCCTCGAGCAGCACGCGGCGCCCGGCTCCGTCGGCGAGGTAGTAGCGCTCCCCCACCCGCAGCCGCACCACGGCCGCGGCGTGCCTGCCCTCGTCGCCGTCGAGCAGCAGCGAGGCGCCCTCGACCGCCGCAGCGACCGAGGACGGCTCACCGAGGAAGAGCTGGTGCGTCACCGCGCGCCCATCGGAGGGGTCACTTCTCCTTGAAGGCGTCGCGCAGCTTGCCGAAGAGGCCCTTGTTGGCCGGCGCGAGACGACCCTCGGGACGCTCCTCACCCCGCAGCGCGGCGAACTGGCGGAGCAGCTCCTGCTGCTCGTCGGTCAGGCGCGTCGGCGTCAGCACGTTGGCGTGGACGAGCAGGTCCCCACGGCCGCCGTGGCGCAGGTGCGTGACCCCGAGGCCGCGCAGCGTCAGCACGTCACCGCTCTGGGTGCCGGGCTTGATCTCGAGGTCCTGCATGCCGTCGAACGTCGAGAGCTTGAAGCTCGTGCCGAGCGCGGCAGCCGCCATCGGCAGCTCGACGCTGCAGTGCAGGTCGTCGCCGCGGCGGGTGTAGGTCTCGTGGTTGAGCACCCGGATCTCGACGTAGAGGTCGGCGGCGGGGCCGTTGCCGGGCCCGACCTCGCCCTCGCCGGTGAGCTGGATGCGGGTGCCCGTGTCGACGCCGGCAGGCACCTTGAGCTTGAGCGACCGGCGGGTGCGCACGCGACCGTCGCCGGAGCAGTCGTGGCAGGGGTCGGTGAGGGTCGAGCCGTAGCCCTGGCAGTTGACGCAGGGGCGGGAGGTCATGACCTGGCCGAGGAAGCTGCGCTGGACCTGCTGCACCTCACCGGCGCCCTTGCAGATCGGGCAGGTCTGCCGGCCCGTGCCCGGCTCGGCGCCGTCGCCGCCGCAGCGGTTGCAGCCCACTGCGGTGTCGAGCGTGAGCTCCTCCTCGGACCCGAAGACCGCCTTGGCGAGGTCGATGTCGAGCCGCACGAGGGCGTCCTGCCCGCGCTGCATGCGCTGCCGCGGGCCTCGCGTGCCGGCCGTGGCCCCGGCTCCGAAGAAGGCGTCCATGACGTCGCTGAAGGAGAAGCCCGCCCCCGCCCCGAAGCCGGCGCCGCCGCCGCTCGCGAAGGGGTCGGCGCCCATGTCGAACGACTGGCGCTTCTGCGGGTCCGACAGCACGTCGTAGGCCTGCGACACCCGCTTGAACTCCTCCTCGGCCTCCGCGCCGGGGTTGACGTCGGGGTGCAGCTTGCGGGCGAGTCGACGGTAGGCCTTCTTGATCTCCTCCTGGCTCGCATCGCGCGAGACACCGAGGACGGCGTAGTAGTCGTTCAAGCTGGGATTCCTTCGGTACGTGGTGCTTTCGGGTCGGCGCAGCGGTGCACCGGCGTGTGCTGGCTGGGATGGTCGGGAGGGTCGGGTCAGGTGCCCTTGTTGTCGTCGAGGATCTCGGACACGTAGCGGGCGACGGCACGGACCGACGCCATGGTCGTGGGGTAGTCCATGCGGGTGGGGCCGAGCACTCCCAGGCTGGCGACCCGCTCGGAACCGGACCCGTAGCCCATCGACACGAGGGAGGTGCTCTGCAGACCGGTCACGGGGTTCTCGGACCCGATGCGCACCGAGACGAGGTCGGGGTCGTCTCCGAGCTGGCCGAGCAGGCGCAGCAGCGTCACGTGCTCCTCGAGGGCCTCGAGGATCGGGCCGATGGTGCGAGGGAAGTCCGCACCGGCTCGGGCGAGGTTGGCCTGGCCGGCGAGCACGACGCGCTCCTCGCGCTCCTCGACGAGGGCGTCGCCGAGGGCGGAGACGACCGCCTTCATGGCGGCGCGGTCGGCCTCGTCGGTCTCGTCGACGAGGCGCCGCAGCTGCGTGGCGGCCACGGTGAACGGGACGCCCGCCGCGACGTCGTTGATGCGGGCGCGCAGCGAGGAGACGAGTGCCTCGCCGTCGGCGTCGGACAGCACGCGGCCGGTGTCGACGACGCGCTGCTCGACGCGTCCGGTGTTGACGATGAGCACGATCATCAGGTGCGAGGCGCCCATCGGCACGAGCTCGATGTGCCGCACCGTCGACCGGGTGAGCGACGGGTACTGCACGACGGCGACCTGGCGGGTCAGGCTGGCGAGCAGGCGCACGGTGCGGTCGACGACGTCGTCGAGGTCGACGGCGCCCTCGAGGAACTGGCTGATCGCACGCCGCTCGCCCGACGAGAGGGGCTTGACCGCGCTGAGCCGGTCGACGAAGACGCGGTAGCCCGCGTCGGTGGGCACCCGTCCGGCCGACGTGTGCGGCGCGTGGATGAGGCCCTCCTCCTCGAGCAGGGCCATGTCGTTGCGCACGGTCGCCGCGCTGACACCGAGGTGGTGGCGCTCGACGAGGGCCTTGCTGCCGACCGGCTCGGAGGTGTGCACGTAGTCCTGCACGATGGCGCGCAGCACCATCAGCCTGCGGTCCTCGCTCATCACGTACCTCCTTCACGGTTCGGCCTCTGCGGGCCGGGTCGGCCGGGCGGTGTGCCACGGGGCGTCGCGGCACGCTGCGCGGGCACCTCGTCTGGCACTCTCGGTCAGCGAGTGCCAAGTCTACGTCGTGACGCGCCGATCTCCGATTTCATCCAACCGTATGCCGCCCGGGACCTTCCGGTCGCCCGCGTGGCGCGCGGGCGGCGGCCGACCCGGCGGCATACGCTCGCTTGTCGTGTCCCCCAACGACCGTTACGGATCCGACGTGCTGAGCGGTGACTGGCGCGCCCCGCGGCGCGGCCGGTCGACGCCGACCCCTGCCGAGCCCGACCTCGTCGTCGAGGAGGTCGAGACGGGCTGGGTCGGTGCCGTCGTGCGGGTCGAGAAGGCGGGCGGCATGCACGTCGTGCACCTCGAGGACCGGCGTGGCCGCACGAAGGCGTTTCCCCTGGGACCCGGTTTCCTCGTCGACGGCTCCCCCGTCACCCTGACACCGCCCGTGGCCGCCGCGGGTGCGGCGCTGGCCGAGGCACGCCGGGCCGCCTCGCGCACCGCGAGCGGCTCGGTGGCCGTGGCCGGGGCTCGGGCGAAGGTGGCGAGCGGGTCGCGCATCTACGTCGAGGGCCGCCACGACGCCGAGCTCGTCGAGAAGGTGTGGGGCGACGACCTCCGGGTGGAGGGCGTCGTCGTCGAGCTCATGGACGGGGTCGACGACCTCGCGGGCATCATCGCGGAGTTCCAGCCCGGCCCCGGCCGGCGCCTCGGGGTGCTCGTGGACCACCTCGTGCCGGGCACCAAGGAGGCCCGCATCGTCGAGCAGGCGAGGTCGCTGCCGGGCCTCGCGCAGCACGTGAAGATCCTCGGCCACCCCTACGTCGACGTCTGGCAGTCGGTGCGCCCCGAGCGGCTGGGCTGGCAGCAGTGGCCGGTCATCCCGCGGGGCACGTCGTGGAAGCACGGCATCTGCGCCGAGCTCGGCTGGGCGCACGGGAGCCAGGCCGACATCGCGAACGCGTGGAAGCGGATCCTCGGCACCGTGCGCACCTACGCCGACCTCGAGCCCACCCTGCTCGCGAGCGTCGAGGAGCTCATCGACTTCGTCACCGAGCCGGGCGCCTGACCCCTACTTCTTGAAGTAGCCCTGCACGTCGACGACGAGGTTCGTCTGGGCGCTCGAGTGCACCGTGATGGTGCCGTCGGCCGCCACCGGGACGACCGCCCAGTTGGTCCTCGTCCGCGCCGCCGGGACGGTGAGGTTCGGGAATGCCGGCCGGGCCGCGCGCGTGGGGTAGGGGGTGAGCGCCGGCGTGGTGGTCGGTGCGACGGCTGTCAGGGTGACCGACAGGGCGCTCACCCCGACCGTCGGCACCCCACCGCGGCCGAGCACCGCCACCGTCGTCGCCGACCCGGCGGCCACCCTGGAAACGGGCGCACCCACGCCGGTGCGGGTGTCGACGATGCGGGCGGGCGCGAGCGCCACGTGGTCGCCCCCCGTCCTGAACCAGCCCACGACGTCGACGAGCAGGTCGGTCTGGGCGGTCGAGTGGATCGTCACCTTGCCGCCGGTGCCGAGCCGGGTGACCACCATCCCGGTCATGGAGGTGGCCGCGTCGTAGCCGACGTGCGCGGTCACGGGACGGGTCGACCCCGTCGGGTATGCCGTGAGCCAGCCCGCCGCCGAGGGCGCGGCGGCCGAGATGTCGAGGGCCACCGCCGATGCGCCGGTCGCGGGGACGACACCCGCCCCTGCGACCGGGAGGTCGACCGTGCCGCCCGCCGGGACGCGCAGCTTGGGCGCGCCCAGGCCGCTGCGCGTGTCGACGACGCGCGTCGGGGTCACGGGCACGAGGTGGCCCGTCGTCGGGTACCAGCCGACGACCTCGGCCAGCAGGTGCGTGGTGGCCGAGCTGTAGAGGCGCACCTTGCCGTCGGCGCCGAGCCGCGCAGGCACGAGCTCGCTGACTGTGGACGCGGAGGCGAACGAGACGCTGCGCGAGCCCGGTCGGACCGCCCCCGACGGGTAGGAGGTCAGGTAGCCGGCGGCCGCGGGCGCGGTGACCGTCACGTTGAGCACGGCCGTGCCCACGCCGCCTGCCGGGATGCCCGCCCGGCCGCTGACCTGCACGGCGACGGACGTCCCCGCCGTGACCTTTGCCGCCGGGGCGCCGAGCCCGGTCCGCGTGTCGAGCACGCGGGTGGGTGTGACGGCCCGGTAGACGTCGGTGTCGACGACGGTCGAGCCCTGGTCCTTGAGGTGGATGAAGCCGTTGGGCCACTTGCCGCCGGTGCGGGTGACCTTGCGCCACTTGAACTGGCCGCCCCAGTTGTCCTCGGAGACGAGGATCTCGTCAGCGGAGTAGACGCGCTCGACGTAGGCGACGTGCCCGGTGGCGGAGAAGGAGGTGTTCCACCACGCGACGGAGCCGACCGCCGGGTCGTCGTCGGTGCGGTCGGCGAAGGCCGGTCCCCAGTTGTACGCGTTGCCCGACAGCGTCGCCGGCTTGACGTTGGGCAGGCCGTTCTGCACGAGGCGGTAGGCGACGTAGTTGGTGCAGTTGTGCCCCGTCGACTGGCGCCACCAGCTCGTCGTCGCGTTCGTCTTGTAGCCCGCGTGCGGGTAGCCCGCGGCCTGGCACGGGTCGTAGCCGGTGCAGAGGACAATCCACTCCGCCGAGCTGGCCGGGGCGGCGAGGCCCACGGAGCCGGCGAGCAGCGAGAGCACCGCCACCAGCAGTGCCGCCGCTCGGGACCGGGCGCGCGCAGCGGGCCTCGCGGGGTGCCCGGGGTGCCCGGTCTGCTGGTGGGGGTGGCGCACCAGTCGCATGTGGGTCTCCCGTGGTCGCCGAGGCTGCTCACGGAAATCTAGGACATTCGGGCCACACGGTCACTGCTTTCGCAGAAATCCCTCACGACACGCGGGTCGAGGTGCGACCCACCCGTCACCATGTGTGCTAATGACACCGCTGTGGTTCGAGGGCTGGGGTCCTCGGGCGGCGTCGCGCTAGCGACGACGGCGCCCTGGCGCCACGACCCGGTCGATGACCTGCTCCTTGAACCGGGTGAACGGCGGCCGGATCCAGGCCGTCGTGTCGGGACGCGTCGGCATCGTCAGCACCGCCTTGGCGTGCGAGAACAGCTCGACGGACCGCTCCCCGTGGTAGGCGCCCATGCCGCTCGCACCGACGCCTCCGAACGGCAGCTCCGGCACGGCGAGGTGCGCGAGCGGGATGTTGAAGCCGATGGCCCCCGAGGAGGTCTCACGCACGAAGCGTTCGCGCACGACGGCGGACGGGGTGAACACGTAGAGCGCGAGCGGCTTGTCGCGCCGGTTCACGAGGGCGATGGCTGCGTCGAGGTCGGCGACCGGGACGAGCGGCAGCACCGGCCCGAAGATCTCGTCGCGCATGACGGCCTCGTCGGGGTCGTCGGCGTCGGCGACCTCGACGAGGGTGGGCTCGAGGTAGCGCGTGGCCGCGTCGGAGCGGCCACCGGCCACGACCCGGCTGCCGTCGAGCAGCCCGGTGAGCAGCCCGGTGAGCCGCTCGAAGTGCCTGCCGTCGACGATGCGGCCGTAGTCGGGCGACGATGCCGGGTCGTCACCGAAGGTCTCGCGAATCGCCTCCACGAGAAGGGGTTTCAGCTTCGCGAGGGTCTCCGACGTCGCCACGACGTAGTCGGGCGCGACGCAGGTCTGCCCCGCGTTCGTGAACTTGCCCCAGACGAGACGTCGTGCCGTGACCGGCAGGTCGGCGTCGTCGGCGACGTAGGCCGGGGACTTGCCGCCCAGCTCAAGCGTCACGGGCGTGAGGTGCGCCGCGGCCGCCTCGAGGACGATGCGTCCGACCGTGCCGTTGCCGGTGTAGAAGATGTGGTCGAAACGCTCGGCGAGCAGCGCGGTGGTCTCGGGCACGGCGCCCTCGACGACGTGCACGGCCTCGGGGTCGAGGTGCTCGGGCACGAGACGGGCGATCAGGGCGGAGGTCGCGGGCGCGAGCTCACTGGGCTTGAGCACGACGGCGTTGCCGGCCGCGAGCGCCCCGACGAGCGGGGCCAGGCACAGCTGGAGCGGGTAGTTCCAGGGCGCGATGACGAGCACGACGCCGAGCGGCTCGCGCACCACCCTCGCCCGTCCCGTCGCCAGCGACAGCGGCACCGGGACCCGACGGGGCGCCGTCCAGGCCCGCAGGTGGCGGAGCGTGTGGTCGATCTCGCGCACGAGGAAGCCGGTCTCGGTCACCCACGCCTCGGTGGCGCTCTTGCCGAGGTCGGCGTGCAGGGCTGCCGCGATCTCCGCCTCGTGGTCGACGAGGAGCACGCGCAGGGCCTTGAGCTGGGCGGCGCGCCACGAGCGCGCCTTGGTGCGCCCCGTCTCAAAGGCCCGGCGGGCGGTCGCGACCACCTCACGCGGCTGCATTGGGCCCGCCTGCGACGCGCCGGTGCGGGCCACGGCCTCGGCCACGGCCTCGGCCTCGGCCCCGGCCCCGTTGGCCGCCACGTGCGCCGGAGAGGTCACCGCGGCCGTCCCGGCGCTCCGGGCGCCGCTCGTCGTCGTCGACATGTCTCGATCATCTGCCTTCCGGACCGCTTCTGCCGTGCTCCTCAGGACGCGAGGAGCCGGTGCACCACCGTGTCGGCGAGGAGGCGTCCACGGAGCGTCAGGACGAGCCGGGAGTCCCGCAGGGCGGCCGGGCCGTCGACGAGGCCGTCGGCGATCAGGCCCGCCACGGCGGTGCGCCCCGATCCTCGCAGATCTGCCACCGGGAGGCCGTCCACGAGGCGTGTGCCGAGGAGCACACGCTCGTCGTAGCGCTGCTCGTCGGTGAGCCCCTCGCGTGCGTGCGCGGGCGACTCGCCGGCCCCCAGCCGGGCGGCATACGCACTCGGGTGCTTGACGTTCCACCAGCGCAGGCCGCCGACGTGGCTGTGCGCCCCAGGGCCGACGCCCCACCAGTTCGTGCCCGACCAGTAGGCGACGTTGTGGCGGCACCGCGCCTGCTCGGAGCGGGCCCAGTTGCTCACCTCGTACCACCCGTAGCCGGCCGCGGACAGCAGCTCGTCGGCCAGCTCGTACTTGTCGGCCTCGTCGTCGTCCTCGGGTGCCGGGACGACCCCGCGCCGCACCTGGGCGGCCAGCTTGGTGCCCTCCTCGACGACGAGCGCGTACGCCGACACGTGGTCGGGCTCCAGGGCGACGGCGGCCTCGAGGCTGCGCCGCCAGTCGGCGAGCGACTCCCCCGGCGTGCCGTAGATGAGGTCGACGCTCACCTGCATGCCCGCAGCCTTCGTCGCCGCGACGGCGCGCGCGACGTTCTCGGGGTCGTGGGTGCGCTCGAGCGTGTGCAGCACGTGGGGCACGGCCGACTGCATGCCGACCGAGGCGCGCGTGAAGCCGCCGTCGGCGAGCTCGCGCAACGAGTCGGGCGTGACGGAGTCGGGGTTCGCCTCCGTCGTCACCTCGGCGTCCGACGTCAGACCGAACCGCTCGCGTATGCCGTCGAGCACCGTCACGAGGTCGCGCGACCTCAGCATCGTGGGAGTGCCACCACCGACGAAGACGGTCGAGACGGCAGGCGCGCCGGGGCCGAGGACGCGCCGCGCGAGGTCGAGCTCGAGCAGGGCCGCGTCGGCGTAGGTGTCGACGCCGATGCTCGCGCCCGGACCGCCGAGCTCGGTCAGCGTGTAGGTGTTGAAGTCGCAGTAGCCGCAGCGGACCGTGCAGAAGGGGACGTGCACGTAGATCCCGAGGTCGGTCGTCGCCACGTCGGCGAGCGCCGACGGTGGCAGCTCACCCGTGCTGGGGGCGGGGTCGCCGTCGGGAAGGGCGGAGGGCGGCATACGCCCATTGTCCCAGCCGGAAGGGGGTGGCTCGTCACGGCTGCGGACGTACCCTGCGCTCATGGTGGCTGCTCGCCTGCGCGCCGGTCGGACCGGGGCGGTTGTCTCGACGGCGTTCCTGCTCGTCGTGGCCCTGACGACGGCCCTGGCACTCGCGGCCTGCGACAGCTCCGGCCGTGACGTGCCGACGGGCGCCACCCGCGCCGGCGCAGGCACGAACGGACCGCCGAGCCCCGCCGCTGCCGTCACCTGCGCGCCTCCCCCGCCGCCGCCCACCGCCTTCCCGACCTTCTCGAGCGCCCCGCCTGCACGCGTTGCGGCGGACGCGACGTGGGACGTCACCGTCGTGACGACCTGCGGCGAGCTGCGCCTCGTCCTCGACGGACGGGTCGCCCCCCGGAGCGTCGCGTCGTTCGTCACGCTCGCGCGGTCGGGCTACTGGACCGACAGCGTCTGCCACCGGCTCACCTCGCGACAGGCGCCCACCGCCTTCCTCCAGTGCGGCGACCCCTCGGGTCACAGCACCGCCGACCCCGGCTACGACCTGCCGCTCGAGCACGTGCCCGCCGACCGGACCTACCGCGTCGGCGACGTGGGCCTCGCCCGTGGCGACGACACCGCCGGGACCGCTGGTGAGTTCTTCGTCGTGCACCGGGGCTTCACGGTGCCACGGGGAGGCGTCGTCTACTCGGTGATCGGACGCGTCACGGCCGGCCAGGAGGTGGTCCAGCACGTCGCGGGCAAGGCCGGTGAGGACACCCGACCGGACGGGCCACCGTTCCAGTCCATCAGCGTCTATGCCGTCCGCGTCGCCCGGCGTTGAGGGTCAGGGACGCTCGCGGCCCGGCGGGCGGGTGCCAGGCCGTCGGCACCGTCGCCTAGGGTGCAAGGGTGTACCGCCCCAACTGGATCGAGCTCGACGGCGTCGTCAACATGCGAGACCTCGGCGGGATGGTGACCAGCAGCGGAGACGAGGTGCGCCCCCACCGGCTGCTGCGCTCCGACAACCTCCAGGACCTCACCCCGCAGGCGGTCGAGGCGCTCGTGAAGACCTACGAGGTCTCCGACATCGTCGACCTGCGCACCCACGTCGAGGTGGCCAAGGAGGGCGAGGGACCACTGCTCGCCGTCGACGGCGTGACGCACCACCACCACACGCTCTACCGCGAGGACTCCGCCGAGTCGGGCATCCCCGCCGCCGAGCGTGCCCTGCCGTGGGAGACCGACGAGCGGCGCGAGGCTGCCGCAGCGGCCGCGGCGGCCGAGGCCGACACCGAGCACCGTCGCAGCCATGAGCAGTTCTGGTCGGAGCACTACCTCGGCTACCTCGCCCAGCGCCCCGACTCCGTCCTGGCCGCCCTCCACGCGATCGCCTCCAGCCGTGGCGCCGCGGTGGTCCACTGCGCTGCCGGCAAGGACCGCACCGGCACCGTCGTGGGCCTGGCCCTCAAGGTCGTCGGCGTGCCCGACGAGCTCGTCATCGCCGACTTCGCCGCCTCCGCCGAACGGGTGGCCGCGATCATGGAGCGACTGCGGGCCAAGCCCGCCTACGCCGACAACCTCAAGGACAAGACGGTGGCCCAGCAGTCACCGACCACCGAGACGATGCGGATGCTCCTCGCGACCCTCGACGAGCGCTACGACGGCCCGCTCGGGTGGCTCGCCGCCCAGGGCTGGACCGCGGCCGACACCGAGCGGATGCGACGCAAGCTGCTCTCGACCTGACGACCCCTCAGGAGCGGGCGCTGACGTACAGGTGGATCGTGCCCTCGACCGTGACGACGCCGTCGGCGCGGGTCGCCGTGACGGTGACCGGCACCTCGGACGGGGCACCGTCGGGGGGGGGGGGGCCCCGGCCCCGGGCGGGGGCGGCGCGGGCCCCCCGGC
>CBHRRQ010000118.1:0-12102 GCA_966081555.1 uncultured Terrabacter sp.
CGCCGGCACGCACGACGTCGATGACGGCGATGGCCGCCTCGACGGCCATCCGCTGCGGCAGCGGAGCCTCGGGCGGGGTCGCGTGGATGTGCCAGCCGACGCCGTCGTGGTCGACGAGCTGCGGGGTGGCCCTCGCCTCGGCGAGCAGCGCGTTGACGAGCGCGACGACGTCGGCCTCGTCGAGCTCCCAGAAGCCGCGCAGGCGGGGGCGCAGCTCACGCACGGCCTGCAGCTCCGCCTCGTCGCGGTCGAAGCGGCCGGTCCAGCCGTGGTCGGCGTAGAGGGCGGCGAGCTCGTCGGGGCTCGTCAGGGTGTCGGGGGCCGAGTCGCCGGGAAGGACGCCGGGCATCGTGTTGACGAGCGCGGCGACGGCGACGAGGGCCGCTTCCGTGTCATGGGTGAAAAGCATGTTGACTCCTGACGGGAGGCGTCGTTACTGTCATGAGTGTAAGTCTTTTAGGTGCTGACATCGCAGCGGACCCGGCGGGTCGCGCGGGTCGGCGGAGGTAGCGAGGGTGCCATGACCGAACGCGTTGTCGTCACCGGCCCGGTCGTCGGGGAGTCGGCGAGGGACGAGGTCGAGGCGCCCGTCGCGGGCCGCTCCCGACACCCGCTGATCGGGCTCGGGGTCGCCCTCGTCTCCGCGGCGGCCTTTGCGACCTCCGGCGCCTTCGGCAAGTCCCTGCTCGTCGGGGGCTGGTCGCCCGGCGCCGTCGTGACGATGCGCATCACCCTTGCAGCCCTCGTGCTGCTCGGCCCGGCGCTGTGGTCGCTGCGCGGGCGCTGGCCGGCGCTTCGGCGCAACGCGTGGGTCGTCGTCGGCTACGGCCTCACCGGTGTGGCCGGCTGCCAGCTCGCCTACTTCAACGCGGTGACCCACCTGTCCGTCGGTGTGGCCCTGCTCCTCGAGTACCTCGCCCCCGTGCTCATCGTCGGCTGGCTCTGGCTGCGCCACCGCCAGGCCCCGCGCCGGCTGACGCTCGTCGGGGTCGGGCTCGCCGTCGCCGGTCTGCTGCTCGTCCTCGACGTCGTGGGCGGGGCGAGCATCAGCCTCATCGGAGTCCTCTGGGGGCTCGGCGCCGCGGTCTGCCTCGTGCTCTACTTCCTGCTCGCCGACCACGTCGACGACGGCGTGCCACCGCTCGCACTCGCCGGGGGCGGTCTGGCCGTCGGGTCCGTCTCCCTCTGGGTCGCCGCCCTCACCGGGGCGCTCGACATGACCCGCGGCGCGACGCAGGTGCCGCTCGGTGGCGTCGTCGTCGCGTGGTGGGTGCCCGTGCTCGTCATCGCGCTCGTCGCCGCCGCGTTCGCCTACGTCACCGGCATCGCCGCGGTGCGGATGCTCGGGGCCAAGGTGGCCTCGTTCGTCGCCCTCACCGAGGTGCTCTTCGCGGTGCTCTTCGCGTGGCTCGTGCTCGACGAGCTGCCGACGCCCGTGCAGCTGCTGGGCGGGGCGCTCATCGTGGCCGGCCTGGTCGCGGTGCGCTCCGACGAGGCTCGTTCCTGAGCGGTTCGTACGCCTCCCGACCCGTCGGACGGATTTCACCGGGAGGCCTTCCGTCCCGTAAGATCGAGCAGTTGCCTCGGCGAGGGACGGTGCACGACTGCCACGGCAGGACGTGACGAGGTCCGTGATCGACGCGGTGGCCTGACTCGTGGACGCGCTCAGGGAGCGTGCCGCGAACGGGTTCGCCTCTGCGTGCGGACCACGTCGGCCATCCGCTGCGAACTGCCGATCATCGCGCGTCGTCCCGCGTCGAGGCCACCACCGACCGCCTCATCCCACGAGACCTCACTCGATCCCACAGGAGTCACCCGTGTCCGACAACACCAAGCTCGTCGCCGAGAAGCGCACCGACTTCGGCAAGGGCGCCGCCCGCAAGATCCGCCGCGCCGGTAACATCCCCGCCGTCATGTACGGCCACGGCACCGAGCCCGTGCACATCTCCCTCCCCGGCCACGACACGATGATGGCGCTCAAGCAGGCCAACGCCCTGCTCACCATCGTCATCGAGGGTGCTGAGCAGCTGGCCCTCGCCAAGGACGTCCAGCGCGACCCGATCAAGCCGGTCATCGACCACGTCGACCTCGTCGTCGTTCGCAAGGGCGAGAAGGTCACCGTCGACGTCCCGGTGCACCTCGAGGGCGAGGCCGCTCCCGAGACCGTCGTCACGCTCGACCACAACACGCTGCAGCTCGAGGCGCTCGCCACGAGCATCCCCGAGAACGTCGTCGTCTCGGTCGAGGGCCTCGAGGCCGGCACGCAGATCCTCGCCGGTGCCATCGAGCTGCCCGAGGGCGCCACGCTCGTGACCGACGCCGAGGCCCTGGTCGTCAACGTCACGCAGGCCATCTCCGCCGAGGCCCTCGAGGCCGAGCTCGCCGAGGCCGAGGCCGAGGCCGGCATCGAGCGCGAGGAGCACGACGAGGCCGCCGAGGGCGAGGGCGGCGAGGGTGCCGAGGGCGAGGCCGCCGAGGGCGCCGAGGCCAAGGCCGAGGGCGACGAGGCCTGAGCCACCGCCACATCCGTGGCGCGACGCCGTATGCCGCGCCACCCCTTGCGTCCACGGGTCCCGTCCGAGCGTCTGCTCGGCGGGGCCCGTGCTCGCGCCAGCACCCGTAGCACGACCCGTAGCGCCGACCACCGGAGGACCGCATGGACACCTGGCTCGTGATCGGGCTCGGTAACCCCGGGCCCGACTACGCCGGCAACCGCCACAACGTCGGGGCGATGGCCCTCGAGGAGCTCGCCGGCCGCGCTGTCGGCGGCCGCGCCACCTTCAAGGCGCACAAGGCCCGGGCGCGCGTCGCCGAGATGCGCCTCAAGGTCGGCGGCCCCAAAGTCGTGCTGGCCACCCCGTCGAGCTACATGAACGAGTCGGGTGGCGCCGTCGCCGGCCTGATGAAGTACTACGACGTGCCCGTCGAGCGGGTCGTCGTGATCCACGACGAGCTCGACATCGACGCCGGGCTCGTGCGCCTCAAGCAGGGTGGGGGAGAGGGCGGCCACAACGGCCTCCGCTCGGTGTCGAAGTCGCTCGGCTCGAAGGAGTACCTGCGCGTGCGCCTCGGCATCGGTCGGCCGCCCGGCCGCCAGGACCCCGCCGACTTCGTGCTCAAGGACTTCAGCAAGGCCGAGCGCACCGAGGTGCTGCCCTTCCTGCTCGACGAGGGCGCCGACGCCGTCGAGGCGCTCATCGAGGTCGGCCTGCTCGACGCCCAGCAGCGCTTCCACGCGCCGCGCTGAGCCCGCGCGGCGGGCGGCTGCCCCACCGGCGCCCCGCCTTTCGCATGGCCCTCGCGTGGCCGTCCGCTTGGCCCCCGCATGGCCGTCCGCATGGCCGTCACCGGCCGGGCGCCGCGACTGTCGCCGCCCCGACCTAGACTGGAGGACCTGATGCCGCACCCACTGCTGTCCGCCTTCAGGGCGCTCCCCGATGTCCGCCACGTCCTCGACCAGGTGGGCCGCACCCGCCTCGTCGACGTCTCCGCCAGCGACGGTTCCCGACCGTTCCTCGTGGCCGCCCTCGCCCGGCAGGCCGAGGCCATCGCCACCGGGCCGGCCGACGCCGCGCCCCTCGTCGTCGTCACGGCGACGACCCGTGAGGCCGAGGACCTCGAGACCGCCCTCGGTCTCTTCCTGCCGAGCGAGCGCATCGCCGTCTTCCCGTCGTGGGAGACGCTGCCGCACGAGCGCCTCTCGCCGCGCAGCGACACCGTCGGCCGGCGCCTCGCCGTGCTGCGACGGCTGGCCCACCCCGACCCCGACGACACGGCATACGGCCCCCTGTCGGTCGTCGTGGCGCCGGTGCGCGCCCTGCTGCAGCCCCTGACCAAGGGACTCGGCGACCTCGTGCCCGTCGCGCTGCGCGCGGGCGACGAGCGGCCCCTCGAGGAGGTCGTCGACGCCCTCGTCGCCGCCGCCTACACGCGCACCGACCTCGTCGAGCGGCGCGGCGAGTTCGCCGTGCGCGGCGGCATCCTCGACGTGTTCCCGCCCACCGAGGAGCACCCGGTCCGCATCGAGTTCTGGGGCGACACCGTCGAGGAGGTGCGCTGGTTCAAGGTCGCCGACCAGCGCTCCCTCGAGATCGCCGACCACGGCCTGTGGGCCCCGCCGTGCCGCGAGCTGCTCCTCACCGACCAGGTGCGAGCCCGTGCGAAGGCTCTCGCCGACCAGCTCCCCGGCGTCTCCGAGATGCTCTCCAAGGTCGCCGAGGGCATCGCCGTCGAGGGCATGGAGTCGCTCGCCCCTGCCCTCGTCGACGGCATGGAGTCGGTGCTCGACGTCCTGCCCGAGGGCGCCGTCGTGCTCGTCGCCGACCCCGAGCGGGTGCGCCGCCGCGCGCACGACCTCGTCGCGACGAGCGCCGAGTTCCTCGAGGCCAGCTGGGCCAACGCCGCCGCCGGCAACCAGGTCCCCGTCGACCTGCAGTCGCTCCTCGGCAGCGCCTCCTACTGGTCCATCGCGGAGGTGCGAGCCCACGCCGAGGCCACCGGTCGCGCGTGGTGGACCCTCACGCCGTTCGTGGCCGACGCCGACCTCGTCATCGAGGACGACGACGTCGACGAGCGCATCGCCGTGCGCACAACCGACCCCGAGGCGTTCCGCGGCGACACCGAGCGCACCGTCGAGCACCTGCGCGAGCGGGTGCGCGACGGCTGGGCCGTGGCCGTCGTCACCGAGGGGCCCGGCCTCGCCAAGCGTGTCGCCGAGGTGCTGCGCGACAACGAGGTCGCGGTCCAGGCCCTCGACACCTCGCGCGACGACACCCTCACCGCCGGCACCGTCCACGTCACCACGGCCCCGCTCGGCCGTGGCTTCGTCCACGAGGCCGGCCGCATCGAGGTGCTCACCGAGAGCGACCTCACCGGCCAGCCCGGCAGCGGCACGTCCACCAAGGACATGCGTCGCATGCCGTCGCGCCGCCGCAACCAGGTCGACCCGCTCCAGCTGCGCCCCGGCGACCACGTCGTCCACGAGCAGCACGGTGTCGGCCGCTTCGTCGAGATGATGCAGCGCACCGTGGCCGGCGCGACGCGCGAGTACCTCGTCATCGAGTACGCCGCGAGCAAGCGCGGCCAGCCCGGCGACCGCCTCTTCGTCCCCACCGACCAGCTCGACCAGGTCACCAAGTACGTCGGCGGCGAGGAGCCCACGCTCAACAAGATGGGCGGGTCAGACTGGTCGAAGACCAAGTCGCGGGCGAAGCGCTACGTCAAGCAGATCGCGGCCGACCTCATCCGCCTCTACAGCGCCCGGCAGGCCACCAAGGGCCACGCCTTCGCGCCCGACAGCCCGTGGCAGCGCGAGCTCGAGGAGGCCTTCGCCTACGTCGAGACGCCCGACCAGCTCGTCAGCATCGACGAGGTCAAGGCCGACATGGAGAAGCAGGTCCCGATGGACCGCCTCATCTGCGGCGACGTCGGCTACGGCAAGACCGAGATCGCGGTGCGCGCGGCCTTCAAGGCCATCCAGGACGGCAAGCAGGTTGCGGTGCTCGTGCCGACGACCCTGCTCGTGAGCCAGCACCTGCAGACCTTCTCCGAGCGCTACGCCCAGTTCCCGGTGACGGTCCGCGCCCTGTCGCGCTTCCAGAGCGACAAGGAGGCCAAGGACGTCATGGCCGGCATGGCCGACGGCACCGTCGACCTCGTCATCGGCACGCACCGACTGCTCGCGAAGGACGCCAAGTTCAAGGACCTCGGCCTCGTCATCATCGACGAGGAGCAGCGCTTCGGCGTCGAGCACAAGGAGCTGCTCAAGACCATGCGCACCGCTGTCGACGTGCTGTCGATGTCGGCCACGCCGATCCCGCGCACGCTCGAGATGGCGGTCACCGGCATCCGTGAGATGTCGACGCTGGCGACGCCGCCCGAGGAGCGCCACCCGGTGCTCACCTTCGTCGGCGCCTACGACGAGAAGCAGATCACGGCGGCGGTCCGTCGCGAGCTGCTCCGCGAGGGTCAGGTCTTCTTCGTGCACAACAAGGTCAGCTCGATCGAGAAGGCGGCGAGCCGGCTGCGCGAGCTCGTGCCCGAGGCCCGCGTCGCGACCGCCCACGGCCAGATGGGCGAGCACCGGCTCGAGCAGGTCGTCGAGGACTTCTGGGAGAAGCGGTTCGACGTGCTCGTCTGCACGACGATCGTCGAGACCGGCCTCGACATCTCCAATGCCAACACCCTCATCGTCGAGCGCTCCGACGTGCTCGGCCTCAGCCAGCTGCACCAGCTGCGCGGCCGCGTCGGCCGCGGTCGCGAGCGGGCCTACGCGTACTTCCTCTACCCGCCCGAGAAGCCGATGACCGAGACGGCGCACGACCGCCTGCGCACCATCGCGAGCAACACCGACCTCGGCTCCGGCATGGCGGTGGCGATGAAGGACCTCGAGATCCGCGGCGCCGGCAACCTGCTCGGCGGTGAGCAGTCCGGCCACATCCAGGGCGTCGGCTTCGACCTCTACGTCCGGCTCATCGGCGAGGCCGTCGCCGACTTCCGCGGCGACGCCGTCGACCTGCCGGCCGAGATCAAGATCGAGCTGCCCGTCGACGCGCACCTGCCGCACGACTACGTGCCGGGGGAGCGGCTGCGCCTCGAGGCGTACAAGAAGCTCGCGACCGTCGAGACCTTCGAGGCCGTCGACGAGATCGAGGCCGAGCTGCGCGACCGCTACGGCGCACCGCCCAAGCCCGTCGAGAACCTCCTCGAGGTCGCCCGCCTGCGCGTCGTCGCCCGCGAGGCCCGCATCGGTGACATCGGCGTGCAGGGCAAGGTCGTGCGCTTCGGCCCGGTCAAGGAGCTGCGCGAGAGCCAGCAGCTGCGGCTGATGCGCCTCTACCCCGGCACCATCGTCAAGGAGGCGCTGGGCACGATCCTCGTGCCGGCCCCGATGACGGCGAGGGTCGGCGGCAAGCCGTTGCGCGACGTCGAGGTGCTGACCTGGGCCCGCCAGCTCATCTCCGCCGTGCTGCTCGACGACATCGCGTCCGCCGGCTCGGCCGCGACCGCTTCGTCGGGGTCGGCGAGATCCGCCGTGGGCGCCCCGTAGGATGTCAGACGCATCCGCCAGAGGAGGAAATCAGTGAAGGCTTGGTCTGCCCGTCCCACCAGGCGCGTCGCCGTCGTCGGCATCGCCGCCCTCGGTGCCGTGTCGCTGCTCGGCGGGTGCGGCTTCGAGACGCGCCAGCAGGCCGCTGCCGTCGTCAACGGCGAGGTCATCCACGAGTCCGACGTGCGCGAGACGTTCGACCAGCTCAAGGCGGCCAAGCTCGACTTCGCCGAGAACATCGTGGTCACGGCCCTCGTCGCCGCGCCGTTGCTCAAGAGCGCCGTCGCGAAGTCCGGCAGCTGGAAGCCCGACGAGACCTACGCCTCGGTCATCGCCTCGATCCCGGGCGCCACCGACACGACGAAGCAGTTCGTCGAGGCGGTTGCCCTCATCCAGTCGCAGAAGATGACGCCCGCCGACGTCGCCGCCTACCGCGCCGACCTCAAGAAGGCCGACATCTCCGTCAACCCGAAGTACGGTTCGGTCGTGCAGTCCGACCAGGGTCCGGTCTACTTCACCATCGGCCAGACGACGCCGAACTGGCTCAAGCCCGACTCGAACCCTGCCCCTGCCGGGTCCGGCGCCACGGGCACGCCCGCGCAGTAGTCGCGCACCGCACCTGACGCCGTGCCCGGTCGCCTCGTCCTGCTCGTCACCACGCCCCGCATCGCGCCGGGGCTGCTGACGCGCGAGGCATGGACGACCCTCGAGCAGGCGTATGCCGTCTGGGGCCGTCCCGACGAGCCGCAGGTCGCGGCGCTCGTCGAGGCCGGCGTCGAGGTGCAGGAGCGGGAGGAGGGCCACCCCGCCGACCTCGCGCGCGACCTCGTCGCCGCGGCCGGCGAGGGTGACGTCGTCTGGGTGGGGTCGTCCGACGGCGACCCCGGGCTCAGCGACGCCGTCGCCGTCGAGGTGACCCGGCTGCCCGAGCCGCCCGACGTCGAGCTGCTCATCGGCTCCTTCGACGTGCCCGGAGCCCGCCTGCTCGACGTGGTCGCCGTCATGGACCGGCTGCGCTCGCCGGGCGGCTGCCCGTGGGACGCCGAGCAGACCCACGCCTCCCTCGTGCCCTACCTGCTCGAGGAGGCGCACGAGGCCATCGAGGCCATCGAGAGCGGTGACCCGGCCCACATGCAGGAGGAGCTCGGCGACCTGCTGCTCCAGGTCGCGTTCCAGTCCCGCGTCGCCGAGGAGCACCCGAGCGAGCCGTTCGGCATCGACGACGTCGCGGGCGGTCTCGTCGCCAAGCTGGTCCGCCGCCACCCGCACGTCTTCGCCGACGTCGAGGCCGACACCGCCGACGCCGTCGCCACCAACTGGGAGTCGATCAAGGCCGAGGAGAAGCAGCACCGCACGCACCCCGTCGAAGGGGTGCCGCACTCGCTGCCGGCGCTGGCGCGCGCCGAGAAGTACGTGTCGCGCCTGCACAAGGCCGGCCGAGACGACCTCGTCGACGCTGCCGTCGAGACCGGTGGCCTGGGCGCCGAGCTGCTCGCCCTCGTCCGACGGGCCCGCTCCGAGGGCGTCGACGCGGAGGCCGCCCTGCGCGAGACCCTGCGCGCCCTGGCGGCCGCGAGCGAGGCGGTCGGCGGCGACGTCGCCTGACGGCATACGCCCCCGGGACCGGGCGGCGTGACCGAGGGCGCGGCGTGACGGAAAGGGCCGCGTCGACCGGGTGAAGCGACGCGACCCCTTCCGGGTCTCGAAGACGTCGGGCCGTCAGTAGGCACCGCGCGGCCGCACGACCGCGTGGACGGTCTTGGCCAGGATCGACAGGTCCTGCACGAGCGACCAGTTGTCGACGTAGTAGAGGTCGAGGCGCACGGTGTCCTCCCACGAGAGGTCGCTGCGTCCGGAGACCTGCCACAGCCCGGTCACGCCCGGACGCACGTGCAGCCGCCGCTGGACGTCCGGCACGTAGCGGCGCACCTCTGCCGGCAGCGCGGGCCTGGGACCGACGAGGCTCATGTCGCCGTTGACGACGTTGATCAGCTGCGGCAGCTCGTCGATGGACAGGCGACGCATGAGGGCGCCCACCTTCGTCACGCGCGGGTCGCGGGCGACCTTGAAGAGCACGCCGTCGCTGTTCTGGTTGAGGTGCGTGATGCCGGGCAGCTGCGCCTCGGCGTCGACGACCATGCTGCGGAACTTGAGGCACTCGAAGAGCTCACCGTCGCGCCCGACCCTGGTCTGCCGGAAGAGGACCGGCCCGCCGTCCTGGAGCTTGGTGGCGATGGCGAAGACGAGCATGACGGGCGAGGCGAGCAGCAGCAGCGCCGTCGCGCCGAGCAGGTCGAAGGCGCGCTTGAGGCCGCGGCTCGCGCCGAGGCTCTGCGGCTGGCCCACGTGGACCAGCGGCAGCCCGCCGACCGGGCGCATCGCGATGCGGCCCGTCGAGATGTCGCTGAGGCTGGGCACCACGGCCATCTGCACGTGGTGGCCCTCGAGGTCCCAGGCGATGCGGCGGAAGTCGACGGCCGACGGGAAGGCGCCCTCGGTGAAGACGACCATGTCGGCCTTCTCGGCGAGCACCGACTCGGCGGTGTGGGTCGTCGTGCCGACGACCGGGACCCCTCGCGGGGTGGCGCGCAGCGGCTGCGAGGAGGGGATGAGCGCACCGACGATGCGGAAGCCCAGCCAGGCTTCGCGCTCGAGCACGGCAGCGACCTCGTCGACGTGGGCGACCGACCCCGAGATGAGCACCCGGGTCAGCAACCGGCCGCGGGCGTGCGCCCGGTGGACCATGCGCCGGGCGTACCAGCGCCAGACCAGCACCGCCGGCAGGCCGATCGCGAAGATCAGCACGAAGAAGCCTCGCGAGAGGTTGAACTTCGTGAGGTAGCTGAGGATCCCGATCGCCCCGGCGGTGAGGCCCGCCGCGCTGCACACCCTGGCGTACTCGATGGTGCCGACGCCGAGGTGGCTGCTCGTGTAGGTGCCCACGAGCAGGTTCGCGAGCATCCAGCCGGCGACGATCCACAGACCGACCGACTGGGCCACCTGGTTGACGTCGTTGGCGACGTCGAAGACCTCGAGGCCGGTTCGGCCGATCGCGGCCAGCGCCGTCGCAGCGGTGATGATCACCAGATCGCCCCCCGCGATCCCCAGCTGCAGGAGACGCTGGCCGCGACTCCTCTCACTGTGAGGTTGCGTCACCGGACGCGCACTCACATCGAGCAGAACTACCCCCGCTTCGCGCATGGGCTGACCCATGACAACACCCACCCCCGGCACCCCTCGGTGCCCTAGCCACGTAGAGCTCCACCCCCCCGGATGGTTAGTTGGAGTATGCCTCGGTCCGGTCAGCGATTGGTAAGGAAAGAGTAAAAATCTTTGGACTGTCCGATGTGTGGCTTTCGTGCCGGCGGTCGAGAGCGGGCGGGCCGTCGTCGTGCCGGCGTCGTGCCGTTTGCAGCCCGTTTGCGTGCCGTCTGCGTGCGCTCTGGAGGGCTACCCGCCCGTATGCCGGGTCGCTCCGTCCGGCGCCCGACGCCACGGGCTACGCTCGGTCCCGACACCTGTGCTCGGTGTGCGCCCGGTCCGCAACGTCGCGTCCCGCTCGCACCAGCCGAAGGCCGCCGAGCACCCCGGACCCATCCACCCACTGCTCGTTCGACCTGGCCGGGCTCCCCGGCAGCACGACCAGCACGAGCAGCACAGCACAGGAGAGCCAGTGGCCAGCATTGAGGAGATTGGCGCCCGCGAGATCCTGGACTCGCGCGGCAACCCCACGGTCGAGGTCGAGATCCGTCTCGACGACGGCACGTTCGCCCGCGCGGCCGTCCCGTCGGGCGCCTCGACGGGTGCCTTCGAGGCGTCCGAGCGCCGCGACGGCGACAAGGGCCGCTACCTCGGCAAGGGCGTCGAGCAGGCCGTCGACGCCGTCATCGAGGAGATCAACCCGCGCCTCGTCGGCTTCGACGCGAGCGAGCAGCGCCTCATCGACGCCGAGATGCTCGCGCTCGACGGCTCCGCCAACAAGGAGACGCTCGGTGCCAACGCGATCCTCGGCGTCTCGCTCGCGGTCGCGCACGCCGCCGCCGAGTCGGCCGGGCTGCCGCTCTTCCGCTACGTCGGCGGCCCGAACGCGCACGTCCTGCCCGTCCCGATGATGAACATCCTCAACGGTGGGTCGCACGCCGACTCCAACGTCGACATCCAGGAGTTCATGATCGCCCCGATCGGTGCGCCCACCTTCCGTGAGGCGCTGCGCTGGGGCACCGAGGTGTACCACTCGCTGAAGAAGGTCCTCAGCGAGCGCGGCCTCGCCACCGGCCTCGGCGACGAGGGCGGCTTCGCCCCCAACCTCGAGTCCAACCGGGCCGCGCTCGACCTCATCCTCGAGGCGATCAAGGCCGCCGGCTACGAGCCCGGCCGCGACATCGCCCTCGCCCTCGACGTCGCGGCGTCGGAGTTCTTCGAGGACGGCTCCTACGCGTTCGAGGGCGCGAGCAAGTCGGCCGACGAGATGGTCGCCTACTACGCCGAGCTCGTCGACGCCTACCCGCTCGTGTCCATCGAGGACCCGCTCAACGAGGACGACTGGGACGGCTGGAAGTCGATGACCGACCTGCTCGGCACCAAGGTGCAGCTCGTCGGCGACGACCTGTTCGTCACCAACCCCGAGCGTCTCGGCCGCGGCATCAGCAACAACACCGCCAACGCCCTGCTCGTCAAGGTCAACCAGATCGGCACGCTCACCGAGACGCTCGACGCGGTCACCCTGGCGCAGACCAACGGCTACCGCTGCATGATGAGCCACCGGTCCGGCGAGACCGAGGACGTCACGATCGCCGACCTCGCCGTCGCCACGAACTGCGGCCAGATCAAGACGGGCGCGCCGGCCCGTTCCGAGCGCGTCGCGAAGTACAACCAGCTGCTCCGCATCGAGGAGGAGCTCGACGACGCCGCGGTCTACGCCGGCGCCGGCGCGTTCCCGCGCTTCGACGCGAGCCGCTTCGGGTCGCAGGGCTGAGCCCGATGGCCGACCGCACGCCGTCCCGCCCGGGTCGCCCGTCGTCGACGGGCCGCTCGGGCGGCGGCGCGCGCCCGGC
>CBHRRQ010000119.1:0-12078 GCA_966081555.1 uncultured Terrabacter sp.
GGGGGTGCTGTTGTCCATGTGAGTTCCTCTCGGTATTGCTACGGGGCCGGGCGGGGCACAGGCGCCCGGCCCCCCCGAATTTGGTGGGTGTGAGCTATTGCCCAGGTCCTTGACCGTTCCTGCGGACTCGGACGCGCTGTCGCGCACGTCGCTGGCGGCCTGCTGGCCCTCCTGCTTGACGTCGTCGGCCGCCGAGCGCGCCGTCTCCTTGACGGACTCGACCGCTTCCTGGGCGGGCTGCTTGAGGTGGTCGGCCGACTCGCTCGCCACGTCCTTGACCGTGCTCTGGGCCTGCTCTAGCACGGGCTGCGCCTTGTCCTTGGCGGACTCGGCGAGCCGGCGCTCCTTCTCGGAGGCCGGCAGCAGCGAGCCGACGAGCCAGCCGGCGGCGAGGGCGACGAGACCGGCACCGATCGGGTTGCCGCGCGCCGTGCGCTCGACCTTGTGGCCCGCCTGCTGGGCCGTGTCGGCGACTCCGTGCGCCACGTCGGACGCGCGGTCGCCGACGCCGTGGGCCATGTCGGAGGTCTTGCCGCCGGCGTCGGACGCGGTGCCCATGACGTGGTCGCGCAGGCGGCTCGCGCGGCCCTTGACCTTCTCGGCCTGGCGGTGAGCGATGTGGCCCGGCGTCACGGACTCGCCCAGCGCGTTGACGTCGCGGCTCAGTCCCGCACGGGTGCGCTCGATGTCGGCCCGGATGGCGTCCGGGTCCTTCGCGCTCGGATCAGTGGTCATCGGATCGGTGGCCATCGGGTCGTTCGTCGTCGGGTAGTTCATGCTCATGAGGTCTCCTCGTTTCCCTTCAGCGCGTCCGGGACCCGCTTGGCGGTCTCGGTCGTGCGCGGAAGTCCCTGGATCTGCTTGCTGTTCTTGCGGCCGGCAGCGGCGAGCACGGCGGCGACGATGCCCCAGACCACCATGACGATCACGGCGGACCAGCCTCGACTGTCCAGTGCGCTCGCGAGGAACTCCCACACGGCGATGGACAGGAAGAGGAGGGTCATCCAGCCGGCCAGGGCCGCGGCGCCGAACTGCCCCGCCGCCTTGCCGGCTCGTTTCGCGGAGTCGCGGACCTCGGCCTTGGCCAGCTCGACCTCCTGGCGCATCAGGGTGCTGAGGCCCTGGGAGATGTCGCCGACGAGCTCGCCGATCGAGGCGTGCTCCGCCTTCTCGTGCGAGCTCTCACGCGTGCCCTCGTAGGGGCCGGCGTAGGAGGCACCCTGGGTGCCGAGGCCTCCGCCGCCGAGCTCGTCGCGGGGAACGGTGCTCATCCGCGAGCCTCGCTCTCCCCCTCGACGTACAGGATGTCCGTCTCGTCGGTGATGTCGCTCGTCGTCACCCCGTCCGTCGCGGTGGTCATGGCGTGGGTGTCGGTGTCGCGCACACCCACGGTGTACGGCTCGGAGCGCACCGGAGACACGTCGGGCGGGAGGCCGACCGTGGCCGCGCCAGCCGTGCCCGTGCCAGTCGTGCCGGTGGTGTAGCCGGCGGTCGGGTAGGCGCCTGCGACGCCGGTCGACCCGACGGGGTAGCCGGTGGCCCCGGACATCTCCTGACCGGAACCGCCCGCGGTGAGACCCCGCGTCATGCGGCCGCCGAGCAGGCCGAGGGCGGCTGCTCCGAGGAGGAACGCGCCGGGGCGCCGTCGCGCCATCGAGCGCACCTCGTCGAGGATGTCGCCGGGCTGCTTGTTGTCGAGCCAGTCGGCGAACGACGATGCGCGGTCGGCGGCCTGGTGGGCAGCCTCTCCGGCGATGCCCTGCTGGTCGGAGCTCGAGGCCATCTGTCGCAGCTCGTCGGCGAGCGAGCGCAGACCACCGACGGCGCGCTGACCCTGCGAAGAGGCCTGCCCGTCGAGCTCGGAGCGCAGCTGGTCGAAGAGCTGTCGCAGCTGGGTGGTGGCCTCGGACACGACGTCCTTGGCGCCAGAGGCTGCCGTCTCGGCGACCTGGCGGCCGCTGTCGGCCGCGTCGGAGGCCACCGACTTCGCCTCCTGGCCCACGGCTGACGTGGTCGAGCCAGATCCCTGGCCGCCCGTCGACGTGGAGCCGAGCGACGTGGTGCCGTTTCCTCCGGTTGCAAGGCCCGACGTCGCGGGGGTTCCGGAGGTCAGGTCGTCCGGAACGGTTGTCTCATAAGGTCGTTCGGTCATGGATCCTTGTCCCTTCATCGGTCGCCCGCCGAGGGCCCCGTTCTCGAGCTCCGGCGTGGCGGGCGTGCTGTCACGGGGTTCGGGTACCCACCGGTCTCGGGCTCAAGCCCTCTTCGAACGCCTGATCTGAAATGGGCAGCACGGGGTACGAGGCGCTGGTTGCCCTCTGAGCAGCCTCACGTGGCGTCCTCTCTCGGGACCTGCGGAGCTGGGCAGACGAGTGGGCGGCGACGCGCACGCGCGTGCCGTGGTAACTGACGCCGCCCCGGAGCCGGCTCCCGAGGGCCGCCCAGGCGCACACGCCTCGTTCCAGCAGCCACACCGGCGCCCAGAGCGGCACAGCGGGGGGCACCCAGCCGGCGCCGAGTCGGCGCCGGCCCCGTGCGCCGAGCAGCACGCCCAACGCTGCGAGACCGACGAGCGGCCCGGGCCCTCGTCGGGCGGCGAGGGCCGCGAGGGGCAGGATCGAGAGCTCGGCCACGAGCCGGCCCGGCTGGGCGAGGTCGTCGTAGGCCTGGCGCAGGCGCTGGGACCAGAACTGCTGGACACTCGGAGGCTCGCGGGGGACGCGGACCTCGGGGAGCGACAGAACCACGTGACCGGCACCTTCGATGGTGCGCCACAGCTCGAGGTTCTCGAACAGCACGTGCGGGCTCCAGCCACCGACCCGAGTCACCGTCGAGCGGCGCAGGGCGAAGGTGCCCGGCCAGTCGGCGCCGAACGCGACGTTGACGAGGGTACGGGCGCCGTCCCAGCGGGCCTGCCAGGGCCACGAGTCGTAGACGTTGACCGGCCGCACGAGGTCCGCCCGTGCCAGCGCTTCGACCAGGCGTCCCAACGTGTCCGGCGTGTGCCGCACGTCGTCGTCGGCGAGCACGACCGCGTCGTACCGAGCTCGCCGGATACCCGTCATCGCGCCCACGACCTTGCCGTTCAGGGTCCGTGGCCGTGCGCGCGGGCCGCCGGGCTCCATGACGACCGTGGCCTCGTCAGGCTCGATGATGCGGGCGTACGAGCCCCATGCCGCCTCGTGCACCCGACGTCGCTCCGGCGCGCTGCCGTCCACGACCGTGATGGCCACGACGGCCTGACGCAGACCCGCCAGGTACCTGCCCATGCGCTCGACCCGGTAGTCGTCGCCGTCATCGCCCCATCTGAGCGGGATCACGACCTCTGCCTCGAGCCGACCGGGCCGGACTCGGCCGACCCCAGTGACCCCGCCATCCGTGACGACCACGGCACCTCCTCTGTCGAGCCTGCGCTCGGCCTACCCGGGCCACCGCGGCAGAAACGACTGGACATGGACGACTTCGTCCATCTCGCAATGCGATTCGCTGTCAAGGCGGTGGGTATGCGGGAGCCACGGGCCGAGGGAGGGAGTCGCTGATGGACGAGGTCACGAGCGCGGCTGGCGCAGGCCCCGAGAAGGGCGCCGACTCCGCGGCGCGAGCTGCACTCACCTTCGTCGGCACCGCGACGACCGTCCTGGAGCTCGGGTCGTTCACGCTGCTGACGGACCCCAACTTCCTGCACCGCGGGCAGCGCGCCTACCTCGGCAAGGGGCTGTGGTCCCGTCGGCTCACCGATCCTGCCGTGTCCGTCGAGGAGCTACCCGCCATCGACCTCGTGGTCCTCTCACACCTGCACGGCGACCACTTCGACCGCGTGGCCCGTCGCGGCCTCGCCAAGGGCACCCGAGTCGTCACGACGCCGCAAGCCGCGCGGCGTCTGGACCGCTGGGGCTTCGCCACCAGGGCCCTGCGCACGTGGGAGCGGCTCGAAATCGCGCGCGGGGACGAGGAGCTCACCGTCACCGCGGCCCCCGCCGTCCATGCCCGCGGCCTGATGGGGCTGGCGCTCCCTCCCGTCATGGGCTCCGTCGTGGAGCACCGGGTCGCGGGCCGGCTGGAGCACCGGATCTACGTCAGCGGCGACACGCTCACCGGCGAGCACATCGACGAGGTGCGCCTGCGCTTCCCCGAGATCGACACCGCCGTCGTGCACCTGGGCGGCACCCGCGTGCTGCTGCACACCGTGACGATGGACGCCGGGCAGGGCGTGGACTTCCTTCGCCGTGTCGAGCCGCGGCAGACGGTGCCCGTGCACCACTCGGACTACGGAGTCTTCAGGTCCCGGCTCGACGACTTCCTCGGCGCGGCGGACGCGGCCGGGCTCGACGGCATACGCCCGGTGTCGCCCGGCGAGCGGATCGACCTGACCGTCAGGTGAGGCGCCGACGCGCCACCGACCCCTCCACTCCCCCTGACGCGGCTCGCCGCAGACCATCTCGGACCGTCCGTGGGCGTAGTGCGCCCCTCCCCTGACCGGCACCGTCCACCATGCCCCGCACCAGTTCGTCCAGGACGTCACCCGCACTGTGCCGCGGCTGCCAGCCCAGCTCCTCGCGCGCGCGGAGCGCTCCCACCCACGGCGCCTGCTGGGCCATGTCCACCCAGCCCGGGTCGAGCGGGCTCAGGTGCGCGTGCCAGAGGGCGGCCATCGCGGCGCGCGCGACCTGCTGTGGCAGGCGGACCGGACGTGCGTTCAGCGCTGCGGCGAAGTCGGGGCCTCGCAGCACGGGGTGCGCCGCCAGGTCACAGCTGCCCACCGCGCGACGCTCCACTGTGCGCGTGACGGCGTCTGCGACGTCGTCGGCGTGGACGAGCTGCAGGCCGAAGCGGTCGTCCACCGGGACGACGGGGAGTCGGCCGACGAGGGCCCCCGGGAAGGGAGCAGGGGCGCCGCAGCGAAGCATGGGACCACCCGCCTCGTACTGCCCGACGAGGCAGGGCCGCAGGACGGTGACCCGATCGCGGGCGCCGGCGCCCGCGGTGAGCCGCTCCAGCGACCGCTCGGCCTCGACCTTGAGCCGGCTGTACGTCGCGCCGGGGATGCCCTCGCGCGGCCAGTCCTCGTCGATCGGTCGCTCCGAACGACGGGGCGAGTACGCCGCCACGGACGAGACGTGCACGAGGTGGATCCTCTCGGAGGAGAGGGCTGCCCGCGCTACGCGCTCGAGGATCCCGACGGTCGCGCGATGGAGGTAGGTCGGCCGACGCATCGGGTGGAAGGCCCAGGCGAGGTGCACGACGGCGTCGGCCGTCGCGACGAGCCGGTTCAGCTGGGGCTCGCAGGCGCGCTCGCTGAGGTCGAGCGACGACCAGGTGACGTCGGTGGGAGCCGCCGCAGTGGGGCCGGGAGGGCGGCGCGCCACGGCCTGGACGTCGTGCCCTCTGCCGGTGAGTGCCCGCAGGAGCGCACTGCCCAGGTTCCCGCTGGCGCCGGTCACGACGATGCGCACTGTCCACCCCCTTCCTTCGGTGACCCTCGCGGTCGGACGCCCGCCGACACGGGCGGCGGTTCACGCGTACCCGTGGGTGCGCCGTTGACACCTGCTCGATCGGGTACGCGTGCGGCAAGCCACACGAAAGAGGTGAACCATGAGCGGGACACTCCCCCGATTCGCCGTCGTCACGGGTGCCGACTCCGGCATCGGCCGCGCGACGGCCCTGCTCCTCGCATCCGAGGGGTTCGACATCGGACTGACGGTGCACGAGGACGAAGAGGGTGCACGCCGCACCGCCGCGGACGTGGTCGAACGCGGGCAGCGTTGTGCTGTCGAACCGTTCGACGCGGCATCCGCCCAGGCGGGCGAGGTCGTCGACCGGCTCGCGGACGCCCTCGGGGGCATCGGCGTGCTGGTCAACGTGGCGGGCACCGGTCACTCGACGCCGGCGCTGGAGCTCGACCTCGCGACGTGGAACGGGGTGTTGGCCACCGACCTCAACGGACCGTTCCTCTGTGCGCAGAGCGCCGCGCGCCGGATGGTCGACGCCGGAAAGGGCGGGCGCATCGTCAACGTGACGAGCGTGCACGAGCACGTGCCGCGACTGGGTGCCGCCGCCTACTGCGCGGCCAAGGCAGGTCTGGGGATGCTGACGAAGGTGCTGGCCCTCGAGCTGGCGGAGCACGGCATCACCGTCAACGCCGTGGCTCCCGGCGAGATCGCCACCGAGATGACCGGTCAGGACGAGGAGGACGCCTACCGCACCTCGCGCCCCGGCAACCCGCTCGGGCGTCCCGGCCACGTCAACGAGGTCGCGTCGGTCGTCGGCTTCCTCGCCTCGCCCCGTGCCGCCTACGTCACCGGCTCCTCGTATGCCGTGGACGGTGGCCTCATGCTCATGAGCGCCCACGGCCACGACGATGCCGACCCCGGCTGGAGACGACTCTGACGCCGCCTACCGCAGCACCCCGGAGCTCGTGACGGCCTCCACCGAGAGGGTGCGGTAGCCGACGGTCTCGAACAGCACCGTGATGCGGTCGTCCTCCACCGACATGACGATGCCGTCACCCCACTCGTCGTGCGCGACGGGCGCGTCCAGCTCGAACGGACCGCTGCTCTGCCTCCGGGCCCGGGCGGTGCCGGCCTCGCACCGGTCGCAGCTCCCGCACGGGTCGGCCAGGTGCTCACCGAAGTAGCCGAGCAGGAACTGGCGGCGGCAGCCCGTGGTCTCCGCGTAGCCGCGCATCATCTCGATGCGCGAGCGGATCAGCGACTGGTGGGCCTCGGCTCGTTCAACGGCTGCCCGCACGGCATCGGCCGTCGTGACATCCGGGACGTGGGTGACCTTTCCGCGGCGCAGGACCCGCACGGCGCCGACCTGCTCGAGCAGGTTGACGGCCCGCGTGCGGGCGCCGCGCGACAGGTCGGTGACGCGTTCGAGCTCGCGCACCCCCAAGGGTCCGTCCGCGTCCCGCAACGCCTTCGAGACCTTGCGCAACGCCTCCTCCGGCGCCCTCGCTGCGGTGAGGAAGGCCTGCAGGTGCAGGTCCTCCGGCCGGTAGAAGAGCTCGGCCGCGGCCGGGTCGCCGTCCCTGCCCGCCCTGCCGATCTGCTGGTAGTAGGCGTCCAGGGAGTCGGGCGCGGCCGCGTGCAGGACGAACCGCAGGTCCGGCTTGTCGATGCCCATGCCGAACGCGGAGGTGGCCACGACGACCGAGACCTGACCGGACAGGAATGCCTCGTGGGCCGACTCGCGCACGGCGCCCGACAGGCCCGCGTGATAGGCGGCGGCGCGTGCACCGTGCCGCTCGAGCTCTGCGGCGAACCGGTCTGCGTCCACGCGTCGGCTGACGTAGACGATCCCGGCGTGACCGTCCGCGGCCAGTCCGGCCGCTCGTTCGACGACCGCCTCGTCCTGCTCCTCGGCCTCCGTCATCAGCGCGACCCGCAGCGTGAGGTTCGGACGGTCGAAGCTCGTCACCGTCTCGGCGACGTCGCGCATGCCGAGGCGGGCGACGATGTCGTCCCGAACCGGCCGTGCCGCCGTGGCCGTCAGAGCCACCACCGGCGGGTGGCCGAGGCTCTCGACGACCGGCCGGAGTCTCAGGTAGTCGGGCCGGAAGTCGTGGCCCCACGACGACACGCAGTGCGCCTCGTCGACGACGAAGAGTCCGGGTCCCGATGCGGCGAGCCGCTCCACGGCCTCGCCATCGGCCAGCTGCTCGGGCGACAGGAAGAGGTAGCGCGCCTCACCACGCGCGAGCGCGTCCCACGCCTCGCGGCGTTCGGCCGCGGTCTGGAGCGAGTTGACGAGGAACGCGCCGCCGACGCCCGCGCGGTCGAGGGCGTCGACCTGGTCGCGCTGCAGCGCGAGGAGCGGCGACACGACCACCGCGGGCCCGTCGACGATCAGCGCCGGAAGCTGGTAGATCGCCGACTTCCCCGCTCCGGTGGGCAGGACCGCGAGCAGGTCTCGTCCGGCGAGCACCTGCTCCATGGCATCGAGCTGGTCCTCGTGCAGCTGCTCCCAGCCGAAGGACTCGGTGGCGATGCGCTGCAGGTCTTGTCTGATCTTGGCGGGCACGGGCCCCACCTACCCGCCGCGGCCTCGCCACCAGCAGGTCGACATCACGTCGTCACCACGACGGGCGGCCGGGGAGGCTTGGTGGGTAAGGAGGCAGCGGGCCCGACAGCCGGGCCATCCCGCCACAGCACCCGAGGAGCGCCATGTCCAACGACGCCATCGTCCTGTTGAAGAACGACCACCAGGAGGTGCGCCAGCAGTTCCGGGCCTTCCGCAAGGCCGACCTCACGCCGGTGCAGAAGCAGACCATCGTCGACACCATCCTCGAGCTGCTGACGGTGCACACCTACGTCGAGAACGAGGTCATGTACCCACGGGTTCGCGAGCTGCTGCCCGACCTCGAGGACGACGTGCTCGAGTCGTACGAAGAACACCATGTCGCCGACGTGCTCTGCATGGAGCTCGCCGCCATGGACGCCACCGACGAGCGGTTCGACGCCAAGACCACCGTGCTCATCGAGAACGTCGAGCACCACATGGAGGAGGAGGAGCAGGAGTGGTTCCCCAAGGTGCGTGAAGGCTTGGGCCGCAAGCAGCTCCAGGAGCTCGGTGAGGAGCTGCTCGAGGCGCGGAAGAAGGCCCCGCGTCGTCCGGAGCAGCCGAGTGCCATGAAGAAGGCGGTCGACGCCGTCATCTCCTGACCGCGCGCCGTTCGAGCACCCACCGACCGGGTAGGGGCTCGGCATGGAACCGTCATCTGGAACGACCACGTCGAGCCCCGCCGTCGGCCTCGTCGAGCGGCTGGTGGAGGGTCGTCCGTCGCTCGACGCCCCGGCGGCTGCCCTCGCCCCGCTCGCCGCCCACCTCAGGGGCACGGGTGCCTGGCGACGACTCGTGACCGGTGAGGTGATGGGACACGCCGCCCACCCCTTCCTCACCGACCTGCCCATCGGCTTCTGGACCTCCTCCGCGCTGCTCGACGTCGTCGGTGGCCCGGGGGCGGCGCAAGCCTCGCGGCGTCTGGTGGGCGCGGGACTCGCCGCGGCACCGGCCGCCGCGCTGACGGGAGTGGCCGAGTACGCCGCCATCGGCCCAAGGCCACGACGGGTCGCGGTCGTGCACGCCGGCCTCAACGTGGTGTCCCTCGGGCTGTATGCCGCCTCGTGGGCGACGCGGCCGCGCAACCGCAGCCGCGGCGTTGCCCTCGGACTCGCCGGTCTCACGGTGGCCGGGCTGTCGGCCTACCTCGGAGGGCACCTCGCCGTCGGCGAGAAGGTCGGCACGACGACGGCCCTCCCGCCCAAGCCCGACGACGTCGGGGTCATCTGACGGCCGGTGGTCGCGAGTCCTCGTCGCCCCCGTTTGCGTACGTGTCGACGAGGGCGCGCGCGAGCACGTCGACGGGGACGCCTGCCTGCGCGGCAGCCTGGCGCAGTCGTGCCTCCGCCTCGTTCGGGTCGGCGATCCCCTCGGCCACGAGCACCCCGACCGCCTGGTCGACGAGCCGGGCGGCCCGGAGGTTCTCGACGCTCCGCGCCGCCTGGCGGCGGGTCCGGAACTCCAGGTCGGCGTTGTGCGTGGCCCCGGGCGACCAGGCCCCGAAGAGGCGGGCCAGCATCTCGACGTGCCCGTCGAACGAGCTGTCCCCGGAGCCGTAGAAGTTGGCGCCCCCGGTGACGACCCCGTTGCGCACGAACGGCAGCGAGAGGCTGCTGCGGACACCGTGACTGGCCGTCGCCTGAGCGAAGAGCCGCCACTGCTGCTCGTCGAACAGGGTCTCCGGTCCCGTGACGACGACGCGCGCGTCCTCGGCCGCCCGCACGCACGGGCCGGTGTCGAGGTACTGCATGGCGTCGAGCAGGGCCGTGTCGAGGTCGCTCGCGACGTAGGTGAGCACGAGGTCCTCGACGAGGAGGCCCACGCTCACGCCGACGAGCTCGGGAACGGACCGCTTCGCCTCGTCGACGAGCGCGCGGAGGTCGTCCCGGAGCCTCCCGTCGCCGTAGCTCTCGAGCTCCGTGAGTGCCGCGTCGGTCTCGGGAGTGGGCTCCATGGCGGCCCCGTACCCCGCTTGGCCGCATACATGCGGGGCCATGGTCCGAGCCGGCGCCGCAACGGGTACCTCTTCCCCCGGAGGCTCCAGCCACGCGGCCCCCGATCGCGCCGGCGCCCCCTCACGCGGTGCGCTGCGTGCCTGCTCCGAAAGGCACTCGGTCTTGAGCCCAGTCATCGCCTCCGTCCCCTCCAGCCACGTCTACGTGCGCCACCTCAGCGCACCCGACGGTGATCCCACCGTCATCCGCCTGCCGGACCCGAAGCCACGGGCCGACGTGCCCGACGCCCAGTGGTGGCCGCCGCGGATGTTGGAGCCAGGGTGGGTCGGGAGCCACGCCGACGAGTTCGACCTCATGCACGTGCACTTCGGCTTCGACGCCGTCTCACCCGAAGACCTCGCCCAGCTCGTCGCCGAGCTGCGGCACCACCGAAAGCCCCTCGTCGTCACCGTGCACGACCTGCGCAACCCGCACCATGTCGAGCCCACCCTGCACGACGCCCAGCTCGGGGTCCTCGTCGAGGCGGCCGACGCGGTGCTGACGCTGACGCACGGCGCTGCGGCGGAGATCGGTGAGCGGTGGGGGCGCGAAGCCGTGGTCGTGCCGCACCCGCACGTGGTCGAGCAGGAGCGTGCGGCCATGCCGCGGCAACCGCACGACGGCTTTGTCATCGGCGTGCACGTCAAGAGCCTGCGAGCCGGCATGGACCCGCTCCCCGTCATCGACGAGATCGTCGAGGTGCTCGGTGAGCTTCCCGGAGCGCGGTTGCGGGTCGACGCCCACACGGACGTCATGACCCCCGGCTACGACCGCCACGCCCCCGACCTGACGTCGCGGCTGCGTGGGCTCGAGGCGGCGGGTCTGGTGGAGCTGCACGTGCACGACTACTTCACCGACGACGAGCTGTGGGACTACCTGCAGTCGCTCGATGTCAGCGTGCTGCCGTACCGGTTCGGCACGCACTCCGGGTGGCTCGAGGCGTGCTACGACCTCGGCACCGTCGTCGCGGCGCCCGACTGCGGCTACTACGCCGACCAGCGGCCGTGCCTGACGTATGCCGCGCCCGGCCACGGGAGCACTGCCTCACGAGCGCCTGCGCTCGGCGAGGTGTTGCGGCGGGCGTTCGTGGAGCGCCCGCAGTGGCGAGCCGATCCTGCGGATCGACGTCGCGAACGCGCCGAGATCGCAAGGGTGCACGCGCGCGTCTATTCGGAGGTCCTTGCGGCAGTGAGGGACAGGAGCGCCGCATGCACGTCGTGATCATCGCCGCGTCCACCTACCCGATCGCGGAACCCTTCGCCGGCGGCCTCGAGTCGCTGACGTGGCACCTGGCCCGAGGGCTGCGCGAGCGTGACGTCGACGTCACCGTCTTCGCCGCACCGGGCAGCGACCCCGGTCTCGACGTCACCCACCTCGACGTCCCGCCCCTGCGACTGAGCGACGCAGCAAGAGCCGACGTCGCGATGGTGCCCGAGTCGTGGCTGCGCACCCACCACGCCTACCTGCAGGTGATGCTCTCGTTGCGGCACCGCGACGACGTGGACATCGTGCACAACAACAGCCTCCACCACCTGCCCGTGGCCATGGCCGACTCCCTGCCCATGCCGGTGCTCACGACCCTGCACACGCCACCGACACCGTGGCTGGAGCCGGCCGTCGACATCGCGATGTCGAGACCAGGGCGCGCCGGCAACCACTTCACGGCGGTGAGCTCGCACACCGCGGGCTCCTGGTCGCACGTCGCCCCCGCCCGCGTCGTCCACAACGGGATCGACGTGCGGCGGTGGACGGCGGGCGCAGGCGGCAGCGACCTGGCGTGGGCCGGCCGCATCGTCCCCGAGAAGGCGCCGCACCGGGCAGTCGCGATGGCGCGAGAGGCCGGCCGGCGCCTGAGGCTCGCCGGTCCGGTCGGTGACCGCGACTACTTCAACGCGCAGGTGGCTCCGCTGCTGGGCGACGACGTCGAGTACCTGGGCCACCTCGCCACCGACGAGCTCGTCACCCTGTTCGGGTCGAGCGCAGCGACGCTCGTCACCCCGGAGTGGGACGAGCCCTACGGTCT
>CBHRRQ010000120.1:0-12039 GCA_966081555.1 uncultured Terrabacter sp.
GCGTTGAGCACCTGGTAGTAGCGCGTGGAGCTCATGTCGAACAGCTCCTTGATGGCCTGCTCCTTCGAGCCGGCGTACTTCCACCACTGGCGCTCGAACGCCAGGATCTCGAGGTCGCGAGCGCTGAGGCCGTCCTCGGACTCGGGGCGGTGCGGCTGCGCCGTGGCGTGGTCTGTGCTCATGGTCCCGTCTCAGTGCGGTCGTGCTCGGTCCTACGTGTGTGCGTTGGCTCCGGTCATCACCCTAGGTGCAAATGACAGGGGTGTCATTCAGATCGGGCGTGTCGGCGGCATGTCGGCGGCCGCCGTCCGGCACCGCGGGGAACAGGTGTCCCATCAGGCACGTTTCGCCCCATCTGTGACGCGGCGTCAGGCCATCGTATCGAGGATGGCGTTGACGTCCTCCTTCGTCGTGTGGGGGTTGACGATCGCGAAGCGGGTCAGGGTCTCGCCTCGGAAGGTCGTCGGCACGACGAACGCGAACTCCTCGGACAGCAGCCGGTCGGTCCACGCCTGGTAGTCCTCCGGCGCCCAGCCCAGGCGTCGGAAGACGACGACGGAGAGGTCGGGCTCGCGCACCGCCTCGAGGTAGGGACGGCGACCGATCTCGTCGGCCGCGAAACGCGTCACCTCGATGGTGCTCTCGATCGCCTCGACGTAGGCGTCGGTGCCGTGGACGGCGAGCGAGTACCAGAGGGGCAGGCCGCGGGCGCGCCGCGTCAGGCCGATGGAGTAGTCGGTGGGGTTCCACTCGGCCGACTTGGTGATGACGTCGAGGTAGCCCGCCTCCTGCGTGTGCGCGATCCGGGCCAGCTCCGGCTCGCGGTAGATGAGGGCGCAGCAGTCGAACGGGGCGAAGAGCCACTTGTGCGGGTCGACGATGAACGAGTCGGCGTGCTCGATGCCGGCGAAGAGGTGGCGCACCGACGGCGCCGCGAGACCGGCCCCGCCGTAGGCGCCGTCGACGTGCAGCCAGATGCCGAACTCGCGGCACACCTCGGCGACGGAGGCGAGGTCGTCGACGACGCCGAAGTTCGTCGTGCCGCTCGTGGCGACGACGGCGAAGAACGTCTCGGGACCGTTCTCCTCCAACGTCTTCCGCAGCTCTGCACCGGTGAGCCGGAGCTTGTCGTCGACGGCGACGCCGCACACCTCCGCATCCATGACGGCCGCCATGGAGACGACGGACGAGTGCGCGTTGTCGGTCGCCGCGATCCGGTAGGGACGGGCCCCGCTGCCGCTCGCCGCGGCGCGCGCCCGTGCCGTGTGCCGTGCCACGACGAGCGCGGACAGGTTGCCGACCGTGCCGCCCGGCACGAAGACGCCGCCGGCCGACTCGGGCAGTCCGGCGAGGTCGCTGATCCAGCGCAGCGCCTGGTTCTCCGCGTAGACCGCGCCGGCGCCCTCCATCCAGGAGCCGCCGTAGATCGACGAGGCGCCGACGACGACGTCGAAGGCCGCGGCCTCACGCGTCGGCGCGCAGGGGATGAAGGAGAGGTAGCGCGGGTGGTCGGTCGACAGGCAGGCCGGGGCGAGCGTGTGCTCGAAGAGCTCCATCGCCCGCGTTGAGCCGAGGCCCTCCCGCGTGATGGTCTGGCCGGCCGCCGAGGCGAGGTACTCCTCGGTCTGGGCGCCGTCGAGCGGGATGGGGTCCATGAGGAGCCGCTCCCGGGCGTAGCTGAGGACCTTGTCGACGGCGACGTGGTCGGCGTCCTTGTCGAAGCTGTGCACGCACAGATGCTAGGCCCTGCGCGACGCGGGCCCGACCGGCCCCGACCGGGCCGGCGGCGCCGTCGGCCCCGCGGTGCTCGTCAGCCGAGGAGCGTGGAGCGCAGCTCGTCGGCCGTCGTCACGAGCGCCGACGGGCGCACGGCCTCGAGCGGCTCGGGCAGGCCGGCGCCCCACGTGACCGCGACCGTGTCCATCCCGGCCGCCTTGCCCGCGAGCACGTCGACGACGGCGTCACCGACGTAGACGGCCCCGTTGGCGCTGCGGCCCATCCGCTCGAGGGCGAGCAGCAGCGGCGTCGGGTCGGGCTTGTGGCGCTCGGTGTCCTCCATCGCGACGAGCACCTCGACGTGCTCCGAGATGCCGAGGATGCCCATCGCCTGCTCGGCCGACTCGCGGCGCTTCGAGGTGGCCACCCCGACGGCGACCCCGGCCGCCCGCAGGTCGGCGAGCACCGCGACGACGCCGTCGTAGTCTCGGATCAGGCGCTCGGTGTTGTCGGCGTTCCACTTCAGGTACGTGTCGTAGAGCTCGTCGGCGTGCTCGGGCGAGTGGTCGCGGAACGCACCGATGAGCGGCCGACCGATCCACGAACGGATGACGTCGGGGTCCTCCTCCCGCCCGATCACGGTGCGGAACGCGTACTGGTAGGACTCGACGATGAGGTTGATCGTGTCGGCGAGCGTGCCGTCGAGGTCGAAGACGGCGGTGGACCAGCGGGGAGACGTCACCGGGCGAGCCTAGGGCAGCGCTGCCGAGGGGCGGGGGTGCGGCCGTATGCCGGTCGGTTCGACCCGGATACCGGCTTTCTTCGGACATTCCCGGCCTTGCGCTGCCCACGGCGGGTCCCCGGAGGGCAGCATGCACTCATGACTGAAGCCACGACGGTCGACTGGTCCGCCATGACGCGACGTTCACTCGACGAGCTGCGTGACACGGACTCCCTCTACCGCCCGACGAGCTTCTGGGGACCCGGTCTCGACGCGCTGCTGGCCGACATGGACCAGCGCGGGCTCGAGTCGTTCAAGTCGTGGCCGACCGCGGCCTGGTGGTTCTACCCACGCTACGGCGTCGGCTTCACGTACGCCGTCATCGACAAGGTGATGGCCACCGTGCGGGCCTCCCTCCCCGACGCGCAGGCCGGCTGGATCCGTTCGGCGCTCGTCGCCACGCACGAGGCCCGCCGGGACTTCGACGCCCTGCGCCTCGCCTGGAACCAGACGAACTGGCCGTGCGACCTCAACGGCTACGGGGAGTCGACCGTGGGCACGCCGTTCCAGTACTACCGCTTCACGAACGCCCAGCACGGCTGGACCCGGCCGTACCTCAACTACGCCCTCTGCATGGCGGCCCTGTCGATACACGTGCCCGCACCGCCGAAGCGCTTCCTCGAGATCGGCGGCGGTTTCGGGGTGCTCGGTGAGTTCCTCATGTCGCGCGACCCCGAGGCCGTCTACGTCGACGTCGACATCCCGCCCCTGCTCACCGTCTCCTCCTGGTACCTGCGCGAGCTCTTCGGCGACCGCGTCGCCGTCTACGACCACGGCATCGCCCCAGCCGGGCCCATCGACCTCGTCGGGTCCGCCGTGCTGCCGAACTACCGGCTGCCCGACCTCACCGGCGAGTACGACGTCTTCGTGAACTCCTTCTCCTTCCAGGAGATGGAGCCGGACGTCGTGGAGAACTACGTCGACCTCGTCGTCGCGCGCGGCGTCCGGTGGGCGGTGTCGCTCAACTCGCGCCTCGGCAAGCCGGTCAAGGACGGCGACCGCGTCGGCGTCGTCGACCCGGTGACGTCGGCCCGCATCATCGCGATGTTCGAACGGCGCGGTTTCGAGCTGGTGGGCGCCTACAACAGCCCGCTCATCCACTCGGCGGCCCAGCTGGCGGTGCTCAGGAGACGCTGAGCGGTCAGCCGAGCCAGGCGCCTCGGCGCAGCACGCGCAGGGGGCGCGCCGCGTCGTCGACGACGACCAGGTCGGCGCGGGAGCCCACGGCGAGGGACCCACGGTCGGCCAGCCCCAGCGCTCGGGCCGGGGTGCGCGTGCCGGGGCGGACGGCATACGCCAGCGGGATGCCCGTGCCGACCGCCCGCGCGACGATGTCGCCGACGTGGCTCGTGCCGCCGGCGATCGCGCCGGGGGTCGTGCCGTCGGGGTCGGTGCGCAGCCGGGCGACGCCGCGGTCGACGACGACCGGCAGGCCACCGAGGACGTACGCGCCGTCCCCCACCCCCGCGGCCGCCATCGCGTCGGAGACGAACGCGACGTGGTCGGCGCCGACGAGGTCGAGGACGGTGCGCACGGTGTCGTCGGACAGGTGCGCGCCGTCGGCGATGAGCTCGACCGTCACGTGACCGCGAGCAGCTGAACGCATCAGTGCCGGGGCGGCGCCCGGCTCACGGTGGTGCCACGGGTCCATGCCGTTGAAGAGGTGCGTGGCGAGGTCGGCACCGGCCGCGACCGCCTGCTCCACCTGGCCGAACGACGCGGTGGTGTGTCCGATCGCGGCGTGGACGCCGGCCGACGTCAGCCAGCGCACGAGGTCGAGCCCGTGGTCGCGCTCGGGCGCGAGCGTCACCTGCCGTACGTGACCACGCCCGAGGGCGAGCAGTCGCTCGACCTCGGCGAGCGTCGGGTCGCGCAGGAGGGTCGGGTCGTGGGCCCCGCAGCGCGCCTCGGCGAGCCACGGGCCCTCGAGGTGGATCCCGTCCACCAGGCCGTCGTCGCAGAGCTCGGCGAGCATCGCGACACCGCGCTCGAGGTCGCGCGGGGCCATGGTGACGAGGCTCGCGAGCAGGGTCGTCGAACCGTGCTCGTGGTGGTGCCGAGCCGCGGAGGCCGCGACTTCGTCGTCGAGGTCGGTGAACGCGGACCCGCCGCCGCCGTGGCAGTGGATGTCGACGTATGCCGGCAGCAGCGTCCCGGCGACCCGCTCGGCCGCGCGAGCCTCCCCGGGCGGCTCGCTGCCGGACTCGATCGGGGTGACCACGGCGATCCGCTCCCCCTCGACGCGGACCAGGACGTCGGGCAGCACGGCGTCGTCGACGAGGGCGGGGCCGCGCAGCGAGAGGTTCATCGGGGTCGATTCTGTCGCACGACGGGCAGGGGTAGCGTGTGGCCGTGCCGGCGCGACCCCTCTCTGAGCTCGTCCACCCCACGTGGGTGCCCGCCCTCGAGCCGGTCGCCGACACGATCAGCCGGCTGGGCGAGTTCCTCCGCGCCGAGGTGGCCGCCGGACGCGGCTACCTGCCGTCGGGCGAGAACGTGCTGCGCGCCTTCTCCCTGCCGCTGCCCGACGTGCGGGTGCTCGTCGTCGGCCAGGACCCCTACCCGACCACGGGCCATCCGGTGGGCCTCAGCTTCAGCGTCGCGCCCGACGTGCGCCCCGTGCCTCGCTCGCTGCAGAACATCTACCAGGAGATGGGCACCGACCTCGGTCTGCCGACCCCCGGCAACGGCGACCTGACGCCGTGGTTCGAACGCGGGGTCATGCTGCTCAACAGGGTGCTGACGGTGCAGCCGGGGCGCTCCGCCAGCCACCAGGGCAAGGGCTGGGAAACCGTGACGGCACAAGCCATCTCGGCCCTCGTCGGACGTGGCGGTCCGCTCGTCGCGATCCTCTGGGGACGGCAGGCGCAGTCGCTCGCGCCCATGCTGGGCAGCGTGCCGCGCATCGAGTCGGCACACCCGTCACCGCTGTCGGCCCGCTCCGGCTTCTTCGGGTCGCGCCCCTTCAGCCGCACCAACGACCTTCTCGCCCAGCAGGGCGCCCCACCCATCGACTGGAGGCTGACATGACCCAGCCCACGCCCGGCGGCGCCGGACCCACCGTCTGGACCCGCTTCGTCGCCATCGGCGACTCCTTCACCGAGGGCATGTGCGACGACGACCCGTCGTTCGGCCACGACGGCGAGTTCGCCGGGTGGGCAGACCGGCTCGCGGCGCACCTGTCCGAGATCGCCCGTGGGCAGGGGCTCGACTTCGGCTACGCCAACCTCGCTGTCCGCGGCCGCAAGCTCGCCGACGTCGTCGGCCCCCAGCTCGAGGACGCGCTCGCCCTGCAGCCCGACCTCGTGAGCATCGTCGGCGGCGGCAACGACATCCTCCGGCCCAAGGCCGACCTCGACGGGCTGGCGGCGCGTCTCGAGGCCGCGGTGGCACGCATCCGCGCGACGGGCGCCGACGTGCTCATGGCCACCCCCGTCGATCCCGCAGATGCCCCGCTGGTCAAGGCAACTCGCGGCCGAGCCGCCATCCACACGGCCAACATCTGGAGCATCGCCCGCCGCAACGGCGCCCACGTCATCGACCAGTGGGGCCTGCACGCCCTGCGCGACTGGCGCATGTGGGCCGAGGACCGCATCCACATGACGACCGAGGGCCACCGGCGGGTCTCGCTCGCGGCGCTCGAGGCCCTGGGGCACACGCCCTCCGAGACCGACTGGGCCGTTCCGCTCGACCCCGCTCCCCCGATCGGGCGGCGCGAGGCACTCCAGGCGAACGCGCAGTGGGCGAAGGAGTACGTCGGCCCCTGGGTGCACCGGCGACTCACCGGCCGCTCGTCGGGTGACCACCGCCAGGCCAAGCGCCCCGATGTGACACCGCTGGACTGACCGCCCCTTCGGACGCCGCATACCGCTGGATCTTCGGAGCATGTCCGGAAGATCCTGAGGATCTACTGAAATTTTACGATTCCACCTCTGGTGCTGAGTACGTGGCAGGTGATTAGGTCTCCCTCGGGTCTCGCGCCGGGGGGCGTCGACCCTCCATCCACCACTCAGCGTGCGGATCCCGATCGGGCGTCGCTCGCCATTGCGCACCGACGGCCACCCGAGCCGTCGAACGAGGAGGATTCGTGCGTAGGACGTCTGTGGGGCTGCTCAGCCTCGCCCTGGCCGCAGGGATGGGGGTGTCCATCGGAGCTCCGATGGTCGGCGCCCTCCCCACCGCCAGCCCGAACACCGTGCACGTCGGCGACGCCGCTGCACCCGCCGGCTCGGACGAGTTCTCGAGCCCGCAGCAGGACAAGGCGCGTGCCCTCAAGCAGCGGGCCCTGACCGAGGTCCTCGACGGCAAGGCCACCACCGTCAAGCAGGGCAAGAGCACCGTCGCCAAGATCTCCACCGGCAAGCGGGGCACCGGCGCCACCGACGAGTACGTCGAGCTGAGCCGCACGGGCACCGACAAGATCTTCGTCGTGCTCGCCGAGTTCGGCAACCAGCGCAGCGCCAGCTACCCGGACGTCGACTCCGACCCGAACACCCCCGGCCCGACGACGTGGGACGGCCCGCTGCACAACGCGATCCCGCAGCCCGACCGCACGCTCGACAACTCGACGAACTGGAACGCGAACTACAGCCGCGACTACTTCCAGAACCTCTACTTCGGCGCCGGTGGGGCCATCGGCCAGGGCGGCACCCAGGAGAGCGTCAAGCAGTGGTACGAGCGCCAGAGCTCGGGCCGCTACAGCATCGACGGCCAGGTCTCCGACTGGGTCAAGGTGCCCTACAACGAGGCCCGCTACGGCCGCGACTTCTGCGGCTCGCACGTGTGCAGCAACACGTGGGCCCTCGTCCGCGACGCCGTCAACCAGTGGGTCGTCGACCAGAAGGCCAAGGGCCAGACCGACGCCCAGATCAAGGCGACCCTCGCGACCTACGACCAGTGGGACCGCTACGACGCCGACAACGACGGCGTCTTCAACGAGCCCGACGGTTACATCGACCACTTCCAGATCGTGCACGCGGGCGGCGACCAGGCCGACGGCGACCCGATCCAGGGTGAGGACGCCATCTGGTCGCACCGCTGGTTCGCCTACTACAACACGGCCGGCAGCCAGGGCCCGGCGGGCAACCTCAACGGTGGCACGCAGATCGGCAACACGGGCATGTGGGTCGGGGACTACACGATCCAGCCCGAGAACGGCGGGATGTCTGTCTTCACGCACGAGTACGGCCACGACCTCGGCCTGCCCGACCTCTACGACAGCGCCACGGGCGCCGACAACGGCGTCAACTGGTGGTCGATGATGGCGCAGAGCCGTCAGGCCGGCCCCAAGGACAAGTCGATCGGGTCGCGCGGCTCCGACTTCGGCGCATGGGAGAAGCTCTTCCTCGGTTGGCTCGACTACAAGTACATCCCGGCCGCCGCGGCTGCCGGCACCACGGTCGACCTCGGCCCGCACGAGTACAACTCGGCGAAGAAGCAGGCCGTCATCGTCGGACTGCCCGACAAGACCGTCGTCACCCAGCTCGCGACGCCGTTCGAGGGCAGCAAGACGTGGTACGGCGGCCGCGAGGACGCCACGAACGCGACGATGACGCGTGACGTCACCCTCGCCGCCGGCACCTCGACGCTGACGTTCCAGACGAACTACTTCATCGAGGACTGCACCTGCGACTTCGCGTACGTCGAGGTCAACGACGGCTCCGGCTGGGCCACCATCCCGGGCACCATCACCGGCACGGAGAACAACGGCATCACCGGCTCGACCGACGACAAGTGGGTTCCGGCGACGTTCGACCTGTCCGCGTACGCCGGCAAGACGGTGAGCCTGCGCTTCCGCTACGCGACCGACCCGGCCTACACCGAGCGCGGCTTCTTCGTCGACGCCATCAAGGTCGTCTCCGGCGGCACCACGGTCTTCGAGTCCGGCGCCGAGACGGGCACCGAGGGCTGGACACTCGACGGCTTCTCGGCCGTCGGCAGCCAGACCACCACGGACTACCCGAACTACTACATCGCCTCGCACCGTGACTACGTGTCGTTCGACCAGTACCTCCAGAGCGGCCCGTACAACTTCGGCTGGCTGAACACGAAGCCCGACTTCGTGGAGCACTTCCCCTACCAGGATGGTCTGCTCATCAGCTACTGGGACCTCTCGCAGGCCGACAACAACACCGGCGTGCACCCGGGCGAGGGCGAGATCCTGCCCGTCGACGCCAACCCGGCGCCGGTGCCGCTCGCCGACGGGACGGTGCTGCGTCCGCGCATCGCCGGCTACGACGCTCCCTTCTCGCTGGAGACGTCCGACTCGTTCACGTACCACAAGAACAGCGTCGGCTACCGCATCACGGGCAAGCCCGCCCAGCCGGTGTTCGACGACAGCAAGCAGTACTGGTACTCGAGCACCCCGACCACGGGTGTGAAGGTCCCGAACAACGGTGTCAACATCGGCATCACGGGCCAGAACGGCACGTCGATGACGGTCAAGGTCTGGAAGCGCTGACGCGTAACCGCTTGCGACACAGAGAGGCCCGCCCCCAAACGGGGGCGGGCCCCTCGGCGGTGGAGGGCGGATTACCGGTTGTTCCCTTGCGCTGGAAGGGAACCGGACGGCATACGCCCTCGGGGTCGTCGCGCCTCAGACGGACTCGGCGAACGCCTTCTCGAAGATGTCGAGGCCCTCGGAGAGCAGCTCGTCGCTCGCGGCGAGGGGCGGCAGGAACCGGAAGACGTTGCCGTAGGTGCCGCACGTCAGCGTCACGAGCCCGGCAGCGTGGCACGCCTTGTTGACGGCGCCGGTGAGGGCGGCGTTGGGCGTGAGGTCGCCCTCGCCGTTGACGAGCTCGACGGCGAGCATCGCGCCACGACCGCGGATGTCACCGATCTGCGGGTACCTCGCCGCGAGCGCCTCGAGCCGCGGCACGAAGAGCGCCTCGACCTGCTTGGCCCGCCCGCAGAGGTCGTCGGCCTTCATGGTCTCGATGGCGCCCAGCGCCGACGCGCACGCGACCGGGTTGCCGCCGTAGGTGCCGCCGAGGCCGCCGCCGTGTACGGCGTCCATGATCTCGGCGCGGCCCGTGACACCGGCGAGCGGCAGGCCGCCGGCCATGCCCTTGGCGGTGGTGATGAGGTCGGGGACGACGTCCTCGTGCTCGCTGGCGAACCAGTCGCCGGTGCGGCAGAAGCCCGTCTGCACCTCGTCGGCGATGAAGACGATGCCGTTCTCGCGGCACCACTCGGCGACCTGCTTGACGAATCCCGGTGCGGGCACGATGAACCCGCCCTCACCCTGGATCGGCTCGAGGATGACGGCGGCGAGGTTCTCCTCCCCCACCTGGGCGTGCACCTGCGACACGAAGACGTCGAACGACTCCTTGGCGCAGTCGGCGGGGCCGCCCGGCCAGCGGAACGGGTAGCTCATCGGCGCGCGGTAGACCTCGCCGGCGAACGGCCCGAACTTGTGCTTGTAGGGCATGTTCTTGGCGGTCAGCGCCATCGTGAGGTTGGTGCGGCCGTGGTAGGCGTGGTCGAACGCGACGACGGCGTTGCGGCCCGTGTAGTGGCGGGCGACCTTGACGGCGTTCTCGACGGCCTCGGCCCCGGAGTTGAAGAGGGCGGTGCGCTTCTCGTGGTCACCGGGCGTGAGCTCGTTGAGGGCCTCTGCCACCTCGAGGTACTCCTCGTAGGGCGTGACCATGAAGCACGTGTGGGTGAAGTCCTGCACCTGCTGGGTCACGCGCTCGACGACCCGCGGCGCGGCGTTGCCCACCGTCGTGACGGCGATGCCGGAGCCGAAGTCGATGAGCTGGTTGCCGTCGACGTCGACGAGGATGCCGCCACCGGCCCGCTCGACGTAGACCGGCAGGCCGGTAGAGACGCCGGCGGACACCGCCGCACTCTTGCGCTTCTGGAGCTCGACGGACCGGGGGCCTGGGATCGCGGTCGTGAGGACGCGCTGCTGGGGGACGCTGCTCATGCGCGTCAGTATGCCGCCGCGGGGCCTCCCAGCGGAACCCGGGCTCTTGTCGCGTCAGCGCTCGATCCGCAGCCCAACGCCACGTTCGGTGCTGAACCCAGCGTTCTGACGGCGCATTCGCCACCGAACGCGTCGTTGAGGCGTCATTCTCCGGCTGCCCCGGCCGACCGGCTGGCGACCCGGTAGCGCAGGTGCACGGCCTCCGGTGAGGCCAGGCAGTCGAGGAGCTCGAGCTGCACGTGGCCGATGTCGAGGCCCTCGAACAACGCCGTGCCCGACCCGAAGAGGAGCGGCGCGACGTGCAGCGAGAGCTCGTCGACGAGGCCGGCGGCGATGCACTGGCGCCCGAGGTCGGCGCCGCCCATGACCGTGACGGTGCGCCCCTCGGCTGCAGCCTCGGCCTGCGCGACGGCCGAGGCGATGCCATCGGTGACGAAGGTGTAGACGCCGTCGGCCGGGACCGTGTCGGGGTCAGGAGGCTCGTGGGTGACGACGAACACCGGCCGACGCGCGGCGCCGGACGGGCCGTCGGCCTGCCAACCGGGGACGGAGTGGTCGTAGGTGGTGCGTCCGGCGACGACTGCGCCGAGGTCGGCGATCGCCCGCTCGAGGTAGTCACGGTCGACGAGCCAGCCGTGCAGCTGCTCGCCGCCCGGGCCGAGCGGCTCCTCTGCGGTCTGCGGGGCGGCGGTGACGTAACCGTCGACCGACGTGCTGATGTCGAAGACGACCCTGCTCATGGCTTCTCTCCCTGCTCCGTGCTGCGTGCTGCCCGGGGCCGGCGGCGCACCGTGTCGCCGCGCCGCCGGCCTCTGGGTCACGGCTCGATGCCCTCTGCGAACCGGCCCCGGTGCTCCACCGGGATCAGCGGCTTGTCGGCGCGAGCCCTGATCTGCTGGACCGCCCACGTGTTGCCGTCCGGGTCGGCGAACCCGAAGAACGTGCCTCCGTCGCGGGGGTCGATGGTCTGGACCTCCGAGCAGTCGACGCCCCGCCCGACGAGCTCGGCGCGGGCCGCCTCCGCGTCGGCCACGACGAGCTGCACGCCCTTGAGTGAGCCGGGCGCCATCTCCTGCTGCGCGGGGATGTCGCCGACGACGATCGAGCAGCCCGAGCCGCGCGGCGTCAGCTGCGCGACGTGCATGTGCTCGGTCTTCGTGTCGTGGTCGACCGTGAACCCGACCTGGTCGCGGTAGAAGGCGATCGCGGCGTCGAGGTCGCTGACCGGGACGATGACGACCTCGAGGGTCCAGTCCACCTCGCTCAGCCCCTGGTGGCGGCGTCGGCCGGGGCGTCGGCGGGTGTCGCGACGAGCTCGTCGAGGCGCTCGTAGCCCTCGACCATGCCCTTCTCCATGCCGCTCTCGATCATCATGTCGCGGCCCTCGACGCTCGGGCCGACGCTGTGGCCCTCGAGTCGGCAGCGGCCGTCGCCGAGGTCGACGAAGCGCATGAACTCGATCGCGACCTCGTCGGGCGCGCCCTCGAACTCGAAGGTCTGAATGGCGAGCTCGTTGTCGCGGATGGTGTGGAACGTGCCCCGGAACCCGTAGACGTTGTCGCCGTCGCGGTGGGTGTAGCGGTAGCCGCCGCCGGAGGTGAAGTCCCAG
>CBHRRQ010000121.1:0-11914 GCA_966081555.1 uncultured Terrabacter sp.
CGCAGGAGGAGCTCGCCCAGCTCGTCGGCGCCTCGCGCGAGACGGTCAACAAGGCGCTCGCCGACTTCGCGACGCGCGGCTGGCTGCGCCTCGAGGCCCGTGCCGTGCTGCTCCAGGACGTCGAGCGCCTCAAGCGCCGCGCCCGCTGACCCACCGTCGGCGCCGCCAGAGGGGGTGGCCGGCGGACCCGTCAGCCCACAGGCTCAGCTCGCGAACGACCAGCCGTCCGGACCGTTGACGACCACCCGGTCGGCGCCGTCCGCCGCCGCGGCGATGCGCGCGGCGTTGACCTCGTCGGTCTGCTCCACCCAGGCGACCGCAGCGTCCGGCGACTTGCCGAACGTCACGTGCCGCTCGACGAGCCGGGAGCGCCGCAGGTCCTCGTCACCGGTGACGTACCAGACCTCGGCGAGGGCGGATCGTGCTGCCTGCCAGGGGGGTTCGGGCAGCAGCAGGTAGTTGCCCTCGGTGACGACGAGGCGGGCGCTCGGCGGCACCACCATGGCCGCGGCGATCGGCTGCTCGAGCGTGCGCTTGAAACCGGGCGCATAGACCCACGAGTCGGGCTCGTCGACGAGCCGGCGCAGCAGGTGCGCGTAGCCCTCGGCGTCGAACGTGTCGGGAGCACCCTTGCGGGACAATGCTCCCAGACGCTCGAGCTGCACGTCAGCGAGGTGGTAGCCGTCCATCGGCACGTGCGCCACCCAGTCCTCGCCGCGCGCCGCGGCGACCGCGGCGACGACGGCGTCGGCGAGCGTCGACTTACCAGCGCCCGGCACCCCGGCGATGCCGAGCACGACCCGGCGGTGGTCACCGACGAGGTCGAGGGCTGCGCCCACGACCTCATCGATGCCCGTCGACACGGTCATGCGGTGGTGGCGGTCGGGGTGGTCGGGTGCAGGCCGGCGTCGATGAACGCGCGAGCCTGGCGGGCCAGGTCGTCGCCGTCGTCCCAGAGGTTGCGCCAGATCGCGAGGTCGTTGGACAGGCCGCGGGCGAGCACGGCGGATGAGAAGGACTCGAACGTCACCGGACCAGTGAACCCGATCTCGCGCAGAGCTCCGAAGAACTCGGCGAAGTCGAGGTGGCCCGACCCGAGGTAGCCGCGGTGGTTCTCGCCGATGTGGACGTAGCCGAGGCGGTCGCCCACCTCGAGGACGGGGCTGCGGAAGTCGTCCTCCTCGATGTTCATGTGGTACGTGTCGAGGTGCACCATGACGTTGTCGGCGCCGATGTCGTCGGCGAGCCGCAGCGCGTCGCGGGCCGTGTTGACGACGTTGGTCTCGTAGCGGTTGCACACCTCGAGGCCGAGCGTGACGCCGAGAGGGCGAGCCTCCTCGGCGAGCTCGCGCAGCACGCCGACGATGTGCTGGCGGCCGGTCGTCGTCAGCGGCCCCTTGGCGTGTCCGAACGCGCTGTAGAGGGCGCCCGTGAGCACGGTGCCACCGATGTCGGCTGTCAGCTGGAGCGACTGGCGCAGCAGCTCCTGGCCGCGCGCGACGACGGCGGGGTCCTCGCTCGACACGTCGGCGTCGGGAGCCAGGCCGCGCGAGCACGCGGCGCCGATGCCGTTCTCGGCGAGCAGCGCCTTGGTCGCGGCCCGGTCGAGGTTGATCGAGTCGTGCAGCGAGAACTCGAGCAGGTCGTAGCCGGCCGCGGCCGTGCGCTGCACCGCCTCGGCGACGCTGTCGGGGGACGTGTCGCCGACGAAGACGAGGGCGTGCACGCCGATCGGGTTGCGCACCGGCGTGGAGCTGCCGGTCCCACCGACGGGCGCGGTGCTGGTGGACGGGGTGTTGACGGTCATGCGAGGTCCTTCGGGGTCGTCCGTCGGGGCACGCGGACCGCGGGGTGGCGGCCCGCGCGCCGGACGGCATACGGGGTGGGTCTGGGGCAGGAGGCGCCGCGTCAGCGCGCGACGGTCTCCTGGTCACCGGCGCGGGCGCCGGTGATGAGGGCGACGATCTCGTCGCCGTCGGTCGCGCTGGTGCGGCGACCGGCCACGCAACGCCCGGCGCGCATGACCCAGACGGCGTCGCTGAGCTTGAGCACCTGGGCGAAGTTGTGGCTGATGAGCACGATGGCGTGGCCCTCGTCGCGCAGGCGCTGGATGAGCTCCTCGACGCGGGCCGTCTCCTGCACGCCGAGCGCCGCGGTGGGCTCATCCATGATGATGAGCTTCGAGGTGAATCCCGCTGCGCGGCAGATCGACACGGCCTGGCGCTGGCCACCGCTGAGTCGACGCACGCGCGCGCTGACGGCGGGGACGTTGACGGCGAGGGTCGAGACCATGCGCTCCGCCTCTCGGCGCATCGCCTTGCGGTCGAGCAGCTTGACGGGGCCGACACCGCGGACGAGCTCACGGTTGAGGAAGAGGTTCTGCCACACCGTGAGGTCCTCGACGAGCGCGAGGTTCTGGTGCACCGTCTCGATGCCGGCGGTGCGGGCCTCCTCGGGCGAGCGGAAGTGGACCCGCTCGCCGTCGAAGTCGATCGTGCCCTCGTCCGGGCGGTGGATGCCGCTGATGCACCGGATGAGGGTCGACTTGCCGGCACCGTTGTCTCCGACGATCGCCGTGACCTCGCCGCGGCGGGCGTGCATCGTCACGTCGCGCAGGGCTCGCACCTGGCCGAAGGAGAGGGAGACGTCGCGGACGTCGAGGAGTGCGTCGGCGGGGACGTCCTGCGCCAGGGGACGAGCGGTCCCCGTGGTGGCGAGAGTGGTCTCGGTCATTTCTGGAACCTCGTGAGGAAGGCGGCGAGCACGACGACGATGCCGACCGACAGGGGCTGGTAGAACTGCGAGACGCCGAGCAGGGTCAGGCCGTTGACGAGGGCCGTGAGCAGCAGCGCGCCGATGACGGGGCCGATGATCGTGGCCCGGCCGCCGAAGAGGCTGACGCCACCGAGCACGACCGCGGCGACCGAGTTGAGCAGGAACGCCGTGTTCGCGGCCGGCTCGGCCGCGCCGACGCGGGCCACGAGCAGCACGGCACCGATGCCGCCGAGCACGCCGGAGATGACGTAGACGCCGGTCTTGACCCGGCCCGTGCGCACACCGGTGGCGTTCGCCGCCTCGACGTTGCCGCCCGTGGCGAGCACGTGCGTGCCGAACTTCGTGTGGAAGAGCACGACGTGGGCGATGACCGCCAGCACGAGCGCGACGATGACGCTGTAGCCGAGGATACCCACCGACCCCGTCGACAGCTTGAGCAGCGGCGCGCTGATGATCGTCGCCGGCTTGCCGTCGGAGAGGATGAGCGCGAGTCCCGATGCGGCAGAGAGGGTTCCGAGCGTCACGATGAAGTCGGTGATGCGTCCTCGGGAGACGAGCAAGCCGTTGGCCAGGCCGATGACGGCGCCCGAGACGACCGCCGCGACGATGGCGAGCGGCAGGCCGTGCCCGCCGACGAAGACCATCCCGAACACGACGGCCGACAGCGTCATGGTCGACGCGACGGAGAGGTCGATGCCGGAGGTGGCCACGACGAAGGTCTGGCCGATGCCGAGCACGATGAGGATCGCGGCGGCCACGAGCATCGACTGGATGTTGCCGCTGCTGAGGAACGTCGAGTTCAGCGACTGGAAGACGATCACGAGCACGACGAGGCCGACGAGCGCCGCCCAGTCGGCCCAGTTGCTGAGGTCACGCAGTCCCGCGGTCCGCTGCCGGGCCGCCGGCGCCGGCGAGGGCGCCGACGGCGGCGCGCCCGCCGGGGTCGGGCTGTCGCTCGCCGCAGCGCGAGCGGTGGGTGTCTCGGTCATGGTGCTCATCACTTCAGGAGGGCCGCGAACGGGTCGTCGTAGGACTCGCCGGGCTTGGGGGCGGCGCTCAGGGCCTTGTCGACATTGTCCTTCGTGACGACCTGGACCGGAGCCTTGACGCTGGCGGGAAGGGACTTGCCGGCCATGGCGGCCTGGCAGGCCTCGACGCCCATGGCGCCGATGACGTAGGGGTACTGGGCGACCACCGCGTCGACCCCGCCGGACTTGATCGCCTCGAAGGCGTCCTTGTTGCCGTCGACGCTGATGACCTTGATCTGGCCGGTCTTGCCGGCGTTGGCGATGGCGCGCGCGATGCCGAGGCCCATGTCGTCGTTGGCGGCGAAGAAGCCCTTGAGGTTCGGCTGCGCCCGCATGATGTCGGTGGCCTTGGTGAGCGCGGTCTGGCGGTCCCAGTCGGCGGCCACGGTCTGCACGACCTTGACGCCGGACGGGATGCCCTTCTGGAAGCCCTCGAGACGGGCGCCGCTGGTGACGTCGCCGGCGATGCCGCCGACGAGGGCCACGTCGCCGCCGCTCGGGAGCAGCTGACCCATCGTCTTGCCTGCCATGGTGCCGGCCTCGACGTTGTCGGTGCCGATGTAGGTGGCGATCTTGGCGCTCGCGGCCTCGGCGGCCGAGGCGTCGATCGGGCTGTCGATGTTGACGATCGGCACGTTCTTGGCCGAGAGCTGCGCGACGCCCTGGATGAGGTTGGTGCCCGAGATCGGATTGATGACGAAGCACTTGTAGTCCTGGCCGGCGAGGCCGGTCAGCTTGTCGGCCTGCCCGCTCGTGTCGGTGATCGCGGCCGCCGCCTGGACGGTGACGTCGGCCTTGCCGGTCGTCGCCTGCTGCTTGATGCCCGACTCCATGGTCTGGAAGAACGGGTTGTCGAGGCCCTTGATGACGGCTGCGACCTTGCCGGTCGACGCGGCAGCGCCGGCGTCGCCGGTCGATCCGGCACCGGAGGGCGTCGAGGAGCCGCAGGCCGCCAGGCCTACGACGAGGCCGCCGGCGCCGAGGACGAGCGCGAGACGGCGGGACGTGCGTGCGGGTGCCATGAGGGGCCTCTCTTCGTTGAGTGGGAACCGGGACGGACGCCGATTCGACTTCTGCATAATTGGAGGCCTATTTCTGTCACCTGTCAAGCAAAAAGACGAGAATCTCTGATAGAAATACCTTGCGACGCCGCACCGGAGCCTCCGGAGGCGTTCCCACACCCTCGACGAGGAGGCGCCATGACCAGCCAGGTCGACCTCTCGGGCACGCCCGGGCAGGTGCTCGCCCTCATCCGCGCCCACGGCGACGTCACACGGGCCGAGCTCGTCGAGCGCACGGGGCTCGCCCGCGCCACCGTCGGTGCGCGCCTCGAAACGCTCCAGCAGGCGGGCCTCATCGCGCCGGCCGAGGTCACCTCGACCTCCCGCGGCCGTCCGCCGAGCCGCTTCCGCTTCCGTCGCGAGGCGGGCGTGCTGCTCATCGCCGACTCGGGCGCGACGGGCGTCCGGCTCGCCGTCACCGACCTCGCTGGCACGGTCGAGGGCCAGTCACGGCTCGCCCTCGACATCGCCACCGGCCCCGACGAGTGGCTCGACGAGGTCGTCCTCGCGTTCAACGGGCTGCTCGAGGGCCTGGGCCTCTCCCCCTCGTCCGTGCACGGCATCGGCCTGGCCCTGCCGGGCCCCGTCGACAACGTGGCCGGCATGGTCGTGAGCCCGCCGATCATGACCGGGTGGGACCGCTACCCCATCCGCGACAAGCTCGGCGCCCACTTCACCTGCCCGGTCGTCGTCGAGAACGACGCCAACGCGATGGCCATCGGCGAGCACCGCCTCGCCCACCCCGAGGTCTCGTCGATGCTCATGCTCAAGCTCGCCACCGGCATCGGCGCGGGCCTCATCGCGGGCGGCGCGATCTTCCGCGGCGCCGACGGTGCCGCCGGCGACATCGGCCACATCCAGGTCGTCGTCCCCGAGGAGGGCGCGCCGCCGCAGTGCCGGTGCGGCAACCAGGGCTGCATCGAGGCGTATGCCGGCGGCTGGGCCCTCGTGCGCGACCTGCAGGAGGCCGGGCTCGACGTGGCCACCGTGCACGACGCCGTCCAGCTCATCGCGAGCGGCGACCCGACGGCCACCCGCCTGCTGCGGCGGGCGGGCCGCATCATCGGCATCGCCCTGTCGGACGCGGTGAGCCTGCTCAACCCCGAGGTGGTCGTCATCGGGGGCGAGCTCGCCGCGGCGGAGAACCACCTCTTCGCGGGCATCCGCGAGTCCGTCTACGCCCGCTCGCTGCCCCTCGCGACGCGCCGGCTGCAGATCGTGCCTGCTGCGCAGCGCGAGATGGCCGGCGTCAGCGGCCTCGTCACCGCGCTGTGCGACCACCTCTACGAGCCGTCCCGCGTCGATGCGCTCCTCGCAGCACCGGCCTCGGCCGCTTCGGCGGTGAGGTGACTGGCGCGGCCGGTCAGCCGTGCTCGCGCAGGTACGCGAGCTGGGCCTGCACCGACAGCTCGGCGGCCGGCCACACGCTGCGCGGCACGTCGGCATACACGCGCTGGACGACCTCGTATGCCGTCTGCGCGCCCCGGGCGACCGCCTGACGCACCTGGTCGAGACGTTCGGCGCGGTGCTCCAGGTAGAAGGTCACCGTCGCCGCGGCGTCGGCGACGAACGGGCCGTGCCCCGGCAGCAGGCTCGTCACCGTGCCGGCCCGGGTCAGTGACTCGATGCGCTCGAGCGACGCCAGGTAGGCCTCGAGGCTGCCGTCGGGCCAGGCGACGACGGTGGTGCCGCGCCCGAGCACGGTGTCGCCCGTGAGCAGCGTGTTGTCGGCGGGCAGCACGAAGGAGAAGGAGTCGCTGGTGTGACCGGGCGTCTCGACGGCGAGGATCTCGAGGCCACCGACGCGGATGGTCTCGCCGGCCCAGAGGTCGTCGTGGCCACGACCGAAGGCACGCACCGGCGCGCCGGTCAGCTCGTGGAAGCGGTCGGCGCTCTCGGCGTGGTCGTCGTGCCCGTGGGTCAGCAGGGTCAGCGCGACCCGGCGCCCGGTCGACGCGACCCGGTCGAGCACGTGCTGGAGGTGCCTCTCGTCGAGCGGCCCGGGGTCGACGACGACGACCTCGTCGGAGCCGGGCTCGGCGAGCAGCCAGGTGTTCGTGCCGTCGAGGGTCATCGGCCCCGGGTTGGGGCAGAGCACGCACTCCGCGCGCTCGCTCGTGGCGCCACCGGTCCAGGCCGGATCGGCTGCGGCGCCGTTCACGACCACACCTCCCGGCCCCGGGCCGGCGACGCCACGACGGTCACCTCTCGACGATCTCCATGGCGGCGCCGGACGGACCGGCGACGACCTCGGGCATGACGAGCGGCAGCGAGTCGCTGTGCACCACGAAGTCCGCGGCCGACGACGCCTCACGCACCTGCTCCACGCAGATGACGGTGGGCGGCAGCATGAGCGCGGAGCCTGCCGCATACTCACGCAGCAGCTCCTCGGGCACCACCCAGCCCGCCTTGTCGGCCTCGGTGGTCTCGCCGTCGGCCACCTGGAACGGCGGCATGAGGGCGGCGAAGAACCACGTGTCGTAGCGGCGCGGCTCGAAGACGGGCGTGACCCAGTGGGCCTTGGCGACGATGAGGTCCGACCTCAGCACGAGGCCCCTGTCGCGCAGCACGTCGGCGAGTGCCACCTCCCGGCTCACGAGCCGGCGGCGCACCTCGAGCCACTCGGGGTCGTCGACCCGGGCGAGCGGCCCGCTGGCCGAGGGACCGGCCAGCAGCACGCCGCACTCCTCGAAGACCTCACGGATCGCGGCCGCGACGTACATCTGCGCCTCCGCGGGCGAGCAGCCGAGGCGCTCGGCCCACTCCGACGGCGAGGGCCCCGCCGAGGGCAGGCCCACCTCGCCGTCGCGGTCGTCGACGCCGCCCCCCGGGAAGACCATCGTGCTGGGCGCGAACTCCATCTCGGAGACGCGCCGCAGCATGAAGACCTCGGGGCCGGAGTCGCTGTCGCGCAGAAGCATGACGGTGCTCGCGCGGCGCGGTTCCGCCTCCTCCCAGCGCTCGCCGGCGAGCCACCGGGTGGCGGCGTCGGAGATGCTCGGGGTGGTGGTCAGCGGGAACTGACGTCCCGCGGTCATGGGTTCACCGACGCTCATCGGGCGACGGAGACGATGACCTCGACCTCGACGGGTGCGTCCAGCGGGAGCGCACTGACACCGACGGCCGAACGGGCGTGGATCCCCTTGTCACCGAACGCCTTCACGAGCAGCTCGCTCGCGCCGTTGATGACCCCGGGCTGGCCGGTGAAGCCCGGGTCGGAGGCGACGAAACCGACGACCTTGACGACACGGCTCACCGTGTCGAGGTCGCCGACCTCGCTCTTGATCGCCGCGATCGCGTTGAGGGCACACGTCTCGGCGAGGGACTTGGCGGTCTCGGCGTCGACCTCGGCGCCGACCTTGCCGGTCGCGGCGAGGGAGCCGTCGACCATGGGCAGCTGACCGGAGGTGAAGACGAGGTCGCCCTCACGGACGACGGGCACGTAGGCCGCGACGGGCGGCACGACCTCGGGGACGGTGAGGCCGAGCTCGGACAGGCGGTCTTCGACAGCAGACATCAGCAGGCTCCTCAGGACTTCGGGCGCTTGAAGTAGGCGACGAGGCTCGTACCATCGGGACCGTTGACGATCTGGACGAGCTCCCAGCCGTCTGCCCCGAAGTTGTCGAGGATCTGCTTGGTGTTGTGGATCAGAAGTGGTGCGGTGAGGTATTCCCACTGGGTCATGGCCATCACCCTACTCAGTGTCACCTGGGCGCTCGCGACCCTCTCCGCGTGCTCGGGTGGCGCCGACCATGCCCCGACCAGCACGATGTCGACCACCATGACGAGCCCTCCCACCAGCACCCCGACGCGCCCTGTCGGTGACGCGAGCGACACCCGCTCCTACGGCGCTGACCCCGCGCAGGTCTACGACGTCTACCCGCCCACCGCCGCTGCCGCGAACGCGACGGTGGTGGTCGTGCACGGAGGTTTCTGGCGCGCGCAGTACGACCGCGAGCACGCCGTCCCCGAGGCGAAGGCCTTCGCGGCCGCCGGCTACCACGTCGCTCTCGTCGAGTACCGCCGAGCAGGTATGCCGGGTGGCGGCATTCCCGGCACCCTCGACGACGTGCGCGACGCGCTCGCGTCCATCTCGGCGCAGCCCGACCTGCCCAAGCCGCTCGTGCTCGTCGGGCACTCGGCGGGCGGCCACCTCGTCACGTGGGCGGCCGGGCAGCCGTGGGCCCGCGGGCGCGGCGTCGCCGGCGTCGTGTCGCTCGCCGGCGTCGTCGACCTCGGCGCCGCGGAGCGCCTCCACCTCGGCGACGACGCCGCGCGCGCCTTCGTCGGTTCCGGCCCGGGCACCGCGGCGTGGGCGTCGGCCGACCCGATGAGCTCGCTCCCGCCGACCGTGCCCGTACGCCTCGTCGACGGCGCCGACGACGACACCGTGCCGCTCGGGGTCGCCGACGCGTACGTGAGGGAGGCGAGGGCTGCCGGCGGCGACGTCACCGAGGACGTCGTGCAGGGCGCCGACCACTTCGCCGTCATCGACCCGGCCGCTCCGGCGTTCGCCCACGTCCTCGCCGCCGTGCGTCCGCTGGCCGGGCAGTCGACGCGCTGACCCGCTGCGGCGCACGTCACTGTTGCGCCCCGTGGAACAGTGACGTAGCCGACGGCCCGGAACGGGACGCACCGCCGAGGTCTCCCGGGCGGGGCGCCATAGGGTGGGCCTGTGACGACCGGCCGCACCGACCCACCGTGGGCGCACGCGCGACTGCACGTCGTCACGGGCAAGGGCGGCACCGGCAAGACCACCGTCGCGTCGGCCCTCGCGCTCGCTCTCGCGTCGAGGCCCGGGCACGTGCTCCTGAGCGAGGTCGAGGGTCGCCAGGGCATCAGCCAGACCTTCGACGTGCCCCCGCTCGGCACCGAGGAGACCCGCGTCGTGCGCCTGCCGGGCGGTGGGGAGGTCGTCGGCCTCTCGGTCGAGCCGAAGGCGGCCCTGCTCGAGTACCTCCAGCTCTTCTACAAGCTCGGCCGCGCCGGCCGGCTGCTCGAGAAGTTCGGCGCCATCGACTTCGCCACGACGATCGCGCCCGGCGTGCGCGACGTCCTGCTCATCGGCAAGGTCTACGAGGCCAACCGCCGGCGCCGCGACGGCCGGCACAAGGGCGATGCCGCGCCCGTCTACGACGCGCTCGTGCTCGACGCCCCGCCCACCGGGCGCATCGGCCGCTTCCTCTCGGTCAACTCCGAGGTCGCCGACCTCGCGCGGGTCGGCCCCATCCACTCCCAGGCGGGCGCGATCACCCGCCTGCTGCAGTCGGAGCAGACGGTCGTCCACCTCGTCACCCTGCTCGAGGAGATGCCCGTCCAAGAAACCCTCGAGGCGGTGGACGAGCTGCGGTCCAAGGGACTGCGCCCGGGGTCCATCGTCGTGAACATGGTGCGCGACCCCCTCCTCGACGACGTCGCGCTGGAGCAGGCGCGCGCCGGACGCCTGCACAAGGCGTCGATCCGCACGCAGCTCGCCGACGCCGGCCTCCAGGCCACTCCCGAGCTCGTCGACGGCCTGCTCGAGGAGGCCCGCGACCACGCGCAGCGGATCGACCTCGAGCGTGAGCAGCTCGAGATGCTCGAGGCGACCGGCCTGCCGATCGTCCAGCTGCCCGCGCTGCCGGGCGGGGTCGACTCGGGCTCGGTGCGTGAGCTCGCCGACCTGCTCGTACCGGCCTTCGCGACCCACCTCGAAGGGGCCGAGGCATGAGCCCCGGGCCCGTGGCGAAGCAGGCGCCGGTGCTCGACGTCGACACCCTGCTCGCCGACCCCGGGACCTCGATCATCGTGTGCTGCGGCGCGGGCGGCGTGGGCAAGACGACCACTGCGGCGGCCCTGGGGCTGCGCGCCGCCGAGGCGGGGCGCAAGGTGGTCGTGCTCACCATCGACCCTGCCCGTCGACTGGCGCAGTCGCTCGGCCTCACCGAGCTCGACAACACGCCGCGACCCGTCACCGACATCGACGACTCCGCGGGCGGCAGCCTCCACGCCATGATGCTCGACATGAAGCGGACCTTCGACGAGGTCGTGCTCGCCCACGCCGAACCCGACAAGGCCGAGCAGATCCTCGCGAACCCGTTCTACCTCGCCGTCAGCAGCTCCTTCGCCGGCACCCAGGAGTACATGGCGATGGAGAAGCTCGGGCAGCTCAAGGCCGCCGCCGGCACCGCGGACGCACCCTGGGACCTCATCGTCGTCGACACGCCCCCGTCCCGCTCGGCCCTCGACTTCCTCGACGCACCGAATCGCCTCGGCAGCTTCCTCGACGGCCGCTTCATCCGGCTGCTCACCGCACCGGCCAAGGCCGGCGGGCGCGCCGGGCTCAAGGTCTTCGGGGTCGGCGTGCAGCTGGTCACCTCGACCATGACGAAGATCCTCGGCGGGCAGCTGCTCACCGACGTGCAGACCTTCGTCAACGCGCTCGACACGATGTTCGGCGGCTTCCGCGAGCGCGCCGACGAGACCTACCGGCTCCTCTCGGAGCACGGCACCGCCTTCCTCGTGGTGGCGGCCCCCGAACGGGACGCGCTGCGCGAGGCGTCCTACTTCGTCGACCGCCTCGAGGCGGACCGGATGCCGCTCGCCGGGCTCGTCGTCAACCGCATCGGCCGCGTCGAGGCGACCGGGCTGACGCCGTCGCGCGCGCTGTCGGTCGCCGAGACGCTCGAGGACGGCGGCGGGCCGAAGTCGGCGACCAATGCGGCCGCCCTGCTCCGGCTCCACGCCACCCTCGTCCGCACGGCCGAGCGACAGCGTGAGCTCGCGCAGCGCTTCTCCCGGTCACACCCCGGCATACCCGTGGTGCAGGTGCCCGCGCTCGGGCGCGACGTCCACGACCTCGACAGCCTGCGCCAGGTCGGGCACGCGTTAGCGGGGTCGTGACCCACCGAGTGGCCACGGCCCCGCTCACGTGTGAAGTTGTGTCGGCCTCGAGCCGCCGGACCCCACATCCGGGCGGCTCGGGAGCCCCGCGAACTCAGACGGACTTGGCCTGAGCGGCCATGCCCGCGCGGAGCGCCGACTTCCACGAGGTGATGTCGGGCCGCTTGC
>CBHRRQ010000122.1:0-11889 GCA_966081555.1 uncultured Terrabacter sp.
CGGTGTGGGAGAGTAGGACGCAGCCGGACAACCATTCACGACAACCCCGCCACACATGTGGCGGGGTTGTCGCATTTCCGGGTCTTTTCGCGTCCACTAGGGTTGGCTCGTGCCTGAACTCATCCCCTCCCCGACGCGTATCCCCGTTCCTGGCGGCAAGGTCATCGACGAGCACGTCGGTGCCGTCAACACCCCCGACGCCGGCCTCCAGAGCTCGGTCTCCGTGGCGCGCATGCTGGCTCCTGCCGGCTGGTCCGAGCCGTTCCAGCGGCCTGAGTTCGACGAGATCACGCTCGTGCTGGCCGGCACCGTGCTCGTCGACCACGACGGCGGCACCATCGAGGTGGGCGCCGGTCAGTCGGTGCTCACCCGCGGCGGCGAGCGCATCCGCTACTCGTGCGGACCGGAGGGCGCCGAGTACGTTGCGGTGTGCCTGCCTGCGTTCAGTCCCGACACCGTGCACCGTGACGCGGACGAGGCCACTGTTGACGCCACGGACGACGCAGAGGACGTGGGGGAGACGCGGTGAGCACGGTCGAGCAGGGCGTGCCCGACGAGCTGGTGCGCGCCCCCAAGGTGCTGCTGCACGACCACCTCGACGGTGGCCTGCGTCCCCAGACGATCCTCGAGCTGGCCCAGGAGTGCGGCTACGACGGGCTGCCCGTGAGCACGGCCGACGACCTCGGCCGCTGGTTCCGTGAGAGCGCCGACTCCGGGTCGCTGCCGCGCTACCTCGAGACGTTCGACCACACGCTCGCGGTGATGCAGACCCGTGAGGGTCTCTTCCGGGTCGCGAGCGAGTGCGCCCAGGACCTCGCTGCCGACGGCGTCGTCTACGCCGAGAGCCGCTACGCGCCCGAACAGCACCTCACCCACGGCCTGACCCTCGAGGGTGTCGTGGAAGCCGTCAACGCGGGCCTGCGTGACGGCGAGGCCAAGGCCGCGGAGGCCGGTCACCCGATCCGCGTGACCTCGCTGCTCACCGCCATGCGGCACGCGGCCAAGTCCACCGAGATCGCCGAGCTCGCCATCCGCTACCGCGACGAGGGCGTCTCGGGGTTCGACATCGCGGGGGCGGAGGCCGGCTACCCGCCCACCCGTCACCTCGACGCCTTCGAGTACCTCCAGCGCGAGAACTTCCACTTCACCATCCACGCCGGTGAGGCCTTCGGGCTGCCCTCCATCTGGCAGGCCATCCAGTGGTGTGGCGCCGACCGGCTCGGCCACGGGGTGCGCATCGTCGACGACATCACGATCGACGGCTCGCCTTTCGACGAGTGGCTCGAGGGCAACAAGGGCGACTCCAGTGCCCTGACGACGCTCGAGCTCGACCGGGTGCGCCTGGGGCGCCTCGCGGCGTACGTGCGCGACAAGAGGATCCCGCTCGAGATGTGCCCGAGCAGCAACCTGCAGACCTCGGCGGCCCCGTCCATCGCGTTGCACCCGATCACGCTGCTGCGCCGGCTGCGCTTCCGGGTCACGCTCAACACGGACAACCGGCTCATGAGCGGGACGTCGATGAGCCGCGAGGCCGCGTTGTTGCGCGACGAGGCGGGCTGGACGCTCGGCGACCTGCGCTGGGTGACCATCAACGCGATGAAGTCGGCGTTCATCCCGTTCGACGAGCGCCTGGCTCTCATCGACGGCGTCATCAAGCCCGGCTACGCCGACCTCGGCTACGAGGCACCGCCGATCGGCTGACGCTTCTCGCGCCGGCGCAGGTGCTGGTCGCTGCACCGGTGCCGGCCTCGGCACCGGTGCGGGACGCGTCAGTCGGTGCCGAGGGCGGTCGAGACGGCCGCCTCGACGTGCAGACGGGTGGTCGGGAACACCGGCACCGGCGAGTCCGTCTGGTCGACGAGGAGCTCGATCTCGGTGCAGCCGAGGATGATTCCCTCGGCGCCGGCCGCCACGAGCCGGCCGATGATCTCGCGGTAGGCACGCCTGGACTCGTCGCTGACGACCCCCACGCACAGCTCCTCGTAGATGACGCGGTGCACGACGGCCCGGTCGGGGGCCTCCGGCACGAGGACGGTGAGCCCGTGGCCCGCCAGCCGCTCACGCAGGAACGGCTGCTCCATCGTGTACCCGGTGGCGAGCAGACCGACGCGCAACAGACCCTGACGACGCACCGCCTCCGCCGTGACGTCGCCGATGTGGAGCAGCGGGATCGACACGGCTCGCTCGATCGCGTCAGCGACCTTGTGCATCGTGTTGGTGCAGAGCACCAGCAGCTCGGCGCCGCCGGCCTCGAGTCCGGCCGCGGCGGTGGCGAGCAGCTCTCCCGCCTCGTTCCAGCGGCCTTGTGCCTGAAGCCGCTCCACCTCCGCGAAGTCGACGGAGTGCAGCAGCAGGCGGGCCGAGGCGAGACCCCCGACGCGCTCGCGCACGAGGTCGTTCGCGAGGCGGTAGTACTCTGCGCTCGACTCCCAGCTCATCCCGCCGAGCATCCCGACGAGCTTCATCGCCCTGCCACCGTCCCGAGCAGGGCACCGAGCTCGGCCTCTGCCTCGCGCGGGTGCACGCACCGGGCCCCGTCGGAGCGTGCCTGGGCGATGACCGCGGGCTCGTCGCGCCACAGCGTGAGGCCGCGTCGCACGAGGATGTGGGGTGGCTTGCGCCGCTCCGAGAGGTCGCGGACGAACCGGCGTACGGCGGTCAGGGTGCGGTTCTGGCGCACGCAGAGGGCGTCGGCCAGCAGCCCCTCGGCCTCGAGCGGGTCGACGAGGCGTCCGGCGAAGAGTCCTTCGGCCAGCACGTAGTCGTGCGGCCGGGCCGTGACGGTGTGGCGGCCGGTCACGGCGGAGGCGCCGATGTCGTACACGGGCACCTCGACCGAACCGTGGTCGACGAGCGAGCGCAGCGCCGCGACGGCCGCGCCCGCGTCCCAGGAGTCGGGGTGGTCCCAGTCGGCGATGCCGAGCGGGGAGCGCGGCAGGGCAGGGTCGCTCGCCTCGCGGTAGAAGTCGTCGAGACGCACGACCGGCCACCCGTGCGCCGCGTTGAGCCGCGCCGAGAGCCGGCTCTTGCCCGACCCGCTCGGACCGGTCAGCAGGATGACCCGGCGGCGGCCCACAGCCGCGTCGTCGACGGAGCCCACCTGTCGCCCTCCTCGTACGCGCCGCACCGGCTGCTCAGAGGCCCTTGGGGTGCCAGACGGTCTTGGTCTCGACGAAGGCGCGGATGCGGCCGAGGCCGGGGTCGGCGTTCCAGTCGGGCTCGACGGGACGGCCGTCGACCACCGTGGGGCGGTAGACCCGCTTGAGGTTGCCGGCGGCATCGGCCTCGAGCGACGCCCAGTCGACGCCGTCGGCGTCGGCCACGCCGGTGAGGTCGATGGCGTTGACGTCGCGGTGGGCGGCGAGCCACGAGGCGACCTCAGCGGTGCGGGCCGTGATGATGTTGACGACGCCGCCGGGGACGTCGGAGGTCGCGAGCACCTCGCCGAGCGTGACGGCGGGCAGCGGCCGGTCGGCCGACGTGACGACGACCGCAGTGTTGCCGGACGCGATGACGGGAGCGATCACCGACACGAGACCGAGGAGCGAGGAACCTTGCGGCGCAAGGATGCCCACGACACCGGTTGGCTCAGGCGCCGACACGTTGAAGAACGGGCCCGCCACCGGGTTGAGGTTGCCGAGGACCTGCGCGATCTTGTCGGTCCAGCCGGCATACCAGACGACGCGGTCGATGGCGGCGTCGACGGCGGCCCCGGCGGCCCGGGTCGAGAGTCCCTCACCGGCCGCGACCTCCTCGATGAACTGGGCGCGACGGCCCTCGAGCACCTCGGCCACGCGGTAGAGCACCTGGCCCCGGTTGTAGGGGGTCGCGCCGGACCAGCCCGACAGGGCCGAGCGGGCCGCGACGACCGCGTCGCGGACGTCCTTGCGCGAGCCCATCGAGGCGTTTGCGAGGAACTCGCCCTTGGCGGAGACGATCTCGTAGGACCGGCCCGACTCGCTGCGCGGGAACTTGCCGCCGATGTAGAGCTTGTAGGTCTTGCGCACGTCGAGGCGGCTCATCGGGTGGCTCCCGTCAGGGTCGCAGGGGAAGTGGTGACGTAGGCCTCGAGGCCGTGGCGGCCGCCCTCGCGGCCGTACCCCGACTCCTTGTAGCCGCCGAAGGGCGACGTCGGGTCGAAGCGGTTGAACGTGTTGGCCCAGACCACACCGGCCTTGAGCTGGTCGGCCATCCAGAGGATGCGCGAGCCCTTCTCGGTCCAGACACCGGCGGAGAGGCCGTATGCCGTGTTGTTCGCCTTGGCCACCGCCTCCTGGGGCGTGCGGAACGTCAGGACAGACAGCACCGGGCCGAAGATCTCCTCGGTGGCGACGCGGTGCGTCTGCGAGACACCGGTGAGCACCGTCGGGGGGAACCAGAATCCCTTTGCGGGCAAGGAGCATTCGGGGCTCCACCGCTCGGCTCCCTCGGCGACGCCGGCCTCGACGAGAGCGGTGATGCGGTCGAGCTGGGCCTTGCTGTTGATGGCGCCGAGGTCGCTGTTCTTGTCCATCGGGTCACCGACTCGGAGCGTGCCGAGGCGGCGCTTGAGCTTGGCGATGACCTGGTCGTGCACGTTCTCCTGCACGAGCAGGCGCGAGCCGGCGCAGCAGACCTGGCCCTGGTTGAAGAAGATGCCGCTGACGATCCCCTCGACGGCCTGGTCGATGGGGGCGTCGTCGAAGACGATGTTGGCGGCCTTGCCGCCGAGCTCGAGGGTCGCCTTCTTCGACGTGCCGGCGATCGAGCGCGCGATCATCTTGCCGACCTCGGTCGAGCCGGTGAAGGCGACCTTGTCGACGTCGGGGTGCTCGACGAGCGCCTGCCCGGTGCGGCCGTCGCCGGTGATGATGTTGACGACACCAGCGGGCAGGTCGGCCTGCTGGCAGACCTCGGCGAAGAGCAGCGCCGACAGCGGCGTCGTCTCGGCCGGCTTGAGCACCACTGTGTTGCCGGTCGCGAGGGCCGGCGCGATCTTCCACGCGAGCATCAGCAGCGGGAAGTTCCACGGGATCACCTGGCCGACGACGCCGTGCGGCCGAGGCACCTCGCCCCCGCCGGCGGACAGGCCGGCATACTCCAGCTTGTCGGCCCAGCCGGCGTGGTAGAAGAAGTGCGCGGCCGCCGTCGGCACGTCGACGTCGCGGGTCTCCTTGATGGGCTTGCCGTTGTCGAGGGTCTCGAGGACGGCGAACTCGCGGGCGCGCTCCTGCAGGATGCGGGCGATGCGGAAGAGGTACTTGCCACGCTCGGCGCCGGACATCCTGCCCCACACGCCCTCGTAGGCGCGGCGGGCGGCGGCGACGGCCTTGTCGACGTCCTTCGGGCCGGCCTGGCTGACTTCGGCGAGGACCGTCTCGTCGGCCGGGTTGATCGTGGCGAAGGTCGCCTTGGGGCGGGTGAACGCTCCGTCGACGAAGAGCCCGTAGGACTTCTCGATCGTGACGATCGCGCGCGACTCGGGGGCCGGGGCGTACTCGAACGTGGGCATCAGGGTGTCTTTCGTGAGCTCAGTCTGTGCAGTCAAGGGCAGTCGGCTGACGTGGCGGACCGTCAGTCGATGGTCACGTAGTCGGCGCCCGAGTAGGCACCGGTCGCGAGCTTCTGACGCTGGAGGAGGAGGTCGTTGAGCAGGCTCGAGGCGCCGAACCGGAACCACTGCGGGCTCATCCAGTCGTCGCCGGCGATCTCGCTGACCATGACGAGGTACTTGATGGCGTCCTTGGTGGTCTTGATGCCACCCGCGGGCTTGACCCCCACCTGCACACCGGTCAGCTCGCGCCAGTCGCGCACCGCCTCGAGCATGATGAGGGTGACCGGCAGGGTCGCTGCGGGCTGCACCTTCCCGGTGGACGTCTTGATGAAGTCGCCGCCCGCGAGCATCGAGAGGTACGAGGCACGACGCACGTTGTCGTAGGTGACGAGCTCGCCCGTCTCCATGATCACCTTGAGGTGCGCGTCGCCGCAGGCCTGCTTGACCTCCGCGATCTGGTTGAACACCGTGAGGTAGTCGCCGGAGAGGAACGCGCCACGGTCGATCACCATGTCGATCTCGTCGGCGCCGGCCTCGACGGCGTCACGGGTGTCGGCGAGCTTGACCGGCATGCTGGCCCGGCCCGACGGAAACGCCGTGGCGACCGCGGCGACGTGGATGCCGCTGTCGCCGAGAGCCGCCTTGGCCGTCGCGACCATGTCGCCGTAGACGCAGATGGCGGCGGGGCGCGGCGTCGTGGGGTCGAGGGCGTCGGGCACGAGCGCCTTGGCGCACAGCGAGCGGACCTTGCCGACGGTGTCGGCACCCTCGAGCGTGGTGAGGTCGATCATCCCGATCGCCGTGTCGATGGCCCAGGCCTTGCTCGTGGTCTTGATCGACCGGGTGCCGAGCGACGCGGCGCGGCCCTCGCAGCCGACCTGGTCGACGCCGGGGAGGCCGTGCAGCCACGAGGTGAGGGCGGAGTTCGTCAGGCGCGACACCCCGAGGACGTCACGCGCCTGGGCGGTGAGTTCCTGCGCGGAGCGCGTGGTGCTAACAGTCACCACGGGAGTCTATCCACCATTCGAGACGGCCCGTGACGCGTGAGAGAGTGCCACCGTGAGTCCTGAACCCCAGCACCCCGAGCCCGCCCGGGGCACCCCGGGCGCAGGCGACCGCGAGGCGCAGACCCTGCGCCCCGGGTCGTCCATCGCGGTCGGTGTCATCGCGGGCCTCTGCGGCCTCGCCCTGCTCGTGCCGGCCCTGCTGACCCCGCCGCGCAGCTGGTCGCTCGTCTCGGCGGCGGTGCTCGTCTTGGTGCTCGTCTGGCTTTTCGTCGTGCACCCGTGCGTCGTCGTCCACGCCGAGGGCCTGCGCCTCGTGAACCCCCTGCGCACGGTCGAGCTGACCTGGCCGGCCATCACCGAGGTGCGCTCGCGCTGGTCGCTCGAGCTCATGGCCGACGGCACGCGCTACACGGCCTGGGGCGTGCCGGCCGACCCGGGGCGCCCGAGGTACGGCCGGGGCATGCTGAGCCTCGGGGTGAACCAGGTGCGGGGGCGCGGCACGACCGAGCTGCCCCCGAAGTCGAAGGTGCAGGCGCAGCTCGTCGCCGCCGAGGTCGAGCAGCTCATCGCGGCCGACCGCAAGCGCAAGGACGGCCGCACGCCCCGCATCGCGACCCAGGCGTGGGATCCCGTCTCGGTCGGCCTCCTGCTGGCCGCGCTGGCCTTCTTCGTCATCGCGACCTTCGTCGCCTGACCCCTGCTGCGACGAACGCCCCAGGCGACGCAGGCCTCCGGCTCAGAGCGACGTCAGGCGCTCCATGTCGGCGCGGACCGCGGCCAGCCGGGTCTCGGCGACCGCCTTGGCCTCGCCGAGGACGGCCGCGTCGGCCACCGGCTCGATGACCTCGAGGTAGACCTTCACCTTCGGCTCGGTGCCGCTCGGGCGCACGATGACGCGTGAGCGGTCGGCCAGGTGGTAGCGCAGGCCCTCGGTCGGCGGCAGGCCGCCGTCACCGTGCGCGAGGTCGTCGGCCCGGGTGACCTCGGCGCCGGCCACCGTCGTGGGTGGCTCGTCGCGCAGCCGGCCCATCAGCGCCCCAGTCTGGGCGAGGTCGGAGACCCGCACCGAGAACGAGTCGGTGGCGTGGACGCCGTGCTCGACGGCGAGGTCGTCGAGCAGGTCGGTGAGCGTGCGACCCTCGGCCTTGAGGGTCGCCGCCAGCTCGGCGAGCAGCAGTGCGGCACTGACGCCGTCCTTGTCGCGCACGAGCCGTGGCGCGACGCAGTAGCCGAGGGCCTCCTCGTAGCCGAAGCGCAGCCGGCGCACGCGCGAGATCCACTTGAAGCCGGTGAGGGTCTCCTCGTGCGCCAGCTTGGCGGCCCGGGCGATCGAGGCGAGCAGGCGCGACGACACGATGGAGTTGGCGAAGACGTCGCGTCGCGAGACTCCGCGCCGCACGACGTGCGCGCCGAGCAGGGCGCCCACCTCGTCGCCGCGCAGCATGCGCCAGTCGCCGAGAGCCGGGTCGAGGACGGCCGCCGCGCACCGGTCGGCGTCGGGGTCGCTGGCGATGACGAGGTCGCACCCGACGGCCCGGGCGCGTGCGAGGGCGAGGTCGATGGCGCCCTTCTCCTCGGGGTTGGGGAAGGCCACCGTCGGGAAGTCCGGGTCGGGCACGGCCTGCTCGTCGACCGGGATCGGCGCCGCGAAGCCGGCCCGGACGAACGCGGCGTGCACCGTGCCGTGGCCGACGCCGTGCAGGCTCGTGTGGACGACGCGCAGGTCGCGGGGCGAGTCGGGGTCGACGACCGTGGCGACGGCGTCGATGTAGCTCTCGAGGAGGTTGTCGCCGAGCGTCTCCCAGCCCTCCGTGGCGCGAGGCACGTCCGCGACCCGCTCGACGCGACCGATGTGGGCGGCGATCTCGGCGTCGGCCGGCGGGACGATCTGGCTGCCGTCCCCGAGGTACACCTTGTAGCCGTTGTCCTGGGGCGGGTTGTGGCTGGCCGTCACCATGACGCCGGCGTCGGCGCCGAGGTGGCGGATCGCGAAGGCGAGCACCGGGGTCGGCAGGGGCTGGGGGAGCAGCAGCGCCCGACCACCGGCCGCGACGACGACGGCTGCCGTGTCGCGGGCGAACACGTCGGAGTTGTAGCGGGCGTCGTAGCCGATCACCACGGTCGGGTGCTCGCCCGCGCGACCCTCGGCCTTGAGGTATGCCGTCAGGCCGGCTGCCGCGCGGATGACGACGCTGCGGTTCATCCGGTTCGGGCCCGCCCCGAGGGCGCCGCGCAGCCCCGCGGTGCCGAACTCGAGCAGGCCGGACATGCGGTCGGCGAGGTCGGCCACGGCGTCGCCGTCACCGTCGGTCGCGCGCGTGAGCAGCACGTCGAGCTCGGCCCGGGTCGTCGGGTCGGGGTCGTCGTCACGCCAGGCCCGCGCGGCGGCATACATGGTCTCGGTGGCGTCCACGGCGGTCATCACAGGCGCCCCACGACGGCCGCGAGCAGGCGCCCGCACCGCTCGGCGGCGAGCTGACCGGCCTCCAGCACCTCGTCGTGGCTGAGCGGGGTCTCGGAGATGCCGGCGGCGAGGTTCGTCACGAGCGAGATGCCGAGCACGTCGAGACCGCTCTGCCGGGCGGCGATGGCCTCGAGCGTCGTCGACATGCCGACGAGGTCGCCACCGATGACCTTGGCCATCTGCACCTCGGCCGGCGTCTCGTAGTGCGGCCCGCGGAACTGGACGTAGACGCCCTCGTCGAGGGCGGGGTCGACCTCGCGGGCGAGGTCGCGCAGCCGCGGCGTGTAGACGTCGGTGAGGTCGACGAAGTTCGCGCCCTCGATGGGGGAGTGGGCGGTGAGGTTGATGTGGTCGCGGATGAGCACCGGCGTGCCGGGCGACCAGGCCGGGTTCAGGCCGCCGCAACCGTTGGTGAGCACGATCGTCGAGCACCCCGCGGCCTTCGCCGTGCGCACGCCGTGGACGACCGACCGCACGCCGCGTCCCTCGTAGAAGTGCGTGCGGGTGCCGAAGACGAGGGCCCGGCGACCGGTGTCGCCGATCGCCACCGAGCGCATGCTGCCCGAGTGGCCCACCACGGCGGCCTTGTGGAAGCCCGGTACGTCTGCGTTGTCGACGGTGGCGAGCGTCTCGCCGATGAGGTCGGCCGTCTGGCCCCAGCCCGAGCCGAGCACGAGCGCGACGTCGTGGCGCTCGGCGCCCGTGCGCTCGGCGATCACGGCGGCCGCGTCGGCGGCGACGTCGAACGGGTCGGTGGAGGGGTCGTTGAGGTCGCGGGAGGTGCTGTTCACGATGTGGACTCTAGCGAGGTCGTCCCAAGCGGCGCACCGGTCCCGCCAGGGTGCGGAGCCCGGCCTCGGGCTCGTCCGGAGGATGGTTGGATGGAGCCCGTGATCACGCGCGAGACGTCCGTTGTCATCATCGGAGGTGGCCCCGGCGGCTACGAGGCGGCGCTCGTCGCCGCCCAGCTCGGCGCCGGCGTCACGATCGTCGAGCGCGACGGGCTCGGTGGGGCGGCCGTGCTCACCGACTGCGTGCCGAGCAAGGCGCTCATCGCGACCGCCGACTACATGTCGGACTTCGAGACCGCCTCGCACCTCGGCGTGCGGCTCCAGGACGACGACGGCGACGAGGTGTCCGACGCGGTCGCGCAGGCGCACACCGTCAACGGCCGCATCCTCGAGCTCGCCGCCGCCCAGAGCGCCGACATCCAGGGCAGCCTCGAGCAGGTCGGCGTGACCGTGCTGCGCGGCACGGCCCGGGTCGCCGGGCGCGAGAAGGTCGTCGCCGAGCTCGCCGACGGCACCACGCAGGAGCTGGCCGCCGACGTCGTGCTGCTCGCCACCGGCGCAGCGCCCCGGGTCATGGACACGATGCGCCCCGACGGCGAGCGGATCCTGACCTGGCAGCAGATCTACTCCCTCGAGGAGCTGCCCGAGCGGATCATCGTCATCGGCTCGGGTGTCACCGGCGCCGAGCTCGCCCAGGCCTACCTGGGCCTCGGCTCCCAGGTGGTGCTCGTCTCCTCGCGCGAGCGGGTGCTCCCGGGCGAGGACGCCGATGCCGCCACCGTCATCGAGGACGTCTTCCGCAAGCGCGGCATGGAGGTGCTGAACAAGTCACGGGCCGCCTCGGTCGAGCGCACGGCCGACGGCGTCGTCGTCACGCTCGTCGACGGTCGCACCGTCGAGGGCAGCCACGCCCTGCTCGCCGTCGGCTCGGTGCCCAACACCGCCGACCTCGGGCTCGAGGAGCTCGGCGTCGAGCTCAGCGCGTCGGGCCACATCCAGGTCGACCGCGTCTCTCGCACCAGCGTCGGCGGCATCTACGCCGCCGGCGACTGCACCGGAGTGCTGCCCCTCGCCTCCGTCGCCGCCATGCAGGGCCGCATCGCCATGTGGCACGCGCTCGGCGACGCCGTGGCCCCGCTCAACGTGCGCGGCGTCGCCGCGAACATCTTCACCGAGCCCGAGATCGCGACCGTCGGCATCAGCCAGGGCGCCGCCGACGAGTCACCCGACGTCGAGTCGGTCATGCTGCCCCTGGCTCGCAACCCGCGGGCCAAGATGCAGGGCATCTCCGACGGGTTCGTCAAGCTCTTCTGCCGCAAGGGCTACGGCACCGTGCTCGGCGGGGTGGTCGTCGCGCCGAAGGCCTCCGAGCTGATCTTCCCGGTCGCGCTCGCCGTGCAGAACCGGCTCAGCGTCGACCAGGTCTCGAGCACGATCACCGTCTACCCGTCGCTCTCCGGCTCGATCGCCGAGGCGGCGCGCCAGCTGCACCAGTCCGACTGACGCGTCAGGGCGTCCCCTTGGGGGCAGCCTCAGGGCAGCTGCTCGGGGTGCTGCGGACGGTCCTGCTGCTCGCTCTCGAGCTCGGCCAGGCGGTCCTGCTCGGCCCACCGCTCCTTGCGCCGCCGCGACACCGTCTGGCGCAGCTTCCTCTGCAGCGGGTAGACGAGGGCCGCCACGACGATGAAGATGACGAGGTTCGTCACCGAGAAGGACGGCTGGTTCGAGGTCGCAGTGGCGAGGGTCGCAAGCACCTGACCAGTGTGTCAGAGGCGTAACGTCGGGCCCGTGGCGGCGTCGCCGTCTCGTCAGGGGAGCGACCGTGCCCGCGGGCCGGCCCCTGGCCGGTTCTGACCGTGGAGGCACGCAGTGAGCGACTGGATCGACAAGGCCAAGGACTTCATCAAGGGCCACCCGGAGCAGGCCGAGCAGGGGCTCGACAAGGCCGAGGAGATCATCAACGAGCGCACCGGCGGCAGGTACGCCGACCAGATCGACAAGGGCGCCGACGCCGTACGCGAGCAGCTCGGTCTGCCGGACGACGAGGCCACCCAACCGCCCACCCCTCCGACGCCTCCCACGCCCGGTCCCGCA
>CBHRRQ010000123.1:0-11742 GCA_966081555.1 uncultured Terrabacter sp.
CGAGCTGCTCGATGTCGTCGAAGAGGGCGTCGAGCTGGACGTCGGCGAGCTCGGGACCGGTGAGCCCGGCCCGCACCTGCGTGCAGGCGCGCTCGAAGTCGTCGATCTCCTTGGTGCGGGCGCTGATCCACTCGGCCCCGCGATCGGCTGCCATCCACTCGGCGACGTCGGCGAAGCCGAACTGGGCGAGGTCGGAGTCGCGGGCCGCGGTGTCCTCGGCGACGGCCGCCGCGGCGACGTCTCGCTGACCGATGGCGTCGACGAGCGCGTCGATGCGACCGGCGGCCCTCACGAGGTCGTCACGTCTGGCGGCGACGCTGGGGTGACCGTCGCGTGCCTGCTCGACGAGGGCCGTCTCTTCGGCGATGCGCGCGTCGAGGTCGGAGACGGACTGCTCGGTGCGGGCGAGGTCGGCCGCCAGGCGCGAGGCCTGGGCCGACAGGGTGTCGACACGGTCGCGCAGCTCGCGGAGCCGGGCCGCGCCGGCCTCGACGTCGGAGCGGGCGCGCACCGACTCGGCCAGGTCGCGCGCGGCGGCCTCGGCGCGGGCGCGGGCCGCCTCGACGTCGAGACCGTCGGCGCGGGCGGCGAGCTCGCGCACCTCGGACCGCAGGGACCCCAGCGCGTCGGCGGCGGCGGTCGCACGACGCCGCAGGTCGACGACGCGGGTCTCCTCGGCCTCGATCTGCTCGGGCGTGACGGCATCGAGCGTCGGGTGCGCGGGCGAGGGATGGTCGGTCGAGCCGCACACGGGACACGGGTCGCCGTCGGTGAGGGAGAGGCCCAGCTCTCCGGCGATGCCCTCGATGCGGGCGCGACGCAGACCGGCGAGCCCGGCCTCGGCGGCTGCCACGACCGACAACGCCTCGGCTGCCGCCGCCTCGCATCCCGGGATCTTTCCCGCGGCAGCGGCGTGCGCGAGAGCAGCCTCGAGGCGCTCCTTGGCGCGCGCCCCTTCGGCCGTGCGCCCGTCGACGAGAGCGGCCAACCGTCGCGCCTCGGTGAGCGCCGCCTCGTGGGTGGCGATGATGGCCGGCAGCGCCTCGAGCTCGGTGGTGACGGCGGTGACGGAGCGCCGGATGCCGTCATGCTGCTCGGTCAGCCGTCGCTGCTCGGCCATGCGTGACGTGAAGGCGGCCTCGACCGCGATCGCGCCGGTGAGCGAGCCGACGACCTCGCGAGCCCGGGCGGCTGCCTCGCGCAGGGCCACGGGACCGTGGTCGCGCAGGGCCGGCTCCACCTGCTCGCGTGCCTTGGCCAGGGCCGAGCCGGCCCGCCTGAGCGCTGCCTCGGAGAGCGCCAGGGTGCGCACCGCGCCGGCGACGGGGCGAGCCTGCTGCGCGCGGGCCACCTCTTCACGCAGTTCGGTGAAACGCACGGCCTGCTTGCCGAGGTCGTGCTCCTGCTGCTGCAGGGCCAGCAGCCGCTCGCGCCGCTGCATGCGCAGCCTGGCGTCACTGACCATGTCGGCCATCTGCTTGTGGGTCTCGATGGCCTCGCGGCTCGCCTTGCCGGCGTGACGCTCACGCGTGGTCAGCTCGTCGACGACCTGCGCGAGCTCGGCCTCGAGGGCATCGGGCGCGGTGCGGCTCAGCGCCTCGAGCACGTCGCGGCGCTCGGTCTCGAGGCCGGCCGACACGGCGAGCGCGTGCACGGCGAGCCGGATCTCGTCGACCGCCGACTGCCGGCGCGCCTGGGCGGCCTTGCCCGCCTCGACGATCTCGTCCTGCACCCGACGGAAGAACGCCGTGCCGAACACCTTCTCGAGCAGCTTGCCCTTGTCTTCGGAGCGGGCCCGCAGGAACGTCGCGAACTCGCCCTGCGGCAGGATGACGGTCTGCACGAACTGGTCGCGGGTGAGACCGACCGCCCGGGTGATCTCGTCGTCGCAGTCGCCGATGTTGGTCGAGAGCAGCTCGCCGCCCGTCAGGTCGTCGGGGGTCTGCAGGCGCCACAGCTTGATGGTGGGCTGCTGCACGGTGCTGCCGGTGCCGCGCGACTTGGGTCGCTCGAAGCGTGGCGTGCGCTGCACCCGGTAGAGCCCCGACTGGGTCTCGAAGACGAGGACGACGACCGGCACCGTGCGCGGGTCGGCGTGGTGCGAGTGGATGCGCTCGACGTCGGCGGAGGCCTGGGCGACCTTGCCGTAGAGCGCGAAGGTGATGGCGTCGATGATGGTCGACTTGCCCGAGCCCGTCGGCCCCTCGAGCAGGAAGAGCCCGGCCCTGCCCACGGTGGTGAAGTCGATGACCTCGGTGCCGGCATACGGCCCGATGGCCGTCATGGAGAGGTGGTGCAGCTGCATGTCACCCCACCTCCTGGGCCTCGGCGAGGTGCTGCGCCTTGACGGCCGCCTCGTAGCCGGCTGCGAAGACGTCGACCTCGCCGCCGCTCGCCTCGGTCTTGGTGACGTAGGCGATGAAGTCGGAGCCGAGCTCGCGCGGGTCGCGCTCGCTCACGACGGTGGTGCCGCCCCGGGTGCGCTCGACCGCGCCCTCGGGCTCGTGGAAGACCTGCAGGGCGTGCGGGAAGCGTGACTTGAGGCGGTCCATGAGCGAGTCGGGCCGCACGCGGTCGGTGACCGTCACCCGCACCCACGCCGTCTCGGCGGGCGTGTGCTCTGGCGCCTCGAGCAGCTCGTCGAGACGGCCACGCAGGGTTGCCATCGCGCGCGGCTGCTCGATCGCGACGGGGGTGACCCTGGCCGGACCGGACGCGTCGAGGTCGACGAGCAGCACGACCTTCTCGTGGTCCTGCTCGGAGAACGAGTAGCGCAACGGCGACCCGGAGTAGCGCACCACCGACCCGTCGGCCGCCTCGGGGGCCTGCGGCCCGTGGAGGTGACCGAGCGCCGCGTAGTCGATGCCGGCGAAGACGGTGCCGGCCACCCGGTCGACACCGCCGACCATGATCGAACGCTCGGAGTCGCTGGGCTCGGCACCCGCGACGAACGCGTGGGCCAGCACGACCGAACGCACCCCCGGGCGGTCGGCGAGCTCGGCCCGGATGCGCTGCACGGCCGCCCCGACGACCGCCTGGTGCGACCTGGGCAGCGGCTCGCGACCGCCGGCCAGCGCAACTCGCGCGTGGTCGGGGTCGAGGTAGGGGATGCCGTAGATCGCGGCTCGCACGCCATCGCTGCCCTCGAGCAGGACCGGGAGGTCGAGCTGCCCCAGGTCGGTGACCATGCGGATGCGGTCGCGGAAGAGGCCTGAGCCGTAGCCGAGGCGAATCGCGGAGTCGTGGTTGCCCGACGTCACGACGACAGTGGTGACGGCCGACAGCCGCGACAGCGTCCACTCGAACAGCTGCACCGACTCGACCGGCGGGACGCCGCGGTCGTAGACGTCGCCCGCGACGAGCACCGCGTCGACGGGGATGCCGTCGGGCGGCGACTCGACGAGCTCGCAGATGCGCTCCAGCACAGCCGTCTGGGCCTCGTGGAGGTTCACGCCGTGGAGCGTGCGCCCGAGGTGCCAGTCGGAGGTGTGGAGCAACCGCATGCCACGACGGTAGGGCGCGGCGCCGACAGCCTCGAAGCCGACACCCCGGTCACGGCCGAGCCGGCCCGCCCGGGAGCGGCCCTCCACGACGTGAGCCCGCCCCCCGGGGGGGGGCCCTCCCCCTCCGGCGCCCCGCCCCCGGGGGGGGGGGGGGGCACCCGGAACGGCTCGGGCGGGCGTCAGTCGCTCTTGACGAAGCTGAGGATCATCGACACGAAGGTGACGATGAGCGCGCCGAGGACGGCGTCCCAGAAGAAGTGGTCGATGTGGAACGCAAGGTTGAGCTTGCCGGCGAGCCACGAGGTGAGCTCGAGCATCAGCGCGTTGACGATGAAGACGAACAGTCCCAGCGTCAGGATGATGAACGGCATCGAGAGCAGCTTCGCGATGGGCCGGATGAGGGCGTTGACGACGCCGAAGATCAGGGCGACGAGGACGACCGTCCAGAAGATGTTGCCGGTGCGTCCCTCGCCGAACGTGATGCCCGGGATGGCCCACGCGGCGATCCACAGGGCGACGGCGTTGATCACCGTCTGCAACGCGAAGTTGATGAGCATGCGCTCAGTGTTCCACGGCGGCAGGCGAATCGTCGGGCAGGCCGGGGTGCTCGTCGCCGGGGATGCGGGGCTGGAACATCGAGTTGAGGCGGAGCAGGTCGGGGTCGACCATCTTGAGCGACCCGATGGCGTCGGCGACCGGCACGCGCTCGATCTTGCCCCGCTGCAGCGCCACCATCTGGCCCCAGGCGCCGTCGAGCGCGGCCTCGACCGCGGCGACGCCGAACCGGGTGCCGAGCACGCGGTCGAACGCGACCGGCGAGCCGCCGCGCTGGATGTGCCCGAGCGCCGTCATGCGGCTCTCGATGCCGGTGCGGCCCTGGATCTCGCGGGCGAGGATCGAACCGATGCCGCCGAGGATCTGGTGGCCGTACTTGTCGACCTCGGGCGCCGGGATCTCGATCGTGCCCTCCTTGGGCAGCGCGCCCTCGGCGACGACGACGATGGTCGCGAAGCGGCCCTTCTTGTGCCGGTGGACGATGCGCTCGCACACCTCGTCGATGTCGAACGGCTCCTCGGGCACGAGGGTGATCGCGGCCCCGCCGGCGAGGCCCGACCAGATGGCGATGTGCCCGACGTGGCGTCCCATCACCTCGACGACGAGCACGCGGTGGTGCGACTCGGCGGTGGTGTGGAGCCGGTCGATGGCGTCGGTGCAGATCTGCACGGCCGTCTGGAAGCCGAACGTCATCTCGGTCAGGGAGATGTCGTTGTCGATGGTCTTGGGCACTCCGATGACGGGGAAGCCGTTCTCGTGCAGGCGGTTGACGACGCCCATGGAGCCCTCGCCGCCGATGCCGATGATCGCGTCGAGGCCGTGGCGGTCGTACGCCTTGCGCACCCGCTTGAGCCCGTCCTCGTGGGCGAACGGCTGGTCGCGTGACGTGCCGAGGATCGTGCCGCCGAGCGGGAGGATGCCGCGGCAGCGGTCGACGTCGAGGATCTCGTAGTCGTTGTCCATGACACCGCGCCACGCGTTGCGGAAGCCGATGACGGTGCTGTCGTAGGTGACCTCGGCGGCGCGGGTCGCGCCGCGGATGACGGCGTTGAGGCCGGGACAGTCCCCGCCCCCGGTGAGAATGCCGATGCGCATTGAGTGGACTTTCGGAGAGTGGGCAGCAAACAGGGTGTCGTGGCGGCGCTGACGCGACGGTGTGAGCCTAGCCACAGAGCGGGCGCCGCGTCAGTCCTGCGTCCATGGGCCGGTCGTCGCCGTGGACACTGCCTCTACAGTTCGGGTATGAGCGACACGGCCGAGCACCCCTCCCAGCACCTCGACGTGAACCCCGGCGTCCGGCTCCGTGAGGTCCTCGCGCAGATGCCCGACTACAAGCCTGGCAAGCCGGCGGCGGCACCCGCGGGGGTGACGGCATACAAGCTGTCGTCCAACGAGAACCCCTACGGCCCGCTCCCGTCGGTGCTCTCGGCGATCGACGACGCCGCAGCGTCGGTCAACCGCTACCCCGACATGGCCGTCACCGCCCTGACGCAGCGGCTCGCCAAGGCGCTCGACGTGCCGGCCGAGTGCATCGCCACCGGCACCGGCTCGGTCGCCGTCCTCGCCCAGATCGTCAACGCCGCCTGCGACGCCGGCGACGAGGTCGTCTTCGCGTGGCGCTCGTTCGAGGCCTACCCGATCGTCACGCAGCTCGCGGGCGCCGAGCCGGTCATGGTCGGTCTCGACGAACAGGCCCGTCACCGGCTCGACGCCATGTTCGCCGCCATCACCGATCGCACCCGCGTCGTGCTCGTGTGCACCCCGAACAACCCGACCGGCCCCTGCGTGCACCAGGCCGAGCTCGAGGCGTTCCTCGACAAGGTGCCGAGCGACGTCATCGTCGTGGTCGACGAGGCGTACGTCGAGTTCGTCCGCGACCCCGAGGCCGTACGCGGTCTCGACGTCTGGCGAGACCGTCCCAACGTCGTCGTGCTTCGCACCTTCTCCAAGGCGTACGGCCTCGCCGGCCTCCGGGTCGGGTATGCCGTCGCGCACCCCCCGGTCGCCGCCGCCCTCCGCAAGACGGCCACGCCCTTCGGGGTGAACTCGATCGCGCAGGCGGCGGCGATCGCCTCGCTCGACGCGTTCGACGAGCTGACCGAGCGGGTGGAGACGATCGTCGGGGAGCGGGACCGGGTGGTCCGGGCGCTCGCCGACCAGGGCTGGAAGCTGCCGCAGTCCGACGCGAACTTCGTGTGGTTCCCGCTGGGGGCCGACTCGACCGCGTTCTCGCAGGCGTGCGAGGAGGCCGGCCTCATGGTGCGGCAGTACGGCGACGACGGCGTGCGCGTCACGATCGGCGAGCCGGAGGCGAACACGCGGCTCGTGGAGGTCGCGGGGCGTTTCGGGGCGCGCTGATCGAGGCGAGAATGGTCTGGCCGCCCGTCGTGGTGCGGCACAGCTCTCCTCCGGAGGTCGCCCATGGACACGCAGGGCATCCCGCGGGTCGCCCGCTGGGCGAGCGGCGGGCTCGCGCTGGTCGGGGTGCTGCTGCTCCTGCCGTCGTTCTTCGCGCCGACGCGGACCATGTCGGTCTCGGACCGCGAGCGCGGGGCCCTGCTCAAGGGCCAGTCGGACTGGCGGTGGGGGCGGGTCCAGGTGACCGGTGTCGAGAACGTCGAGCTGCAGGACACCTGGAGCTGGGTCGGGCTCGTCGTGTTCGTGCTCCTCGCAGCCGGAGCGTCGGTCTGCGTGGTGCTGTGGCTGATGCAGCGGCGGTTCGGGTCGGCGGCGGCGCCCGCCGCGGTGGGGCTGCTCGCCGGTAGCGCCGTCACGACGGTGGGGTCGAGGCTGAGCGGGTCACTCACCGAGGTCGACCAGGGAGTGGCCGGGCTCACCGTGAACACCCGGATGACCCTCCCGGGGTCGCTCGAGACGGTGGCGGCCCTCGTGCTGCTCGGTGCGGTCGTCGCGATGGTGCTCACCCTGACGCTCGACCGTGCGGTGGCGCCGGCGCCGCAGGAGCAACCCGAGCCCGCCCGGCCGCCGGGTCGCGCGCTAGGGAGCAGCCCGGCCGCAGTGGAGAGAGGCACCCTGCGTCCCGCGGGCGAGCACCTCTCCGCGCCGGCCGTCGAGCTCGCGGAGGACGATCGGGGGTGAGGGCGTGACCGGGCCTCGTGGTGGAGTGAGCGGTCGCGCGGCTCCGGTGGCTGCGGCGGCGCTGGGAGGACTCGGCCTCGTGGCGGCCGGGGCGACGACGGTCTGGCCCACGCTGGTCCTCTCGGTGCGCAGGCCCGGGACCGGCGACCCGACGCGTGGCTCTGAGCAGCGCTTCTGGGCGTGGGGTCGCGACGTCGTCAGCTACACGTCCGACGGGCTCGTGCTCGACGACGACATCGGGCCGCACCCGGTCCCGCGCCTGCTGCTCCTCGTGGCGGTCCTGGTGCTCGCCGGGGTCGCGCTCGTCGCCGTCGCCGCGCGGCCCGGGCGGCGGACTGAGCTGCTGGGGGCGGTCGGCTCGGCGCTCGCGCTCGGCACCGTGGCGTCCTCGGCGGTCGCCCGGTGGTCCTTCGACGACAGGACGGCCATGCTTCAGCCGTCGGTGCGAGCGGTGACGACCGTCGCGGGCTGGTTGGAGTCCCTCGCCGTCGTCCTGCTGCTCGTCACGCTGTGCCTGCTGCTCGGGCCGTCCTTCTTCCCGCGCGTGTCCGCGACCGTGGGGTCGGGGGTGGCCGGGGCGTGGCGCCGGACGCTCGGGCTGGACCCGGCGCGGGACGACGCGCAGGTCGGCTTCACCAACGACCGTGACGCCGGAGGCCGCTGACCGCACCCGTGGCCGCTTCGGGCCGCGCGGCGTCGGTGGTCGGGGCTAGCGTGCCGTCATGGACATGAAGCTCGAGCTGGTGGCGGTGCCGGTGACCGATGTCGACCGGGCCAAGGAGTTCTACGTCGAGCGGGTGGGCTTCAACGCCGACCACGACTACACGGTGAGTGACGAGGTCCGATTCGTGCAGCTGACGCCGCCGGGCTCAGCCTGCTCGATCGCCATCGGCAAGGGCCTGACCCAGATGGTTCCCGGTGGCCTGGACAACCTGCAGATGGTCGTCGCCGACGCTGACGCCGTACGCGCCGAGCTCGTGGGCCGGGGTGTCGAGGCGTCCGAGGTCGACGAGCAGCCGTGGGGCCGCTTCGTCTACTTCTCCGACCCCGACGGCAACCGCTGGTCGTTGCAGCAGCTCCCCGCCTGGTCGGCTGGAGCCGGTGGCGACGGGAGCGGTTCCGAGGTCGACGCCTGAGGGTGTTGTCTTTGCTCCGCCGGGTCGCGCCGCTGCTGCTGCTGGCGTCCGGCGTGCTGTGGATCGCGGCGAGCGCGCGCGGCGCCGCTGCGCAAGGGGGCGGCGCAGTGCCTCGTCGCCCTCTCGTGGTGGCGACGGCACTCGCCGTGGCGGCGCTCGCGGCCCTGGCCGTTGCCTTCGCGGGCAGCGGCTCAGCGTCCTTCGGCTGGTTCGCGACGGTTGACCTCGGCACCCTCGAGATCGAACGGACCGCAGTGGCGCTGTTCCTCCCGGCTGCGGGAGCACTCACCGCTCTCGCCGTCATCGCGATGCTCGTCGTCGTCGCACGGCGTCGGATCACCAGCTGACCGGTGCGCGCCGGCCGGGAAGGCGGCCGCAAGCAGGTCCGTTATCGGATGGCGGCCCCGGATGTCGACCACGGATGTCGACCACGGATGTCGGCCCTGCGGCATAGCGTCGGGTCATGCTCACCGCCGTCGCCGTCTCGGGCTACCGGTCGCTGCGCGACGTCGTCGTGCCGCTCCACGGGCTCGACGTCGTCACCGGCGCCAACGGCAGCGGCAAGTCGAGCCTCTACCGCTCCCTTCGACTGCTCGCCGGCTGTGGTCGCGGCGACGTCATCGGCACGCTCGCCCGGGAGGGCGGGCTGCAGTCGGCGCTCTGGGCGGGCCCCGCGACGCTCGGTGGTGCTCGTGACCGCGGCCATGCCGTCCAGGGCACCCGGCGCAAGGGGCCGATCAGCCTGCAGATGGGGTTCGCGTCCGACGACTTCGGCTACCTCGTCGACCTCGGCCTGCCCCAACAGTCGTCGGGCGCCGACGCAGCCTCGGCGTCCGCGTTCCTGCGCGACCCCGAGATCAAGCGCGAGGTCGTGTGGTCGGGGCCGGTCATGCGCCCCGGGTCGGTGCGGGTGCGTCGCCGGTGGGGCGTCGGCGAGACCCGCGCGACGCTCGACGGCGACGACGAATGGGGTGAGGCGTGGGGCGGCAGCGACGGCGACGACGAGTCGGCCGAGTGGGAGTCCGACCCGGTCGAGGCGCCCGGCTCGCGCACCGGGTCGCGCGCCGCCTACCGCGACCCCACGCCCTCGGGCGGCCCGGGCGCCCGGTCCACCAGCAGCCGGCGCAGTCGACCGGGCTGGACCGAGCTCACCCGTTCGCTGCGGCCGTGGGAGAGCATGCTCACCGAGCTCGCCGATCCCGAGCGGGCGCCCGAGCTGCTGCGCGTGCGCCGCATGATCCGGGGCTGGCGCTTCTACGACGGGTTCCGGGCCGACGCCGGCGCACCAGCCCGTACGCCCCAGGTCGGCACCCGTACGCCCGTGCTCGCCGACGACGGGCGCGACCTCGCAGCGGCGCTCCAGACCATCCGGGAGCAGGGCGACCGCGCGCTCGACCGGGCCGTCGCCGACGCCTTCGACGGGGCGATCCTCGACGTCGTCGTCGAGGGCGGCCGCTTCGACGTCGCGCTGCACCAGCCCGGCATGCTGCGCCCACTGTCCGGGGCCGAGCTCTCCGACGGCACCCTGCGCTACCTGCTGCTCGTCGCTGCGCTGCTCACCCCCGACCCGCCGCCGCTCATGGTGCTCAACGAGCCCGAGACGTCGCTCCACCCCGACCTGCTCGCGCCCCTCGCGCGCCTCATCCGTGCCGCCGCCGAGCGCAGCCAGGTCATGGTCGTCTCCCACTCCCGCACCCTCATCGACGAGCTCGGCGTCGTCGACCTCGACGACGAGGACGACGCCCCGGTCGGTCTCGGCTCACCCGCCCGCGGCATCACCCTGGCCAAGGACCTCGGCGAGACCTTCGTGCAGGGCCAGGGACTGCTCACGACCCCCGCCTGGTCGTGGGGCACCCGCCGCTGAACGCACCCGGCCCGCAGCCGACCCCGCACCGACCCCCGCCCCAGACAGGGCGGCATACGTGCTCGGGCCGTCCACGCCGGTCGCCCGACCGTCCCGCATTGTGAGATTCGCAGGGCTCTCCGGTAAGTTCCGGGTCGAGGACCAAGCACGTGTCCGTCGTCACGAACGGCGGCTCTGCGCCCCCCAGAAGCCGACAGCGGGTGACCCCCGTTTGCGGGCCGAACGAGTAGGCCGGTCTCACCGGCGAAGGAGCCCCACGTGAGCGACAAGGTTGTCGCCGAGCTGCACGAGCCGACCCCCGCGGTCGGCGACGGTGGCCCGGACATGATCCAGTTGCTGACCCCCGAAGGTCAGCGCGTGTCCCACCCCGACTACGACAAGTACGTCGCGGACCTGACACCCGAGGACCTGCGGAGCTTCTACCGCGACCTCGTCCTGATCCGTCGTCTCGACGCCGAGGGCTATGCGCTCCAGCGTCAGGGCGAGCTCGGCCTGTGGCCCAGCCTGCTCGGCCAGGAGGCGGCCCAGGTCGGCTCCGGCCGCGCGCTCAAGCCGCACGACTTCGTCTTCCCGACCTACCGCGAGCACGGCGTCGGCTTCGTGCGCGGCATGGACCCGCAGAGCTCGCTGCAGCTCTTCCGCGGCGTCAGCCAGGGCGGGTGGGACCCGCAGGAGAACAACTTCCACCTCTACACGATCGTGATCGGCGCCCAGGCGCTGCACGCCACCGGCTACGCCATGGGCGTGCGCATGGACGGCAACGTCGGCACGGGCGACCCCGACCGCGACACCGCCGTCATCTGCTACTTCGGCGACGGCGCCTCCTCGCAGGGTGACGTCAACGAGGCGTTCGTCTACGCGGCGAGCTTCGACGCGCCGGTCGTATTCTTCTGCCAGAACAACCAGTGGGCCATCTCCGAGCCCGTCGAGAAGCAGACCCGCATCCCGCTCTTCCAGCGCGCCCGCGGCTTCGGCTTCCCCGGCGTGCGTGTCGACGGCAACGACATCCTGGCCACGTATGCCGTGACGCAGCACTGCCTCGACGAGGCCCGCAACGGCAACGGCCCGCTGCTCATCGAGGCCTACACGTACCGGATGGGCGCCCACACCACGGCCGACGACCCGACGAAGTACCGCGTCTCGGCCGAGGTCGAGGAGTGGAAGTTCCGCGACCCGATCCTGCGCCTCAAGACCCTTTTGGCACACGAGGGCATGGCCGACGAGGCGTTCTTCGCCGGCGTCGACGAGGAGGCCGACCGCTTCGCCGCGGAGCTGCGTGAGGGCTGCGTCACCATGGAGACGATGGCCGGCGAGACGATGTGGGACCACATCTATGCCGAGGACCACCCCGTCATGGAGGCGGAGCGTGCCGCCTACCTTGCCTACAAGGCGAGCTTCGAGGAGGCGAACTGATGGCACTCGAGAAGGTCACCCTCGGCAAGAGCATCACCAACGGCCTGCGCAAGGCCATGGAGGCCGACTCGAAGGTCGTGCTCATCGGTGAGGACATCGGCAAGCTCGGTGGCGTCTTCCGCATCACCGAGGGCCTGCAGAAGGACTTCGGCGAGGAGCGCGTCATCGACTC
>CBHRRQ010000124.1:0-11636 GCA_966081555.1 uncultured Terrabacter sp.
TGACCCGGTCGACGAGCTCGTGGGCCTCGTCGACGACGAGCACGTCGTGCTCGGGCAGCATCTGGCGACCCTCGAAGGAGTCGATGGCCATGAACGAGTGGTTGGTGACGACGACGTCGACGTCCTGGGCCGCGGCCCGGGCCCGCTCGACGAAGCACTCGGCGACGAGCGGGCACTTGCCGCCCATGCACTCGTGTGCCGACACGGACACCTGGCGCCAGGCCCGCTCCGAGACGCCCGGGACCAGCTCGTCGCGGTCGCCCGAGTCGGTGGTCGAGGCCCACTCCCGCAGCCGCACCACCTCCTGACCCAGACGGCCGACGCCCGCGTCGACCTGCCCGACCGAGAGCAGCCCGTCCTCGTCGTCGGGGAAGCCGCCCTCCAGCTTGTTGAGGCACACGTAGTTGCGGCGGCCCTTGACCAGGGCGTAGGTCGGCCGCCGCCCGAGCACGGGCGCGAGGGCATCGGCGACGCGCGGCATGTCGCGGTCGACGATCTGCCCCTGCAGGGCGAGCGTGGCGGTCGCGACGACCGCCGGCTTGCCGGCCTCGAAGGCGTGCGCGACGGCGGGCACGAGGTAGGCCAGGGACTTGCCGGTGCCCGTGCCGGCCTGCACGAGCAGGTGCTCGCCGCTCTCGACGGCCTTCGCCACGGCTCGCGCCATCTCGACCTGGCCGGGACGCTCGGCGCCACCGACCCCCGACACCGCGGCGTGGAGGAGTTCGTCGAGCGCGGGTCGCTGGGCCATCGGGAAAGCGTATGCCGCCCGGCAGGCTGCCCGTGCGCGGTGTCCCCCGTGAGTTGCCGGAGGCGAGCGATGCCGACTCGCCTGAACCCGTTCGGGGCCCGGTACTAGTACCAAGGGACAGTGACTGCGAGCCTCCCGCCCGCCCTACCCTGAAGGTGTCAGTGATGCTGACGCCCCGCTCGACCTCGAGGGACTGCACGCGATGGTCACGTCCCCGACGGACGTCCTTCGCCGAGTCAGACAGCCGGCTCGACAGGAACGAGGTCGCTCGCCGGTCCGTCCCGGTCCCTCCCGGGTTGCCCGGCGCAGGTCGTGCAGCGCTCACCCTCCCTGACGCTCGACGTGCGAGCTCGGCCCCTCTGAGCTCGGCCCTCCCCGGCACTCCTCTCGCCCTCCCCCACGGGCTCCTCCCCCCAGGTGACGGGCGGGAGACGGGTGCCGGTTCCCGACCTCCCCCCGCGGTCGGGAGCCGGCACTCGGCTGTGCCGCTGGTGGGACCGACGTCACGCAACCTCCTGCGCCGATCGCCCCCGCGGTCGGCCTGTCAGGAGTTCCATCGAGGTATGAGCGCAAAGATGCCCACCGACCTCGACATCGCGACCGCGGCGACCCTGCGTCCGCTCGTCGAGGTGGCCGCCGACCTCGGCGTCGGCGAGGACCACCTGGAACCCTGGGGACGCGACGTCGCCAAGATCGACCTCGGCGTGCTCGACGAGCGGACGCAGCAGCACCGCGCGAGGTACGTCGTCGTCACGGCGATGACGCCGACCCCGCTCGGGGAGGGGAAGACGACGACGTCGGTCGGGCTCGCGCAGGCGCTCGCGAGCACGGGCAGCCGGGCCGTGGTGTGCCTGCGCCAGCCGTCGATGGGTCCCACCTTCGGCATCAAGGGCGGCGCGGCCGGAGGCGGCTACAGCCAGGTCGTCCCCATGGAGCGTCTCAACCTGCACCTCACGGGCGACTTCCATGCGGTGACGGCCGCGCACAACCTGCTGGCGGCGATGGTCGACAACCACCTGCACCAGGGCAACAAGCTCGGCATCGACGTCCGCAACATCACGTGGCGCCGGGTGCTCGACGTCAACGACCGGGCGCTGCGCACCGTCATCGTGGGCATCGGCTCGCGCGACGACGGGCTCGTGCGCCAGACCGGCTTCGACATCACCGCGGCCAGCGAGGTCATGGTGCTGCTGACGCTGGCCACCTCGCTCGAGGACCTCCGGCTGCGGCTCGGGCGGATCGTGGTCGCGTACACGACGGAGGGCAAGAGCGTCACCGCCGACGACCTCGGCGCAGCAGGCGCGATGGCGGTGATCCTCCGGGACGCCCTCAAGCCCAACCTGCTGCAGACCCTCGAGGGTGGGCCGGCCATCGTGCACTGCGGCCCGTTCGGCAACATCGCCACCGGCACGTCGTCGGTCATCGCCGACCTCGTCGGGGTGCGCGGCAGCGACTACGTCATCACCGAGGCCGGCTTCGGCGCCGACATGGGTGCGGAGCGCTTCTTCGACGTCAAGTGCCGGGTCAGCGGCCTCGTCCCGGACGCGGCGGTCCTCGTGGTCACGGTGCGCGCGCTCAAGGCCCACTCCGGGCACTGGACGATCAAGCCCGGCCGGCCGCTGCCCGAGGGCCTGCTCGACGAGGACCCTCAGGAGGTCACGGCGGGCCTGCCGAACCTGCGCAAGCACATCGAGATCATCCAGCGCTTCGGCATCCGCCCCGTCGTCGCCGTCAACGCCTTCCCGACCGACCACGACTCGGAGCACGAGGTGGTGCGCGCCCTGTGCGACGAGCTCGGCGTGCGCTGCGCGGTCACCACCCACGTCGCCGACGGCGGGGCCGGCGCCCGAGAGCTGGCCCGTGCCGTCGTCGAGGCAGCCCGCGAGCCTTCGGACTTCCGGTTCCTCTATCCCCTCGACCTCCCGCTCACCGAGAAGATCGAGGCGGTCGCCACCGAGATCTACGGCGCCGACGGCATCGACGTCAGTCCTGCTGCCGCGAAGGCCCTGAAGGAGTACGAGCGCCTCGGCTTCGGCAACCTGCCCGTCGTCATCGCCAAGACGCACCTGTCGATCTCGTCGGACCCGACGCGCAAGGGGGCCCCGACCGGCTGGCGGCTGCCTGTGCGTGAGGTCCGGGCCGCCGTGGGAGCCGGCTACGTCTACGCGATCTGCGGCGACATGCGGACCATGCCCGGACTGCCGAAGTCTCCCAACGCCGAACGGATCGACCTCCGCGAGGACGGTTCGACCACGGGACTGTCCTGACGGCGTCGGGCCGGCCCGCTCCGTTGACCGGCGCCCTGCTGCTCAGCGGAGCGGGCCGCCGTCGACGCGACGGGCCATGGCGACGTCGTCGCGGTAGTCGGTCGCGCTCAGCCGCAGGCCCTTCGGCACCCGTCCCACCTCGGCCCAGCCGGCCTTCGCGTAGAACTCGCCGAGACCGAGCCCGTCGCGGTAGTCGAGCCGGAGCAGCTCGACCCACGGCAGGTCGCGGCGCGCGATGCCGACCATGCCACCGAGCAGGATGCGGCCGAGGTTCCTGCCCTGCGCCTCGGGATCGACCATGAGCCGCTTGAGGCCGGCCACGTGGGCGTACGGGAAGCCGCGCGAGTGCTCCCAGAAGCCCAGGCCACGCAGGCGCGCGGAAAGCCCCGCACCCTCCCGGCCGTCGACGGGCTCCCCCGGCTCGCCCGTCCCGGCCTCGGCGCCCGGGTCGGCGAGCACGCACAGGAGCGAACGCCCGGCGCGCACGTCGTCGAGATGCAGGTCGAGCGCAGCGGCGACATCGGCCCACGGAGCCCCCGGCAGGAAGCCGACGGAGCCTCCGGCGTCGTTGACCCGTGCCCAGAGGTCGACGACGACCTCGCGGACGCTGTCGAGGCTCTCGTCCGGCACCACTCGCACCACCGGTGCCTCGAAGTACATCATCGGCTCTGCCTCGATGTCGTCCGTGGTCGACCTGGTGCCCACCCGGACGAGGCCGGCGCGGGTCGCCGTGCGCAGCGACGCGGTGTTGGCGGTGTCGACCATCGCCGTCACGACGGCCTCGGGGCGGTGCTCGATGCCCCACGCCACGAGAGCACGCGAGATCTCCCTCCCGAGGCCCGAACCCAGCCGGTCGTGCGCGAGCCGGTAGTAGAGGTTGAGGGCGCTCCCGTCGGAGTCCTTGTGGCGCAGGCCCGCCCACCCGATCACCTCGCCCGTCGCGCGGTAGACGACGGCGGCATACCCGAGCGTCGAGGACTCCCAGTCGGCCAGGTCGGCCGCGAGCCGTTCGCGGCACCGCTCGGCGGTGGGCATGCTCGCCGGGGCGTGGGCGTAGGTGCGGGGGTCGGTGTGCAGCCGCACGTAGTCGTCGAGGTCGTCGGGTCGAGGACGACGCAGGAGGACCCGGTCGGTCGTGATCCAGTCGCCCGACGGTTCAGTCGGGGTCACTGCGCCTGGCGTTCGGGGGCCCGCGTCTCGCAGACGGCCTGCGGGGCGCCGTCGCAGCACGGCTCGATGTAGAGGCACGCGGGGCAGCGGTTGTGCGCCTGCTCGGCGTACATCTGCGTGCCGCAGTAGGGGCAGGGGATCTCGAGGGCCATGGCCCCATCCTTTCCGACAGCACCGACGCCCGGCGGGTGACCCGCCGGGCGTCGTGTCGTCAGGGGCCGTGGCGCGGCGCCCGGGTCGCTCAGCTCGCGACGACGACGTATGCCGTCAGGTCGGCCTCGATCTCGGGCGTGACCTTCGCGCGCACCCGGGTGCCGTCGGCGACGTGCTCGCTCTCGAGGATCTCGGCCTCGTCGTGCAGGCGCGAGACGAGGTCGCCGCGGTCGTAGGGCACGAGCACCTCGACCTCGATGTCGGGCTTCGGCAGCTCGTCGGCGATGAGCGCCCGCAGCTCGGCGAGGCCCTCACCCGTGCGCGCCGACACGGTCACGCAGTGCTTCTCGTGCCGGCGCAGTCGGTCGAGCACCTCCGGGTCGGCGATGTCGGCCTTGTTGACGACGATGATCTCCTTGATCTGGTCGCCACCCACCTCGGCGAGCACGCCGCGGACGGCCGTGATCTGGCCCTCCGGGTCGGGGTGCGAGCCGTCGACGACGTGCAGGAGCAGGTCGGAGTCGCCGACCTCCTCGAGCGTCGACCGGAACGCCTCGACGAGCTGGTGCGGCAGGCTTCGCACGAACCCGACGGTGTCGGCCAGCGTGTAGACGCGGCCGTCCTCGGTCTCGGTGCGGCGCACGGTGGGGTCGAGGGTCGCGAAGAGCTGGTTCTCGACGAGCACGCCCGCACCGGTGAGCCGGTTGAGCAGCGAGCTCTTGCCGGCGTTGGTGTAGCCGGCGATCGCGACCGACGGGACGCCACCGACGCGGCGCGACTGGCGTCGCGTGTCGCGGCTCGTCTTCATGCCCTTGATGTCACGGCGGAGCTTGGCGATCTTCGTGTTGATGCGGCGCCGGTCGAGCTCGATCTTCGTCTCACCGGGGCCACGCGAGCCGATGCCCTCACCGCCGGCGACCCGTCCACCGGCCTGCCGGGACATCGACTCACCCCAGCCACGGAGGCGGGGAAGCAGGTACTGCAGCTGGGCCAGCTCCACCTGCGCGCGGCCCTCGCGGCTCTTCGCGTGCTGGGCGAAGATGTCGAGGATCAGGGCGGTGCGGTCGATGACCTTCACCTTGACGACGTCCTCGAGCGCGCGTCGCTGGCTGGGCGCCAGCTCGCCGTCGCAGATGACGGTGTCGGCGCCTTCGGCGACGACGATGTCACGCAGCTCGACGGCCTTGCCCTTGCCGAGCCAGGTGGCAGGGTCGGGCCGCTGGCGCCGCTGGATGACGCCCTCGAGCACGGTCGAGCCGGCGGTCTCGGCGAGCGCCGCGAGCTCGCGGATCGAGTTCTCGGCGTCCTCGGCGCTGCCCTCGGTCCAGACGCCGGCCAGCACGACGCGCTCGAGGCGCAGCTGGCGGTACTCGACCTCGGTGATGTCCTCGAGCTCGGTCGAGAGGCCCTGGACGCGGCGGAGCGCCGCACGCTCCTCGCGTTCGAACTGGTCGCCGTCGTAGAGGGGGAGCTCGGTCCCGTCGGTGTCGAGGTCGTCAGCAGCCAGCGCCGTGGCGCGGGTGCCGAACAGGTCGCGCTCGCGGTCGGTGCCGCGAGCGGAGTCGCTGGTGTGGTTGCTGTGGTTGCTCGTCATGTTCTCCCTATGGTCCCAAAGGTCCAACGCCACGGGCCACTCGTTTGTGCCCGGTGGCGGTACGGTGACCGCGTGCCGGGGGTCAGGGACGACGGGTCGGAGCGCCTCCCGAGCGCGGTCGTCGACCACTGGGCGCGTCGCAACGCCTCGGACGGCGCTGCCGGCAGGCCCGGACGTTCGGCACGAGGCCTTCTCGTGTGGTGCGGCTGCGTCGTCCTGCTCGTCATCGGAGTCGCCGGCCTGGCATCCACGCCGTACGCGTGGCAACGGGGTGACGCGATGCTGCGGGCGCGCACGTGCACGACGGAGCAGGTGGAGGCCGGCCTCATCGACGCGTGCTTCGTCCCGGTGCCCGGTCGCGTGACCGGACGGTTCAGAGGCGTGTGGCGCGGGCTGTCGTTCGGGGTGGCGTCGCTCCGGTCGCTGCTGCACCGCCGAGTCGGACGTCCCGACCTGACCCTCGTGGTGTCTGGACTCGTCGCCCTCGTGCTCCTCGGCGTGGACGTCGCCGGTGCGCTGAGCTGGCGGGGCGAGGCCCTCTGGTGGGGCGCTCTCGTCGCGGGGGTCCTCGCGGCGCCGAGCCGCTGGGTCAGGTCGTGGGCTGCTCTCGCCGAGCGGCGACGGGGCTGACGGCCGGCCGCGGGAGCAGGTGGGGCGCCACCGCACGCACGCCGATACGGTGGCCGTGATGAGCGAGCCGACCGACCACTACTTCAGCGCCGAGCCGGCCACGCCGGAGGAGCGGCGCAGCATCGAGGTGGCCCTCGAGGGCCGCCGTCTCACGCTGACGACGGCGCGGGGCGTCTACTCCCCCGACCGCCTCGACCCGGGCACCGCGGTCCTCCTGGCGGGGGTGCCGGACCCGAGCCCCACCGGTGACCTGCTCGACATCGGGTGTGGCTGGGGGCCGATCTCCCTCGCCCTGGCGCTGCGCTCCCCCGCCGCGCGCGTCTGGGGCGTCGACGTCAACCGCCGTTCGCTCGACCTGGCTCGCACCAACGCGGCAGCAGCGGGGGTCGGCTCGGTCACGTTCTGCGAGCCCGACGACGTGCCGAGCGACGTCCGCTTCGCGACGATCTGGTCCAACCCGCCCATCCACGTCGGCAAGGCGGCCCTGCATGCCCTGCTCGAGCGGTGGCTGCCCCGCCTCTCCGACGACGGCGTCGCGTACCTCGTCGTGCAGAAGCATCTCGGCTCCGACTCGCTGCAGAAGTGGCTCAACGCGCAGGACTGGGGCCTGGTCTGCACGCGCCTGTCGTCGGCGAAGGCCTTCCGCATCCTCGAGGTCCGCCGTGCCTGAGCCCACGGAGGCCGCCGACGACGCCAGAGCCCTCGTCGAGCTGTGGTTCCCCGAGGCCCGGGCCGCCTGGCTCGGCGGCAGCGTGGTGCTCGGGTCGGCGACCCCGGGCTCTGACCTCGACGTCACGGTGCTCCTCGGCGGGCCGCCGGCGCCCTACCGCGACTCGCGACGGTTCCGGGGCTGGCCCGTCGAGCTCTTCGTGCACACCGACACCTCGCTCGGGCACTACCTGCGACAGGACGTGCGTGCGGGTCGCCCGACGATGCCGCGCCTCGTCGGGCGCTCCGTGCTGCTGCGCGACACCGACGGCGGCGGCGCCCATTGGCAGGCCACGGCCCGCGCCCTTCTCGCCGAGGGTCCGGCGCGGCTCTCGGTCGACGACCTCGCCACCCTGCGGTATGCCGTCACGGACCTGCTCGACGACGTCACCCACGCGCATGACGCCCACGAGCGCCTGGTGAGCGCGACCCTGCTCGCCGACGAGAGTGCGCGGCTGCTGCTGCGGGGCTCAGGGCACTGGTGGGGCCGGGGCAAGTGGGTGGCTCGCGAGCTCGCCGACCTCGACCGGCTGCAGGGCGACGGGACCGGCGAGGCCGGCGCAGGCGCCGGGCGCAATGCGGACGGCACCGAGGGCAACGGCTGGGCCGCCCGGCACGAGCAGGCGCTCGTCACGGCGGCGGCAGGCGACGTGTCGCTCCTGCTCGCCTTCGCCGACGAGGTGCTGGCCCGCCACGGCGGGCCGCTCTTCGAGGGCCACCGGCTCGCCGGCACCGACCCCGCGGCCCCGGACGGGACGGGCGGTGCGGGCGCCGCGGCGTCGACCGACCGACCGGCGGGGCGCCGGGCTCAGAGGGGGAAGTCGCCGTCGGCGACGAGGGCGGCCGGGCCAGCCAGCTCGACGCGCTGACCCGGGAGCGGCGTCACGGTCAGGCGACCGCCCGGCACGTCGACGGTCCACGGGCTGAGGTCCTCGACGCCCGACCAGAAGCGGGTCGCGAGGGCAGCCGCTGCCGCGCCCGTGCCGCACGACCGGGTCTCGCCGACGCCGCGCTCGTGGACGCGCATCTCGATGTGGCCCGGTCCGACGGCCCGGACGAACTCGACGTTGGCGCCGTCGGCCGGTTCGGGGTGCAGCTGCGGGGCCTCGGACAGGTCGAGGTTCTCGAGGGCGATCCCCTCGGGAAGCATCACCACCGCGTGCGGGTTGCCCAGGTCGAGCGACAGCGCGGGCACGGGCTTGCCGTGCCGCGGGCGCACCATGATGTCGAAGCCGTCGCGGCGCGCGCCCTCCTCGTCGGCGAGACGCCACGGACCGAGGTCCACGGCATACCCATGCTCGACGACGCGCACCGTCTTGACGCCGGCGCGGGTGGCGATCGAGAAGCTGGACCCGAACGCCAGCCCCTCGCGGCGGAGGAACTCGGCGAAGACCCGGGTGCCGTTGCCGCACATCTCGGCGAGCGAGCCGTCCGCGTTGCGGTAGTCCATGAACCACTCGGCCTCGGCAGCCTGTGCGCGGACGGCCTCGTCGGTGGCGTGCGCGGTGCGCACCACCCGGATGACGCCGTCGGCCCCGAGCCCGGCGTGGCGGTCGGCGATGCGCTGCACCTGGGCCGGCGTGAGCTCGAGCGAGCCCTCGAGGTCGGGGACGAGGACGAAGTCGTTCTCGGTGCCGTGGCCCTTGGCGAAGCGCGTCATGTCAGCCATTCTCCGGTATGCCGTGCGCCGCCCTCGCACCAGCCGCGCCGACCGCCTCCAGCGCCTGGTCCAGCAGGTCGTCGGCGAGCGCGTCGAGCCACACGATGCGCGGGTCGGGGCGGAACCACGACTCCTGCCGGCGGGCGTAGCGGCGGGTGGCCTGTGCCGTGTCGAGCCTCGCCTCGACCTCGTCGAGCTGCCCGTCGATGACGGCGATCGCCTGGCTGTAGCCGATGGCCCGGCTCGCGGTCACCCCCTGCCTGAGACCTCGGCCCAGCAGCGTCTCGGTCTCGCCGCGCAGGCCCTGCTCCCACATGCGGTCCACGCGCTGCTCGATGCGCTCGTCGAGCACCTGCCGGTCGACGCGCAGACCGAGGAGCACCGCGGGAGAGAGCAGCTCGCGCTTCGGCATCGAGGCGCTGAACGGTCGACCGGTCAGCTCGACGACCTCGAGAGCCCGCACGACACGTCGCACGTTGCCCGGGAGGATCGTCGCGGCTGCGTGCGGGTCGACAGCCCTGAGCCGCGCGTGCAGGAGGTCACCGCCCACCTCCTCCGCCTCCGCCTCGAGCCGGGCCCGCACCGCCGGGTCGGTCGGGGGGATCTCGAGCCGGTCGAGAGCGGCCCTGACGTAGAGGCCGGAGCCTCCGACGAGCACCGGCCGGTGCTCGCGGTCGGTGATGGCCGCGAAGTCGGCCCGGGCGGCTTCCTGGTAGGCGGCGACGCTGGCGTCCTCGGTGACGTCGAGGACGTCGAGCTGGTGGTGCGCGATACCCCGCCTCTCGGCGACGGGCAGCTTGGCGGTGCCGATGTCCATGCCTCGGTAGAACTGCATGGCGTCGGCGTTGACGACCTCGCCGCCCAGGCGCTCGGCCAGGTCGAGCGCGAGGTCGGACTTGCCCGTGGCGGTGGCACCGACGACGGCCACGATGGGCGCGACCCGGTCGGTCGCGGGCACGGTGCTCACCCTCGCCCTCGCAGGCAGGCGTGCGTCACGCGGTGGTCCACCGGCGACGCTCAGCCGATGAGCTCGTCGGCGTGCTCGTCGCTCTGGTCCTCGTCGTGGCCGAAGGGGTCACGGTCGACCCCGGGGTGCCACGAGCTGCCGGGCTTGCCCCAGCCGTTGCGCTTGACGGCCTTGCGCGCCTTCTTGGACTGGCGCTCGTCGAGCCGGTCGACGTAGAGCGTTCCGTTGAGGTGGTCGTACTCGTGCTGCATGCACCGCGCGAACCAGCCGGTCGCGTCGAACTCGACGCGGTTGCCGTCCAGGTCGAGACCCACGACGTGCGCGCGGTCGGCGCGCTTGAGCGGGAACGCCTCGCCCGGCACCGAGAGGCACCCCTCCGTCTCCTCGTCGGGGTTGGGCCGCTCCTGCGGGATCTTCGACGTCGTGACGGTCGGGTTGATGACGTGGCCCTGCTCGGGCACGCCGTCCTCGTTGGCCATCTTCCAGATGAACACCCGCAGCCCGACCCCCACCTGCGGCGCGGCCAGCCCGACGCCGTTGGCGGCGACATTCGTCTCGTACATGTCCTCGACGAGGGTCCGGAGGTCCTCGTCGAACTCGGTCACGAGGGCAGCCGAACGGTGCAGGACGGGCTCACCGGTGATGACGATGGGGCGCACAGTCATGCGCCAAGTCAAGCACGAGGGGCCGGGTGGCCCCGAACCGGCTCAGGCGATCGAGCACCCGGGCGCGACCGGCGCGGCCGCCGGACGACCGATCGACGGCATACCGAGGCTGACGGCCGGCTTGCCGGTGCCCTGCGGGGCGTCCTGCAGCGCCGCCCACGCGTCGCCGCCCGGAGTGCGCCGGACGGCATACGTGCCACCCTCGATGCCGGAGTCCGCCACGAGGTGGTGCGGCGCGCCGTACGTCACGGCAACGGTGACCATGTCGCCGGGGCGCGGCACCTCGACGCCCTCGGGCACCGCGAAGTGCACGAGCCGGTTGTCGCGGGCCCGACCCGACAGGCGCTTGGTCTCGGAGTCCTTGCGGCCCTCGGAGGGGGCCACGAGCACCTCGACCTCGCGCCCCTCGAGGGTGCGGTTCTCGGCCCAGCTGACCTCCTCCTGGAGCGCGATGAGGCGGTCGAAGCGCTCCTGCACGACCGCCTTGGGCACCTGGTGCTCCATCGTCGCCGCGGGGGTGCCGGGCCGGATCGAGTACTGGAAGGTGAAGGCGCTGGAGAAGCGGGACTCCCGCACGACGTCGAGCGTGCCCTGGAAGTCCTCCTCGGTCTCACCCGGGAAGCCGACGATGAGGTCGGTCGTGATCGCGGCGTCGGGGATGTGGCGCCGGACGTTCTCGATGATGCCGAGGAACTTCGTGCTGCGGTAGGAGCGGCGCATGTCCTTGAGCACCTTGTCGGAGCCGGACTGCAGGGGCATGTGCAGGCTCGGCATGACGTTCGGCGTCTCGGCCATGGCGAGGATGACGTCCTCGGTGAACGCCGCCGGGTGCGGGCTGGTGAAGCGGACCCGCTCCAACCCCTTGATCTCGCCACAGGCGCGCAGCAGCTTGCCGAACGCGAGGCGGTCGCCGAACTCGACGCCGTAGGTGTTGACGTTCTGCCCGAGCAGGGTCACCTCGACCACGCCCTGCGCCACGAGCGCCTCGATCTCGGCGAGGATCTCGCCCGGACGGCGGTCCTGCTCCTTGCCACGCAGGCTCGGCACGATGCAGAAGGTGCACGTGTTGTTGCA
>CBHRRQ010000125.1:0-11604 GCA_966081555.1 uncultured Terrabacter sp.
TTTCGGACACTGGCACCTGAAGCCAGCGCGTCTGCCGTTCCGCCACTCGCGCGTGACAAGGAGACAGTGTGGTGCATCCCCCGCCAGATCACCAAACCGGGACACGCGACGTCCCGTCTGGCGTACGCGGCGGGCCGGTCAGCAACCCCCGTGCGGCTCACCGAGGCGGTAGTCGGGCCTCGTGAACCCGCCGCCCAGCAGCCCCGACCGCGACTCCGGTCCGCCCTGCTCCGAACCGCCGTCAGGCACGTACGCCTCCGCGTCGTCCTGCGGGTCGAAGCCGATCGCCAGTCCCGGCGCCAGGTCGACGAGCCGGTGCGTGTTGCGTGAGACGCCCCACACGACGTGGTGGCCGGTGGCGTCGGTGGTGAGCGCTGCGAGCACCAGCCGGGTCATGTCGTCGGGCGAGAGCCAGCAGCACCGGGAGGGCTGCCCGTCCGCGGCTTCGGCGAAGGTCATGATGCGGGCGCTGACGACGGTGAGGCCGAACCGGGCGGCATACAGCGCCCCGAGCGCCTCGAGGGTCGCCTTGGTCACGCCGTAGTACGTGTCGGGCGCGGGGAGCGGCATGCCGTCCCGCAGCGAGGCCGAGTCGACGGGCACGAACCCGGCCGCGTGCACCGAGCTGGCGAGCAGCAGCCGTGGCACCCCGGCCAGCCGCACGGCCTCGCAGACGGCACGCGTGCCATCGATGTTCACCGAGAGCAGCTCGGCCCACGACTGCTCGTCCGAGTACGCGCCGAGGTGGACGACAAGCTCGGCGCCGGCGAACGCCTCGGCCTGCGCCTCGACGTCGCGCAGGTCGCAGCGGACGACGCGCTCGAGGGCCCCGTCGACGTCCGCGACGGGGACGCTCGGAGCCTCGCAGAGCACGAGCCGGTGGCCGGCGGCGCGCAGCCGCGGCCGGATGGCCGTCGCGATGCGCCCGGCCGCACCGGTCAGCGCGAGAAGGGCCACGCGGACGGCATACCCGCTCGGAACGGCCGGAGCGCCGAGGTGCTCAGAGGCCGTCGACGACGACGGCGGCCATCTCCATGCACGCGTCGTGCGTCTTCTTGGCGATCTTCAGCGGGTCGAGGTGCAGGCCCGGCGCGAGCATCGGGTCGTAGGGGATGTCGACGACGGCGCGCACCCACTGCTCGAAGTGCTCGCGCGTGTGCACGCCAGCACCGATGTCGTTGCCCTTGGCCGACGTGTGCGAGATGACGCAGACCGCGTTGCGCACGAGGTCGCCCCGGCCCATCGCCACGAGCGCGTCGAGGTTCTTGGCCGCGACGACGGACGTGTCGTCCTTGAGGGACGTCGCGAAGACGAGCATGTCGGCGCGGGCGGCGGCCGCCAGCCAGTTCGGCGAGAGGCGGTTGTTGCCGGTGTCGACGACGATCATGCGGTAGAAGCGCGACAGCTGCGTGTGGAGGTCCTCGAACTCCTGCTCGCCGATGATGCGCATCGCCTCGTCGTCGTCGGCCGAGGCCAGCACGTCGAACGAGAGACCCCGCTGCTCGCGCACCCAGTGCTCGAGCTCGGACGTGCCGGCGTTGGGGTCGTTGGCAATCGTCGGCAGCGCGCCGAGCAGGTCGACGACGGTGCGGTGGTGGCTCTGCGACGGCGCGCGCATGCCGAGCGTGCCCTCGGTCTCGTTGTTGTCCCACGCGAGCACCGAGCCCGAGCGGTAGCGACCGAGGTAGCTCGCCAGCATGAGCGTGACGAGCGTCTTGCCGCCGCCGCCCTTGGTGTTGATGACCATGATCGTCTTGCGGCCGTTGAGCGGCCGGGCGATGCGGTCGATGCGGTCGCGCTCGAGCAGCTCCTTGCTGCTGGGGCCGAGGCCGAAGGCCTTGCGCAGGCCGGAGTTGGCCTTGACCTTCTGACGCTCGCCCTTGGAGCGGGCCGTGATGAGGTCCTCGGCGCTCGGGCGGTCGGAGTTGCCCTCGCGGGCAGCCGGGGTGATGTCGTATGCCGTGTCGCTGCTCGTGTAGCCCTCGGCGGCTGCGGCGGCCACGTCGGGGTCGACCGCCGGCCGGGCGGCATACGCCTGCTGGGCCGCGCTGTGGTCGGTGCCGTAGTGCCGGGGCTGGGCGGACGACGCGGCGGAGGTGTCGCTCGTGGAGTTCGTGGAGGTGGAGGCGCCGGCGGGCGTCCAGCCGGAGTACTCCTCCTCCGACGCGGCGGCGGTGTCGGCGTTGTGCTGCAGGGTCGACCAGTGGTCGGTGGTCTGGCCCGCGCCGGAAGTGCCCGGGTCGGACGGCTGCCAGTCCCACGCAGACGTGGACGAGCCGTTCTGGTCGTGGCCGTTCGCGGACTCGGTCGAGGTGTAGTCGTCGCCGTACTCGTAGGAGTCGGTCCAGCTGTTCGTGGCGCCGCCGGCAGCGGTGTCGGAGCCTCCGACGGCCGGCTGCTGGCCGGTGTCACCGGGCTGCCAGGAGGAGTCCTCCCACGTCGAGCTCCACGGGTCGGCCGGAGCCTCGTCCTCGTGGTCCGCTCCTGCGGTCGCAGTGGGGATCGGAAGGGTGAAGCCACCCGGGATGGAGTTGTTGGCGGAGAAGCCGGGGATGCCCTGACCCTCGTTGGTTCCGGTCTCGTCCTTGCTCATCGAGCGCTCCTTGCTGGCCTACCACGTGCGGGGACCCGCCGCGGGACCCCGTGAGATCGTCCCATGCTTCCGTCACACATCAAACCTGCCGACCAGCGGCGCGGCGCGCCGGGAAGGGCTCGCGAAGGGCTCGAGAGGGGCTCTGAACGGGCTCCCGACGGGCCGCGCGGGCCCGTCGGTTGGGGGCAGGAGGGGCTTACCCGGTTACGATGAAGCGCCCGGCAGGAGCGCTCACCTGAAGGAGGAGACGGCGTGGGAATCATCAACCGTGTCGAGCACGGTCTCGCCAAGGCTGTCCACGGTGCCTTCGCCAAGGCGTTCAAGTCCGAGGTCCAGCCGGTCGAGATCGCCTCCGCGATCCGCCGCGCCATGGACGACCGAGCGGCCCTGCTCGGCCACGGCCGGGCCATGGTGCCCAACCTCTACACGATCGAGCTGAGCCAGACCGACTACGAGCGGCTCGGTGACTACGAGGACGACCTGTCCGACGACCTCGTCGCCGCGGCCCAGGAGCACGCCGACTCGCAGGGCTACCAGCCCGGCGGCCCGCTCGAGGTGCAGCTCGTCGAGGGCGAGGGCCTCGAGACCGGCGTCTTCCGGGTGCGTCCCGCGACGGCGAAGCAGGTCGGCCGCGAGCCCGCCGCGGCGCCGGGTGCCGCGCCCCGCCCGCACACCTCGAACGGCACCGTCATCGACGAGCCGCCGGTCCACCGGCCCACGCCACGGTCCAACCCGTCGGCGCGCCCGTGGCTCGACATCGGGGGCGACCGCTACCCGCTGCTCGGCAGCCTCACGACCATCGGCCGCGATGAGACCGCCGACATCGTCATCGACGACCCCGGTGTGTCGCGGCGTCACAGCGAGATCCGCGTCACGACCGACGGCCCGCACCTGGTCACCTCGATCCGCGACCTCAACTCGACCAACGGCACGTTCGTCAACGGCGAGCGCATCTCCACCCAGCGACTCCAGGACGGCGACCGCCTCACGATCGGGCGCACGTCCGCCACCTTCCGAGCCGGGCGCCGGTGACGCATGAGTGAACTCACCCTGACCCTGCTGCGGCTGGGTCTGCTCGCGCTGCTGTGGATCTTCATCTTCAGCGTCGTGGGCGTGCTCCGCACCGACATCTACGGCACGGCCGTCAGCCGCCGGGGGCGTCGCAAGGCGCGCAAGGAGGCGGAGCAGCAGAGCCGTCAGCGCACACCGGCCCGGGCGGCCGCGCCGGCCGCTGCCGGCGCCGGTGCCGCGGCTCCCGCAACCGCCGCCGAGCCGGCCGGTGGCTCGGGCTGGCGGGGCCGCGGCCGCAGCAAGGGCCCCGCGACGACGCTCGTCGTCACCGAGGGGCCGCTCACCGGCACCTCGCTGCCGCTGCGCAGCGGCGGCATCCTCATCGGCCGCAACCCCGAGTGCGCCCTCGTGCTCGACGACGACTACGCGTCCGGGCGGCACTGCCGCATCTACCCCGACCCCTCGGGCCGCGACGGCTGGGTCGTCGAGGACCTCGGCTCCACCAACGGCACCTTCATCGGACGTGACCGCCTGACCGGCACGCGTCCCGTGGAGGTGGGCACCAGCCTGCGGATCGGCAAGACCGTCCTCGAACTGCGAGGCTGACCCGATGGCCATCGCCCTGCGCTACGCCGCGCGCTCAGACCTCGGGCTGGGACCCAAGTCCCGCAACGAGGACTCCGGGTACGCCGGCCCCAACCTGCTCGTCCTCGCGGACGGCATGGGTGGGCACGCAGCGGGCGACGTCGCCAGCTCGATGATCGTCGGCGAGCTCGCGCCGCTCGACGAGGAGGACGTGACCGCCGACCAGGCGATCCCGCTCCTCGAGGAGGCGCTGCACTCGGCCAACGCGAAGCTGACCAAGGCGATGCGCGAGAACACCGACCTCGCCGGCATGGGCAGCACGACGATCGTCATGCTCCGCACCGGCAACAAGCTCGCGATGGCCCACATCGGCGACTCCCGCGCCTTCATGCTCCGCGGCGACACGTTCTCGCAGATCACCAAGGACCACTCGTTCGTCCAGCAGCTCATCGACGAGGGGCGCATCAGCAAGGACGAGGCGGGTCACCACCCGCAGCGTTCGGTCGTGACCCGCGTCATGACCGGCCAGCCCGACGACGAGCCCGACACGTCGCTGCGCGAGGCGAAGATCGGCGACCGCTTCCTCATGTGCTCCGACGGGCTGTCCGACTTCGTCGGCGCCGACGTCATCGAGGAGATCCTCCGCGAGGCGCGCACGCCCGACGAGGCCGCCGACCGGTGCATCGAGGTCGCGCTCAAGGCGAGCACCCGCGACAACGTCACCGTCATCGTCGCCGAGGTCGTGGACGCCGACGGCGACGACCTGCCGACCACCGTGCCGCAGGTCGTCGGCGCGGCCGGCAAGCGCATGCGCAACAGGACGCGCGCCATCCCGACGAGCCCGGCCGAGAAGGCGGCGGCCCTGTCGCGCGAGGCCACGGGGCGACCGCACCCCGACGACGACGGCCTCGAGCTGGCCGAGGACAAGACCCGGTCGAAGCGCTCGAAGGTCGTCCGCCGCACCATCGGCCTCGTGCTCGTCCTCGCCGTGCTCGCCGGCGGCGGGTATGCCGCGTGGGCTTGGTCGCAGAAGCAGTACTACGTCGCCGCCGACGCCGGCCACGTCGCGATCTTCCAGGGCGTCTCGCAGGACCTCGGGCCCATCCGCCTCTCGCACGTGCAGTCCCAGTCCGACGTGCTCGTGTCCGACCTGCCCACCGACGTGCAGGGCTCCGTCGGCAACACCATCACGGCGCGCGACCTCGCCGACGCCGAGCTCAAGGTCGCCGCCCTGCGCACCGAGGCCCAGCGCTGCCAGCAGATCGCTGCCGCCGGCACGCCCTGCGGCACGAGCCCGGCTCCGACACCCACCACGCCGCTGCCGACCACTCCGGCCACGCCGACCACCCCTGCGCCCACGACGCCCGTGCCGGCGACGCCGAAGCCGTCCGTCTCGACGCCGGCGGCCGTCGCCGCGGCCTTCTCGGGGGTGACCGCGTGACGACCACCGTCGAGCCCCTCACCCCGCGCACCCGCCGCGGCGCCGAGCTCGTCCTGCTGCTGCTCGCGGTCGGCATCGTGCTGCTCGCGTGGGTGACCACCGACCTCAACCGCAACGGCACCGTGCCGGCCAACATCATCCCGGTCGCCGGCGGCTTCATGGTGCTCGTCCTCGCCGTGCACCTCGTGCTGCGCTGGAAGGCCGCGTACGCCGACCCGGTGCTGCTGCCGATCACGACGGTGCTCAACGGCCTCGGGCTCGTCATGATCCACCGGCTCGACCTGGCGCGCGGCAAGCTCGGGAGCGACGGCGACGCGTACCGCCAGATCATCTGGACGACGCTCGCGGTCGCCCTCGCCATCGCCGTACTGTTCCTGCTGCGCGACCACCGGCTGCTCCGCCGCTACACCTACGTCACGATGGCAGCCGGCTTCGTGCTGCTGCTCATGCCGCTGCTGCCCGGTCTGGGGCGCACCATCAACGGGTCGCAGATCTGGATCTCGATCGGGCCGCTGAACTTCCAGCCCGGCGAGTTCGCGAAGATTTCGCTGGCCGTCTTCTTCGCCGGCTACCTCGTGCAGACCCGCGACGTGCTCTCGCTCGCCGGCAAGAAGGTGCTCGGCTTCACCTTCCCGCGCGGCCGTGACCTCGGCCCGATCCTCGTCGCGTGGGTGCTGGCGCTGCTCATCCTCGTCTTCCAGAAGGACCTCGGCTCGGCGCTGCTCTTCTTCGGCCTCTTCGTCGCGATGCTCTACGTCGCGACCGAGCGGGTGTCGTGGATCGCCATCGGCCTGATCCTCTTCGGGGCCGCGGTCGCCTTCGCCCTGTCGGCCTTCACGCACTTCCAGAAGCGCGTCGACCTGTGGCTCGACCCGTTCTCGCAGGACAACCTCGAGCGGTCCAACCAGCTGGCCAACGGCCTCTGGGGCATGGCGTCGGGCGGCCTCACCGGCACCGGCCTCGGTGCGGGCCGGCCCTACCTCACGTCGTTCGCCGAGAGTGACTTCATCTTCCCGGCGCTCGGCGAGGAGCTCGGGCTCTTCGGCGCCGTCGCGATCATCGTGCTCTACCTCCTCTTCTGCGAGCGCGGCATCCGCACCGCCCTCGGCGTGCGCGACGGCTTCGGCAAGCTGCTCGCGATCGGCCTCTCCTTCTCGGTCGCCTTCCAGCTCTTCATCGTCATCGGCGGCGTCACCCGGGTGATCCCGCTGACCGGCCTCACGACCCCGTTCATGTCGCTCGGCGGCTCGTCGCTCCTCGCGAACTGGGTGATCATGGCGCTGCTGCTGCGCATCTCCGACCAGGCCCGCCGCCCGATGCCCGAGATGCCGGTGGGTGTCGCCGTCGACGACCCGTCGCCGGCCGAGGCCACCCAGGTGGTGAAGCTGCCGTGAACACCCCGATCCGGCGCCTGTCCGTCCTCATCGCGTGCCTCTTCACGGCGCTGCTCGTCGCCTCGACGATCGTGCAGTTCACGCAGGCCAAGTCGCTGGGCGCGATGGCGACCAACAAGCGCACCCTGCTCGACAGCTACTCCCGCGAGCGCGGCTCGATCATCGCGGGCGGCCAGGCCATCGCGAAGTCGGTGCCGGTCGAGGACCAGTACCGCTTCCTGCGCACCTACCCGCAGGCCGAGCTCTACGCCCAGCTGACCGGCTTCTACTCGTATGCCGTCGGCGCGCCCTACGGTCTCGAGCACGCGTCCGACGACCTGCTCTCCGGCGACGCCGACACCCTCTTCGTGCGTCGCGTCACCGACCTCATCACCGGTCGCAAGACGTCCGGCGCGACCATCGAGCTGACCATCGACCCGAAGGCGCAGGCGGCGGCCGACAAGGCCCTCGGCGACAACAAGGGCGCCGTGGTGGCGCTCGACCCGAAGACCGGCGCGATCCTCGCGATGGTCAGCCACCCCACGTACGACCCCAACCCGCTCTCGAGCCACGACCTGTCCAAGGCGGCGAAGGCGTGGCAGACGCTCTCGACCGACAAGGACAAGGCCTACCTCAACCGGGCCATCAGCGGCGTCTACCCGCCCGGCTCGACGTTCAAGGTCGTCACCGCGGCGGCGGCGCTCGAGAACGGCATCGTCACCGACGAGAACTCCTCGGTGCCCGGGCCGCCAGAGCTCGACCTGCCGCTCACGAAGACACCGCTGCCCAACGAGAACGGCCGGGCCTGCGGGCCCAACGACAAGACGACGCTGATCCACGCCCTCGAGATCTCGTGCAACACCGCGTTCGGCTCGCTCGGCCTCGAGCTCGGCGGCGAGAAGCTGCGGGCCCAGGCCGCGAAGTTCGGCTTCGGCGACTCGCTGCAGGTGCCGATGCGTGTCGCGACCAGCTCGGTGCCCGCCGACCTCAACGCGCCCCAGGCGGCGCAGAGCGCGATCGGCCAGTTCGAGGTGCGCACCACCCCGCTGCAGATGGCGATGGTGGCGGCCGGCATCGCCAACGGCGGCCGCGTCATGACGCCCTATCTCATCGACTCGGTCCGCAGCGCCAACCTCGACATCATCGAGTCGACGCCCGAGCCGGTCGAGCTCTCGCAGGCGGTGTCCGAGCAGACCGCCACCACGCTGACGAAGATGATGGTCTCGGTCGTGCAGAACGGCAGCGGCGCCCGCGCCAAGATCGACGGCGTCGAGGTGGCCGGCAAGACCGGCACCGCACAGCACGACCTCGACAAGCCCCCGCACGCCTGGTTCATCTCCTTCGCCCCCGCCACCGACCCGAAGATCGCCGTCGCGGTCGTCGTCGAGGACGGCGGAGTCAAGGGCAGCGAGGTCGGCGGCGGCCGTGTCGCCGCCCCCATCGCCCGCGACGTCATGGAGGCGGTGCTGAACCGATGACCGACCGACCCGACCAGCGCGAGCAGCCAGCTGCCGGCGCCCGACGAGCGGACCACGATGACCCAGCACCCGGACGAGCAACTCACGAACGAGCAGAGGCGAACGACGTGACCACCGCAGCCCGCGTCCTCGGGGGACGCTACGAGGTCGGCGAGCTCATCGGACGAGGCGGCATGGCCGACGTGCACCTCGGCCACGACACGCGGCTCGGCCGCCAGGTCGCCATCAAGATGCTGCGCTCCGACCTCGCGCGCGACGCCAACTTCCTCATGCGCTTCCGCCGCGAGGCGCAGTCGGCCGCGGGCCTCAACCACCCCGCCATCGTCGCGATCTTCGACTCCGGCGAGGACGAGGGTCTGGCCGACGGGCCGCACGGCACGCGTACGACCCTCCCCTACATCGTCATGGAGTACGTCGACGGGCAGACGCTGCGCCAGCGGCTGACCGACCACCAGCAGCTCGACCCGGCCGAGGCCATCCGCGTCACCGAGGGCATCCTCGACGCGCTGGCCTACAGCCACCGCATGGGCATCGTCCACCGCGACATCAAGCCGGCCCACGTCATGATCACGAGCACCGGCCACGTCAAGGTGATGGACTTCGGCATCGCCCGGGCGATCGCCGACACCGCTGCGACGATGACACAGACCCAGTCGGTCGTCGGCACGGCGCAGTACCTCTCGCCCGAGCAGGCGCAGGGGCAGACCGTCGACGAGCGCTCCGACCTCTACTCGACCGGCTGCCTCCTCTTCGAGCTGCTCGCCGGTCGTCCGCCGTTCGTCGGCGACTCGCCGGTCGCCATCGCCTACCAGCACGTCGGCGAGCTGCCGCAGCCGCCGAGCGTGTGGAACGACGCGGTCGGCGGCGACCTCGACGCCGTGACGCTGCACGCCCTGGCGAAGGACCGCGAGGCCCGCTACCAGGACGCCACCGCCTTCCGCGACGACCTCGAGAACGTGCGGCTCGGCCGCCAGATCAGCGCCGCCGCCCTCGGCACCGCGGCCGCCGTCGGCGCCGCCGCCACCCAGACGCTCCCGCAGGCGTATGCCGCCGCAGGCGCACCGACGGCCGTGCAGCCGCCGGTCGGTGTGCGCCGCGAGCGCTACCAGAACACCGCCGGCCTGCCGGCGGTCGGCCACGACGAGAACGACGCCGAGCGCAAGGGCGGGCGTGGCAAGGCCGCGTTCATCACGCTGCTCGTGATCGCCCTGCTCGCCCTCGTGGGCTGGGGCGCGGTCACGTGGTTCGGCAACCAGGCGCCGACGACGGTGCCGACAGTCGCCGTGCCGACGATCGAGGGCATGAAGGAGGACGCCGCAGCCCGTGCGCTGGCCACCAACAACCTGCGCGGCCAGAAGAGCTCGGCGCCGAGCACGACCGTGCCCGAGGGCGAGGTCGTGAGCCAGGACCCCAGTGCCGGCACGAGGGTGCAGACCCAGACGACCGTCAAGTACGTCGTCTCCTCCGGTCCCGACACCCTGACAGTGCCCGACGTCACCGGGATGGACAAGGACGAAGCACGCTCCGAGCTCGAGAAGGCGGGCTTCGCCGTCGCCGGCTTCACCCAGGAGAACACGCCCGACCAGGACAAGGACAAGGTCACCAAGACCGAGCCGGCCGCCCGGGCCGTCGTCTCCAAGGACACGAAGATCCGCATCTTCTACGCCACCGGCAACGTCAAGGTGCCCGACGACCTCGTCGGCAAGGACTGGGCGCTGGCGGCGGTCGCGCTCCAGAACGCCGGTCTCGACCCGCGCAAGCAGTCGGTCGACTCGCAGAAGAACCCCGACGAGGTGCTGGCCGTCGACAAGGCCGGTGACGTGGTCAAGCGCGGCACGACCATCGTCGTCAAGGTCGCGAAGACTCCCACCTCCACCGCGACGGTCACCGTGACGCCGACCCCGCCGGCGACGACCACGAACCCGCCGACGACACCTCCCCCGACGACGCTGACGCTGCCCTGACCTCTCGTGGGGGGGCCCCCGACCGCCCCGGGCAGGGGGCCCCCGCAGGGTGGGGCGGGGGCCGGCCCGCGGCCATGTCCCCGATCTGCCAGGTCAGACCCACGCCACCCGTTACATGGGCACGTTCGGCCCGCTGGCGCGCTCGGTCGACGATCTCGAAACCGCGCTGCGCATCATCGCCGGGCCGGACGGCTACGAGACCGAGGCGGCGCCCGTGCCGCTCGGGCCGACGCCCAAGCTCACAGCCAAGGGATTGCGTATTGCCGTCCTGACCAGCAATCCGCTGGTGCAGGTTTCGGCCGCTACGGCCTCGGTCGTCGAGACGACGGCGAGACTGCTGTCGAAGGCCGGCGCAAAGGTGAAGTATGCCGAGCCCGACGGGTTGGACTGGCAGCAGGGCTGGGACGACTGGTCTGATCTGTTCCAGTACATGATCCAGAGCGAGAAGCCGCTCGCCGAGCGCGAACGGCATTTCGACAGGCTCGAATCACCCGATCCGACCAGACGCTCGGTCGCTCGTGCCGCGCGTCTCAGCATGGCCCAGTTCTTCGCCGTGCTCGACCGGCGGGACCGTATCGTGCGCCAGTGCGAGACTTTCCTCGACGACTACGACGCCTGGCTGATGCCGGTGATGCCGGATGCGGCGTTCGTCCGGCAGTCGCAGAAACTGCCGCTCAAGGTCGACGGTGTCGACCATCCCTATTTCTTCGCGGGCACGTCCTACAACTTCCTGGCCAATCTGACGGGACAGCCGTCTATCGTGTTGCCCTGCGGCTTCTCGAAGGACGGGCTGCCGATCGGCCTGCAGCTCACCGGCAAGCGCTGGGGCGAGGCAAAGCTCCTCGGGGTCGCCAAGGTGCTGGAGAAGCTCCTGCCGCCATGTCCGATGCCGCCGTCCTTCGCGTCGTGAGCGGGCGCCTCACTCCACCTTCACGCCGGCCTTGTCGATGATCGGCTTCCATTTGGCGAACTCCGCCTTCTGGTAGGCGCCGAACGCATCCGACTTCATCTGCTCCGGCGTCGGGATGTCCTGGCCTAGGTCCTCGAGCTTGCGGCGGATTTCCGGGTCCTGCAGGGCCTTGATGGCGGCGGCGTTGAGTTTCTCGACAATGTCCTTCGGCGTTCCCTTGGGCGCCCAGAGCCCGTGCCAGATTGCGAC
>CBHRRQ010000126.1:0-11581 GCA_966081555.1 uncultured Terrabacter sp.
AGCCTCACCTCCAGGCCGCGAACCCGACATCACCGGGTCCGCGGCCTTCGTGTTTCCCCCGGAAGCTCCAGCAGCCGCCGGACCGATTGCCGCCCCACCCCGCAGTAACCGACACCGCAGCAGAGCGCCCCACCGGGCGCCGGACAGATCAGGGACACAAGAGATGACTCCTCGGATGCCGAGCAGCAGGACCGAGTCGCGCACCATCGGTGCCGACCTTCGGACCCGTACCGAGAGCAGGACAGAGACGAGTGAGCAGGGGCGCCCGACCGAGGGGGTCCCGGAGACGGAGGTGAGAACGATGCAGCTGAGCGAACTGATCGACATGAGGACCGAGGCCGAGCAGGTCGGCGAGACCATCCCGTGCCGCGACTACGACGCCGAGCTCTGGTTCGCCGAGCGACCGGAGGACGTCGAGTTCGCCAAGACCCTCTGCGGGCTCTGCCCCGCACGGATGCAGTGCCTCGCCGGCGCCCTCGAGCGCCAGGAGCCGTGGGGCGTCTGGGGTGGGCAGCTGCTCGTCCAGGGCGCCGTCGTGGCTCGCAAGAGGCCCCGCGGCCGTCCGCGCAAGCACCCCGTGGCTGCATGAGCCTGCGTGAAGACGCATGACCCAGCAGTCGAAGACCTTGAACACCAACCTTTTTCACAGACCAGGAGAACGTCATGCACCAGCTGGAAATGCTGGCTCGCGAACGGATCAACGAGCACAGTCGGCGCTTGGAGCGCAGCGGCATCCGTCGCAGCGCCCGGTTGATCGCACTGGAGATCCGCGCCAAGCGACGCCACAACGAGAAGTGAACGACCGCGCCGTCGGGCGCGTTGCAGGACAACTGAATCGAGTGAGCGAGCCGCGGGTGACGCGCACGTCACCCGCGGTTCCTCATGTCCCGGGACCTTTCCCGCGCGGCTGAGGCGACGCGACGCCGCCCGGACGGTCCCGCCTGATTCCCGCGTGGCGCCACGGGACCCGCCCGTACCGGCGGATACTGGCAGGGAGGGAAGGGAGGACCCCCATGGACACCTCAGAGATGGTCCCGGTGCTCGTCTGCTCCACCTGCGGCACGACCCCGCCCATTGAGCAGCAGGGCGCGGCGCGGCTCACCTGGAGCCGCGGCACCGACGGCGGGCGCACCACGTGGACGTGCGAGCGTTGCAGCCGCGACAACCTCCGTTCGATCGAGAGCAAGCTCGACCCCGACTGGTGGTGACGAGCGGTCAGCCCGCCTCGCCGACCGGTGGCAGGTCGGCTCCGGGGAGCAGCTCGTCGACCAGCGAGCGGCCGTGCACGGTGCCGCCGAGCTGGCTGAGCACCCCGATGCCGCCGCCCCACACCCGGTGGATGAGCAGGTAGTCAGGGGGCAGGTTGAGCTTGTAGGCCACGGCGTAGTTGGGCTGGCGCGGGTCGTTGATGTGCGCGAACACGCCGCGCAGCCACTCACGGCTGAACGTGAAGGTGTCGGTGCGGAACGGCGCCATGAACGGCTCGAGGTAGTCGAGCAGCCGCTGCGGGTCGAGGTCGATGCTGCTCTTGACGAAGCCGATCTCGCGCAGCCCCTCGAGCACGTCCTCGGCGCTGCCCTCGAGGCCGGTCGTCAGCAGCGGCCCGATCTCGGGGGGCATGCCGTCGGGCAGCCGGTTGACGGCGCCGAAGTCGATGATGCCGAGCCGGCCGTCAGGGGTGATGCGGAAGTTGCCTGGGTGCGGGTCGGCGTGCAGCAGGCCCGCGCGTGCGGGCCCGGCGAGCAGGAAGCGCAGGTAGAGCTGCGAGGCGGTGTCGCGCTGCTCCTGCGTGCCCTCGGCGATGATGCGCGACAGCGGCAGGCCGTCGACCCACTCGTAGACTTTGCGGGGCCCCCCACCCTCCCCGAGGGGGGGCACGTGTATGGGGGGGTCGCCGTCCCCGGCCGCGGCTACCGGGCCCCGCGACTCGGCCTCGAGGCGGTAGTCGAGCTCCTCGGCCATGCGGTCACGCAGCTCGTCGAGGATGGGCCCCAGCTCGATGCCGGGCACCCAGCCCGCGGCCACCTTGGCCACCCGGCTGATTTGCCGGATGTCGCTCATGAGTGCGGCCCCGGCCCCGGGGTACTGGATCTTGACGGCGACGTCGCGGCCGTCCTTCCAGACGGCGCGGTGGACCTGCCCGATCGAGGCTGACGCCACCGGGTGGTCGTCGAAGGACTCGAACCGACCGCGCCACCGGGTGCCGAACGCCGCGCGCATGACGCCGTGCACCGACGTCGTGGGCATCGGCGGGGCGCTGTCCTGCAGCTTGGTCAGGGTGGCCCGGTAGTGCACGGCGAGGTCCTCGGGCAGCGCGGCCTCGAAGATCGAGAGCGCCTGCCCGAACTTCATCGCGCCGCCCTTGAGCTCCCCGAGCACCTGGAAGAGCTGCTGGGCCGTGCGCGCCTGCAGCTCGGCCGCGACGATCTCGGCGGGCCGGCCGCCGAGGCGCTTGCCGATGCCGAGGGCCGTGCGGCCGGCGAAGCCGAGCGGGACGGAGGCGAGCTTGGCCGAACGCACGACGGCCTTGCGCGGCAGGTCGGTCACGGCACACCTCCTCGGGCGACTCGACGACGTCGACCTCGCGGCACGAGGGCGACGACGAACGGTGGGGCGCGCCACGTCCGGCCCGCTCCGCCCCCGACTCTATGTCGTGCGCGCCGTGATGCGTGACTGCGCGTGTCTCACGGCGCGCACACCGGCACGCCTCACGTCGCTGAGGGCACGACCCGCTCGGGCAGGAGGGAGCCCGTCACCGACGCGTCGCCGGCTCCTCAGGCGCCCGGTCGCAGTACCTCACCGGACGGGCGGGAGCCGCCGTCTGAGGCGCCGGGGGGCGTCGGCCTGCCCCTCGTCGTGCGCTCGAGGACCGGATGCGCCTCGCACAGCGGGTGCGTGGGCCAGCGGCGGTGGTCCATGCGCGGCCACGGCAGGCTCACCTCGACGGAGACGCCCGGCGGTGGAGGGTGACCCTCGAGCACGCCGGCGATGAGCAGCGTGACCGTGCCGACGACGATCTGGGCCAGACCCGGTGGCAGTGCCTCGTGCAGGCCCTCCGGCGGTCCGGCCAGGGCCAGCGGACGCGGCGGGGTGGCCTGGGTCATGACCGTGGGCCACGCGTCGTCTCGGTCGGCGCGGTGGCGCTCGAGGCACCACAGGCACGGCGCGTCGCGCGAGGCGACCACGAGCGGGCCGATGGTCGCGCGGGGCCCGGCCGGTGCGACGGGCAGGTGCGGCACGCCGTGCCGCAGCCAGAGGTCGCCACGGCGTGGGTCGACGACGGGAGAGCCGATGAGCACGACGAGGTCGGGACGGGGTCGGTCGGGCGAGGCCGTCGCCCGGTCGAGGGCAGCCCGGCCGTGCACGACGCCGACCCGGGCCGACGTCAGGGCGGCCACGATCTCGGTGGCGAGGCCCCCGGAGCCGTCGACGACCACCCGAGCCGGCTGCGCAATCGCGGGCGACGCCTCCTCCGCACGGTCGACGAGGACGCCGAGGTGGTGGATGAGCTCCAGGAGCGCCCGCCACCGGTCGACCGGCACTCCCGCCTCCGCCGCCATGCGGTCGGTGGCGGCGAGGGGCAGCCCGCCGTCCAGGCGCGCCAGCAGTGCGGCCTCGGCGCTCGTGATGCCCTCGACGACGGGCCCGTCGGGCTGCACCCCGAACTGCACCTCACCCTGCCGTCGCGTCAGGGGCCGGAGCCAGACGGGCACGTGGGGGTGTGGCGGCACGGCAGCGGACATCGGACCTCCTGACCCGGCGGTGCCGCCTGCGGCACCACCCCTCGGTCGTCAGGCTCGCAGTCGCGCACGAGAGGCCGCGGCGGTCGTCCACAGGCGGTCGGTCGTCTCCGTGCTCCCGACGGCCCCCGACCGCCTGCCCGCCCCGGCTCGCGGCCGCGCCCACGCGCCACGGGGAGGACCCACCGCGCCGGACGGCATACGGCGGCGACCCCCGGGGCACGCACGAGGGGGGCGGGACCGTGTGGTCCCGCCCCCCTCGATCTGCGGCGTCAGCGACGCCGGCGTGACCTTGTCAGGCCTTGCCCAGGATGCGGTTGAGGTTCGTGCCACAGACGGGGCACTGGCCCTTGGCCATGCGACGGCCGTTGTCGGACACGACAACCTTGCCCTCGGCCTCGCGCTTCTCCTTGCACTTCACGCAGTAGAACTCGCCCTTGTAGGTCTCGTCAGCCATTGGTGTCTCCTTGTTGCTGGCGCCCATCCGACGGGCGCCTCGACTCGTTCAACCCTAGAGCACGCTGAGCACGAAATCATGCTCATCCCCGCTTGGCGTGGCCTCCCGGGATGGGGTATGCCGTCCGGTGCCGGACGTGTCGGAGTCGTGCTGCGCCCCGTTGTCGGCCGGCTGGCTTAACCTGCCCTCATGGCGACGACGCGGCGCGAGGTGGTGCACACGGTGGTCGACGGTGTCACCGTCGAGGTCCGCCGCAGCGCCAAGCGTCGCCGCACGGTGTCCGCCTACCGCCAGGAGGGTCGGCTCGTCGTGCTCGTCCCGGCTCGCATGAGCCAGGCCGAGGAGGGCGAGTGGGTGCGCACGATGGTTGCGCGCGTCGCCGCCTCCGAGCAGCGCCGCCAGCGCAGTGACGGCGACCTGGAGCACCGGGCGCTCACGCTCTCCCGCGAGCACCTCGGCGGACGTGCCGTGCCGTCGAGCGTGCGATGGGTGAGCAACCAGAACTCCCGCTGGGGTTCCTGCACGCCTGCCGAGGGCTCGATCCGCTTGTCCGACAAGCTCCGTGGCATGCCGGGGTGGGTCGTCGACTACGTGCTGCTGCACGAGCTCGCGCACCTGTTGCAGCCGGGGCACGGCCCCGAGTTCTGGGAGCTGCTGCGGGGCTACCCGCGGCTCGAGCGCGCGCGTGGCTACCTGCAGGGTGTGTCGGCAGCCGCCGGCCTCGACCTCAGCGACGACTGAGCCCGCCGCTCGGGTCCCTGCGGCCGTATGCCGTCCGGCCGGCGTGGGCGGTCACGCCCGGCCCGTGGCGTGCTTCGGGGTGCGTCGCCCGGGGCCGCGCCGGCCACGCCCTGTGCTTCCCGCTGCGCCGGGGTCCGGCCGCAGCAGGAGCCGGTGGCGGGTGTCAGGGGAACCACCGCGCCCCGCACCACCGTGCCGGTGAGGACTCCGTGGCCCGCCACCGCCGGCCGTGGCGTGGCCGTGCCAGGCGTGGCACGAGGGCCGGAGCATGACGCAGATCACACTCCCGGGCGAGTCGGGGAGGGCCGACTGGGCGTTTTGTCGGGTTCGTCAGGCGTCAGGCCCGGGCGCCGATGGCGCGTGCGGCGGCCGACACCAGTGGGGTGAGCTCGTCACGCGTGCCCTCGGGAAGGGCGTCGACCGGCCACCAGCGCACGTCGACGGACTCGGTGCTCACGGTCGTCGAGGCGGAACGGGGCGTGACGGCGGCGAACCTGATGTCGAGGTGCTCGCGACAGGCGCCGAAGTCGCCGACGAGGACGTGCCGGTCGAGCTGCACGATCTCGGGCAACGCGGTGACGTCGGGGATGCCGGACTCCTCGCGGGCCTCCCGGGTCGCCGCGGCCCAGACGGACTCGTCGCCGGGCTCGAAGTGGCCGCCGAACTGGAACCACTGCCGCGCCCGCCGGTGCAGGGTGAGCAGAGCCGACTCGCCCAGCTCGTCGAGCACGATGACGCTGCCCGTGAGGTGAGCCGGGGGACCGGCCTTGCTCATCGCGTCGGGGTGGGCGCGGAGGTGGTCGAGGTAGCTGAGGCGAAGCTGCTCCTGCTCGGGGTCCGGCGCTTCCCACGCCTCGAGGCGCGCGACGGCGTCGTCGTGCAGCAACCGCCACGCCGGACTCGTCGTCGCCGTCACCTGGTCCCGCCGGGCTCGCCGGGCTCCCCGGGTTCGCCCGGACCGTCGCCCTCGGGCGTCGACGGCTTCTCACCACCGCGCTCGCGGTCGGCCTCGTCGAGGATCCCCTTGAGCACGGAGTCGAGGTCGTCGCCGAAGCCCTCGAGACCCTCACCCAGTCCGTCACCCAGGTCGGTCCCGCTGGACGGTCCAGCGGCGCCGGCACCGGTGGCGCGCTCGACGAAGCCGATGGGGTCGTCGAGGTCGGCCGAGGTGGGCGCGAGGTCCGGGTGGGCCCAGCGGCCGTCGCGCAGGCTCTGCCCGCCGGAGCTCTCGAGCGCGGCCCAGAGGTTCGCGGCGTCACGCAGGCGGCGCGGCCGCAGCTCGAGGCCGACGAGGCCGGCGAAGGTCTTCTGGGCTGCGCCACCCACGCGGCGGCGCCGGATCGTCTCGGCCAGCGCTGCCGACTGCGGGAGGTGGGCCGCCGTCGCGCGGTCGGTGACGTGGTCGACCCAGCCCTCGGCGAGGGCGAGCAGCGTCTCGAGGCGGCCGAGGGCCGTGCGCTGCGCCGCGGTGGGCTGGGGCCGGAACAGGTTGCCCTGGAGCGCTGACCGCAGGGCCTCGGGGTCGGACGGGTCGATCGTCGACAGGGCGGACTCGATGGCCTCGGTGTCGATCGTGATGTTGCGGGCGTAGTCGGACACGGCCGAGAGCAGCTGGGGCCCGAGCCACGGCACCTGGGAGAAGAGCCGCACGCGGGCCGCCTCGCGCACGGCGAGGTAGAGCCGCACCTGGGCCACGTCGAGCTCGAGCGACTCGGCCAACTGCGCCACGTTGCCGGGCAGCAGGGCGACGAGTCCCGGCTCGGTGAGCGGCAGGCCCACCTCGGTGCCGCTGACCACCTCGGTGGCGAGGGTGCCGACCGCCTGGCCGAGCTGGGCGGAGAACATCTGGCGGCTGAGGTTGCCGAGCATCGGCGCCCACTGCTCGACCATCTGCTGCGGGTCGAAGCCGGGCGGCAGCCCCTCGGGCAGCGCCTCGCCGAAGGCTTCGGGGCCGAGCTCGCCGACCTGCTTGCGCATGGCGTCGGACGTCGCGGCGGTGACACCGTCGGAGACCGGCTCGATGAGCTCGAACCAGCGTGGCATGGTCGCGTCGACCCATTCGGCGCGGCTCAGCCCGGTGGCCCGCCACGCGGGGGAGTCGAGCGTGGTCTGCTCGTCGAGCCACAGGGTCGCGACGGCGACGGCGTCGTGGACCGCGCGCGAGGCGGCGTCGTCGTGCACGTCGTTGCCCTCGACGGCGAGCACGTGCCGGCGCGCCACCTCGGTGGCGAGGTCACGCGAACCCGTCGGGGACTGCTGGGCGGCCATGAAGGTGCCGAGCTGGGCCCGCATGGCGGCCTGGGTGGCGGGATCGCGAGGGTCCACGCCCATCGAGCGCATCGCCTCGGCGAGGTCGGGGTTCTCGGCGGCCTCGCCGAGCACCTTCTCGAGCATCGCTCCCAGGTCGGAGGGGTCCATGCCCCCGAGGTCGGGCAGACCGCCGAGCCCGGCGCCCCCCGACCCCGCGCCGCCGGATGCCGGCCGGTTCAACGGCAGGCCGAAGGGGGATTCGCCGGGAGCGCGCTCGGGCTCCTGGGGCTGCTGCTCGTCCCGGTGCTCCGGGGTGTCCGGGTGCTCGTCGTCCCGGTCGCTGCGGTTGTCGTCACCGCGTCCGCGGTCGTCAGCCATGCCTGCTCATCCCCACTCGAAATGGTGTCGTGCCGGCCACGTGGCCGCTCATCCAAGACAACCACGGATCGACCCCGTTGGTTCCCCGCCGGGGTGCCGCTCCACGGCGTCGCCGGGCGCGATGGTCCCCTAGGCGGCATACGATTGCCCGCGTGACGGTCACCCTTGCCGAGATCCGCGAGACGCCTCTGTCGGTCGACGAGGTGCTCGCGAGCGTCTCGTCCCCTCGCGCGGGCGGAACCTGCCTCTTCGTCGGGACCGTCCGCGACCACGACGCGCCTGCCGCCCACGCCTCGTCGCAGGCTCCGGAGACCGACGAGGGCCGGGCCGCGGCTCCGGCGGAGCAGGGCGACCGCGCAGTCACCCACCTCGACTACTCGGCCCACCCCCAGGCGGCCGAGACCGCACGCGAGCTGGCCGAGCGCATCGCGGCCGACGGCCGCGCCGTGCGCATCGCGGTCGTGCACCGGGTCGGCCACCTCGAGGTCGGTGACATCGCGGTCGTCGTCGGGGTGAGCGCCGAGCACCGCGGCGAGGCCTTCGAGGTGTGCCGCCAGCTCATCGACGAGTTCAAGGCCACGATCCCGATCTGGAAGCACCAGCAGTTCGCCGACGGCGCCGACGAGTGGGTGGGCCTGCCGTGAAGACGATCAAGCGCGTGCCCGAGCAGGCGAGTGATGCCGAGCTGCCCACCCGGGCCGAGCTGCTCGAGGGTGAGGGGCGAGGCACCCTCACCCGCGGCAACAAGGCCGTGCTCGCGGCCTTCTTCCTCTTCCTCGTGATCGCCGTGGTCGGGTCGGTGGTCCACCTGCCGTATGCCGTCATGAGCCCGGGGCCGACGCAGGACACGCTCGGCGCCTCCGGAGACGGCAAGAACACCCCGATCATCTCGATCACCGGTCTGCCGACCTATCGCACCGACGGCGCCCTCCGCTTCACGACGGTCCGCGTCGAGGGTGGTCCCGGCTATCCCGTCGACGCCTGGGACGTGCTGCAGGCGTGGATCGACCCGGCCCGTGACGTCTTCCCGGTCGACGACATCTTCGACCCCCAGGTCACCAAGGAGCAGGTCGCCGAGGAGAACGCGATCCAGATGGAGGGGTCTCAGGAGGAGGCGACCGCCGTGGCGCTGCGCGCCATCGGCAAGGACGTCCCGACCCACATCGCCGTCGCCGGGCTCACCGACGCCTCGAAGGCCAAGGACCTGCTCAAGGTGGGCGACCGCATCACCGCGATCGACGGTGAGGCGATCACGACGACGCAGGCGGTCCGCGACGCCCTCCAGAAGTCGCGTCCCGGCGACACGGTGGCGCTCACGATCACCCGCTCCGGCAAGGAGCAGCAGCTCGAGGTCCCGACCATCGAGGGCCAGCAGGGCCGCACCGCGCTCGGCGTGCTGCTCGGGCTCGACCACGACTTCCCGGCGACGGTGAAGATCGACGCGGGCTCGATCGGCGGTCCGTCCGCAGGGCTGATGTTCTCGCTCGGCATCTACGACAAGCTGACGCCGGGGCCGCTGGCGGGCGGTCGCCAGATCGCCGGCACCGGCACCATCGACGACGAGGGCAAGGTCGGGCCGATCGGCGGCATCCACCAGAAGCTCGCGGGCGCCCGGGCCGACGGCGCCGAGTTCTTCCTCGCACCGGCCGACAACTGCGACGAGGTGGTCGGGCACGTGCCCGGCGGGCTCGACGTCTTCAAGGTCGGCACGTTCGACGAGGCCCGCACCGCGGTCGAGTCCGTCGCCAAGGGGCAGACGGGCTCGCTGCCGCGCTGCTGACCCGTCTTCGACGGGTCGCCGGACGGGTCGTCCCTGTGAGGGGTCAGTCCTCGAAGGTGGCCTTGAGCGCCTCCACGAGGCCGGGCGCGATGTCCTTGCCCGTCGCCACGGCGTCGTCGGAGTCGTGGTCGCGCTGGCGCAGCAGGCAGATCGACGAGCCGTCGCGCAGCACGGCGACGACGAGCCGCACGTCCTTGCGGTCCGGGTGCGCCGCCAGGTGGTCGACCGCCTCGTCGCCGCGGGAGGGCAGGTCGCGCTCGGCCTCCGGCGGCACGACCATGCGCTCGATGGCGAAGGCGCAGCCGTCGACCTCGTCGGGCCAGGCGAGCCGGCCGAGCAGGGTCTCGAGCGAGCTCGTCGTCGGCAGCCCCTCCTGCTCGACCGCGGTGAGGGCGCCCTCGGCGAGGTCGGCCGGACCCATCTGGTCGCGCAGCTGCGGCTCGCGCTCGAGCAGGTCAGCGGTGCGCACGAGCGCGAAGAGCCGGGCCGGCTGGTCCCAGCCGGCGGCCGCGACGTGGCGTTCGGTGTCGAGGGCGGCGATGGCGAGGGGGTCGATGACGGGCTGCGCGTTCACGCCCCCATGCTGCCGTATGCCGCGGGGTGGCCGGTCGGCACGTACGTGCGCAGGGCAGTGCCCGCGTCCGCGAGGTGGGTCGACGCGTTCGCGAGGTGCGTCGACGCGTACGCGAGGTGGGTCGACGCGTACGCGCGTGGCCGGTCGATGCGTACGGCCGCGCTGGTCACGGTGCGGTATCGCCCCGCGGGCTCGCGGCGAGCGCGGGTTATGGTTGCCGCAGGCGGCCCGAGGTGGCTGCCACCGGGTCCGCCCGACCACCTGCCCGCCCTCGCACCCAAGGCACGCCACGTGAGCGACAGCAACTTCGGCCCCCCGCCGGGCAACTTCAACGACGACGACCCCGGCGCGCCCCGGCGTGCGGAGGCGGCCACGCTGCCGCCGACCCGCCGCCCGCTCGTCACCGCCCTCGTGGTGGCTGCCGCCCTGCTGGTGGTCATCGCCATCGCGGCGCAGTTCTGGACCGAGGTGCTGTGGTACCAGTCGGTCAGCTTCTCCGGCGTCTTCACGACCCAGCTCGTCACCAAGCTGCTGCTCGGGATCGTCGGGGGCCTGCTCACGGCCGCGATGGTGTGGTCGAGCATCCACGTCGCCTTCCGCAGCCGGCCCATCTACGCGCCGTCGCCCGAGACGCAGGCGATGGAGCACTACCGCCAGCTCGTCGAGCCGATGCGTCGCACGGCCACCGTCGCCGCGCCGCTCGCGGTCGGCCTCTTCGCCGGCCTCTCGGCGGCGACGCAGTGGGACACCTTCCTGCTGTGGCGCAACAGCAACCCGTTCGGCACGACCGACCCCGAGTTCGGCCTCGACGTCAGCTTCTTCGTCTTCGACCTGCCGTGGGTCAACTTCGTCGTCGCGTTCCTCACGATGATCCTCGTCATCGGCTTCATCACCGCCGCGTTCACGCACTACCTCTACGGCGGCATCGTCGCTGGGAACAAGATGCGCTCGACGCACGCCGCGCGCGTGCACCTGTCGGCGATCGCGGCGGCGCTCGTGCTGGTCCGGGCCGTCGCCTTCTGGGTCGACCGCTACAACCTGGCCACGGCGCAGTCGACGAAGATCACCGGCATCCAGTACACCGAGTCGCACGCGATCATCCCGACCAAGGGCATCCTCGCGGTGGCCGCGGTGATGTGCGCGATCATGTTCCTCACGACGATCTGGACGCGTTCCTGGCGCCTTCCGCTGGTCGGCGTCGCGGTCCTGGCGGTCATCGTCGTCGCGGTCGGCGGCATTTACCCGGCGCTCGTCCAGTCCCTCAAGGTGCGCCCGTCCGAGAAGTCCCTCGAGGTGCCCTACATCCAGCGCAACATCGACGCGACCCGGGCGGCGTACGGCTTCGACCAGATCGACGTCAAGCCCTACGACACCAAGAGCGTCGCCACCCAGAACGCGCTGCGCAACGACGCGGCGACGGTCCCGGGCATCCGCCTCATCGACCCCAACGTCGTCAGCCCCACCTTCAAGCAGCTCGAGGCGAGCAAGGGCTACTACCAGTTCGCCGACGTGCTCGACGTCGACCGCTACCAGATCGACGGCAAGACCCAGGACACCGTGATCGCCGCCCGCGAGCTCGATCTCAGCGGCGTGCCCGACGCCCAGCGCAACTGGCTCAACGACCACACCGTCTACACCCACGGCTACGGCGTCGTCGCGGC
>CBHRRQ010000127.1:0-11545 GCA_966081555.1 uncultured Terrabacter sp.
CGTGGGCGGTCGGCGTCGCGGTCTGGCCGTCGGCCTGGTCGATCTGGCCGGTCTGGTCGCCGTCGCCTGACTCGCCGGACTCGCCGGACTCGCCGGACTCGTCGGACTCGTCGGACTCGTCGGACTCGTCGACGGTCGTCGCGGCGCGTCCCCTCGTGTCGCTCGTCACCGCCCGATCATCCCCGTTCGTACGCGTGACCGGGGCGTTTTGGGTGGATTGCCGTGCTCTCGCGGCGGCCTCCACGGCGGGCCGAGCCAGTGGTCACGTGGGAGGATTGGCGGACCCACCGACCACCTGGATCTCAGGGACCCTCCATGAACAAGCTCCTTGCCGGTGCGCTCGCACTGACGCTGTCCGTCACGCTCGCCGGCTGCTCGAAGTCCGTCGACCAAGGGGCGGCGACCCCGTCGACTCCCGCGGGCTCCTCGTCGAGCGTGACCACCCCGACGGACTCCATGTCGACGGGCACGGCCGACGACGCCGGCACCGCGACGGCCTCGGCGACCCGCGTCCCCATCGACCAGTCGACGCCGGAGGCTGCGATGACGTCGTGGCTCGGCTCCATGGTGGCCGGCGACGGCAACGCGGTGTGCTCGCTCATGGCGGCGGGCGGCAAGACGATCTCGAGCATCCCCGGCGCGGCTGCCGCGTGCGGCACGTCGATCACTCCGATGCTCGACCAGATCAAGGAGCTGGGTGCGGCCTTCCAGGGACTGCAGATCAACGGCGCCACCGTCAACGGCAACAACGCGACGTTCGAGAGCGTGACCACCGAGCCCGCGCTCGCGGCCGACGTCGTCGCCAGCTTCAAGGCGGTCAAGATCGCCGGCAAGTGGTACATCACCCAGGGCTGAACGAGCGCTGGACCCTGGTCCGAGGGCGGGGGTGAACCCGAGACCGGACCGGGTGCGACGACCGGTGCGCGGCCAGGCAGGCGCGCGCCCGTTCCGGCGTGCGCCGGCCCGCTGACCTGCGTGTGTGATGATTTGGTCAGGACATACGGGGCCGTGGTCCGCGGACCCGGGAAGGAGTGTGTCGTGAAGGGTCGGGTTCTGGGCGTCGACGACGACCTCGCACTCGCCGAGATGCTGGGGATCGTGCTGCGCAACGACGGGCTCGAGGTCACGCACGTGGCCGACGGCTCCGAGGCCGTCGGCGCGTTCCGCGACTCGCGGCCCGACCTCGTGCTCCTCGACGTCATGCTCCCGGGGCTCGACGGCATGGAGGTGTGCCGACGCATCCGCGCCGAGAGCGGGGTGCCGATCGTCATGCTCACGGCTCGCACCGACACCGTCGACGTCGTCGTCGGGCTCGAGTCCGGCGCCGACGACTACGTGGTCAAGCCGTTCAAGCCGCAGGAGCTCATCGCGCGCGTGCGCGCCCGTCTGCGCCGCGGCGACGAGCCGGCCCCCGAGAAGCTCGCGATCGGCGACCTCGAGATCGACGTCGCAGGCCACTCGGTCAAGCGCGACGGACAGGCACTGTCGCTCACGCCGCTCGAGTTCGACCTCCTCGTGGCGCTGGCCCGCAAGCCCTGGCAGGTCTTCACCCGCGAGGTGCTGCTCGAGCAGGTGTGGGGCTACCGCCACGCCGGCGACACGCGCCTCGTCAACGTCCACGTGCAGCGGCTGCGCTCGAAGATCGAGCACGACCCCGAGCGGCCCGAGATCGTGGTCACCGTCCGGGGCGTGGGTTACAAGGCCGGTCCCTCCTGAGATGAGCGAGCGCGCGGCCACCAGCGGACTCGCGGGCCTGGCCTCGCGGGCCGGATCGACGCTGCGCGGCTGGTGGCAGCGGGTGCTGCACCTGTGGCGGGCCTCCCTCGGCTTCCGCGTCGTCGTCGTGACGATGCTGCTGGGCATCCTGGTGCTCACCGCGGTGGGCACCTACCTCTACGGCTCCATCGCGCAGAACCTCGTCGACAGCCGTCAACGCATCGCCGCGGAGGACAGCCTCCGTGACGCCCAGGACGCGCAGGACAAGTTCGACTCGACCGACCAGACCGACACCGAGGCGAAGCTGACCCAGTTCGCCACGACCCTCGTCAACTCGTACCGGCGCGACGCCGGCAACGAGACCCGCTACGTCGTGCTGACCCGCTCCGACGACAACACGTCGCCGTTCAACGTCAGGTCCATCGAGAGCGGCAGCGTGGGGCTGCGCTACATCCCCGACGAGCTGCGGCGGCAGGTGGCGCTCCAGACCGATCGCCAGCACCTGCAGGTCGCGACGATCAACGAGGGAAACGACAGCATCTCGGCCGTCATCGTCGGCCAGACGGTCGTGCTCCCCGTCGCCGGCAACTACGGCCTCTACTTCATCTACCCGATGGACCGCGAGCGCGAGATCATCAGCTCGATCGGCAACACGTTCCTCGTCGGCGGTTTCGCGCTCATCGTCCTCATCGGCGCCATCGCCTTCGTCGTCACCCGCCTCGTCGCCGACCCGGTCCGGCGGGCGGCGGCCGTCGCCGAGCGGTTCGCCGAGGGCAACCTCAACGAGCGCATGCGGGCCAAGGGGGAGGACGACCTCGCGCGGCTCGGCAACTCGTTCAACGGCATGGCCGCGTCGATCCAGCAGCAGATCGCGCAGCTCGAGAACCTCTCGCGCGTGCAGCAGCGGTTCGTCTCCGACGTCTCCCACGAGCTGCGTACGCCGCTGACGACCATCCGCATGGCCGGTGACCTCATCCACGACTCCCGTGGCGACTTCGAGCCCACCGTGGCCCGGTCGGCCGAGCTGCTGCGCGGGGAGCTCGACCGGTTCGAGTCCCTGCTGAGCGACCTGCTTGAGATCTCCCGCTTCGACGCCGGTGCCGCCGTGCTCGAGGTGGAGGCGAGCGACCTGCGCGCCTGCGTCGAGAGGGCCGTCGACGCCCACCGCACCCTGGCCTCACGCAAGGGCACCCGGCTCGTCGTCAACACGCCGACCGCCCCGGTCGTGGCCGACATGGACTCGCGGCGCATCGAGCGCATCCTGCGCAACCTCGTCTCCAACGCCATCGAGCACGGCGAGGGCAAGCCGGTCGAGGTGACGATCGGCTACCACGACTCCGCCGTGGCGGTCACGGTGCGCGACCACGGGGTGGGCCTGCGACCCGGTGAGGCGGCCCTGGTCTTCACCCGGTTCTGGCGTGCGGACCCCGCCCGGGCGCGGACGACGGGTGGCACCGGGCTGGGCCTCGCCATCGCGCTGGAGGACGCCCGCCTGCACGCGGGCCGCCTCGAGGCATGGGGCGCGCGCGGTGAGGGCTCCTGCTTCCGGCTGACCCTGCCCCGCAAGGCCGAGGCGACGATCACGAGCTCGCCCCTGCCGCTGAGCCCGCTCGCGGCCGAGGCAGCTCGGGCCGCCAAGGAGGCCGCCTCGACCGGCGGCGCCGACGACGACACCCTGCGGCTGCGCCGCATCACGGTGGAGCGTTCCCCGTGAGACGCCGCCTGCTGGTCGCATCCCTCGTGGCAGCCGCCACCCTCCTCGCGGGGTGTGGAGGCCTGCCCACCTCGGGCCCCGTCGTCGAGGGCCGCGTGCTCGGCGACGTCGTCAACGAGCCGGTGCGCGTCGTGGCGATCGGCCCTGCCGACGGCGCCAGCCAGGAGGCCATCGTGCGGGGCTTCCTGCGGGCGGGCGAGGACGCCGACGAGACCCACGCCACCGGCAAGAGCTTCCTCGCCCCCCAGTCGGTCGACCTGTGGCGCTGGTCCGCCGCCGACACGGTCGTCTACGACGGGGACCTGTCGTTCCGGCGGATCGACGACGACTCCGTCGAGGTGACGGTCGACGTCCTGGCGCGGGTGAGCCCCGACGGGCGCTACGTCGAGCAGCCGCCCGGTGTGCGCGAGCGGCTCCTGCTCGGCCTCGTCAGGGTCGGCGGCGAGTGGCGCATCGAGCTGCCCACCGGCGGGTTCGGCCTGTGGCTCGACAACGACCAGTTCAACCGCGTCTTCGCCAACCGGTTCGTCTACTACGTCAGCCCGGCGGGCCGTGACCTCGTGCCCGACTCGCGCTGGTTCCCCAACGGGCCGCGGCTGGCGACGACCCTGGCGCGAGCCCAGCTGAGCGACGTGCCACCCCACCTGCTCGGAGCCGTCACCACCGGCGTCCCCCACGGCACGACCCTCTCGGTCAACGCCGTCCCGGTCTCGAACGGGCGGGCCCAGGTGAACCTGAGCAGCCAGGCGCTGTCGGCCGACCCTGCCGGACGCGCCGCGATGTGGGCCCAACTGACCAAGACCCTCAGCCAGGTGGCGTCGGTGGGGTCGGTGTCCCTGTCCGTCGACAACACACCGCTCGAGCTGCCCGGGGGCGTCACGTCCGTGGGGTCGGCGGGCGACCTCGGCTACGACGTCGTGTCCACGCCGGCGCTCGACACCGCCCTGCTGCGGCGCGGTGACACGATCCGACGCATCGACCCGCGTGTGCCCGACAGCCCGGCGGTCAAGCGACCGGACCTCAAGCCGAAGGACATCGACGTCGGGCGCATCCCGGACACGTGGCGGGACCTGGCGTTGTCGGCCGACGGCAAGCAGGTCGCCGCCGTCTCGCAGAGCCGGAGCGACCTGTCCATCTGGCGGGCGACCGACCCCACCCGGGCGGTGCCGCCCTTCGCGACATCCCTCATCCGTCCTGTGTACGACGCCGGGGGCTACCTCTGGATCGCCGGGGTGGACGGCTCGGGGGCCTACCGCGTGTTCGCGCTCGACTCCGTGTCGAGCGACCCGAAGGCAGCCCCCAAGGCGGTCGCGACGCCGTGGCTCAAGGACCGCAGGGTCAAGCGGCTTTCCATGTCGGCCGACGGGACGCGGCTGCTGATCGTCACGACCGACCGCAACGGTATCGACGAGCAGCTCGGCCTGGGCGGCGTCGTCCGGGCGTCGAACGGGGAGCCCAAGTCCGTGACCACGCCCCTGCGCCAGGCCCAGTCGCTGACCCGCATCCAGGACGTCACCTGGCTCGACCCGACCAGCTACGCGCTGCTCGGGCAGGTGAGGCCGAGCGACCCGATGCGGCCCTGGCTCGCCACGATCGGCTCGGGTGTGGACGGCACGCGCAGGGAGGCCGGGCGCCTCAACGCGGTGCCCGGTGCCGTGACCATCACGTCGGTCGGCGGTCCTCGCGGCATCATCATCGTCACGAGTGACAACCGGGTGCTGGCCCGCGCCGGGTCGAACTGGCCGCCCATCGAGCGGGGCAGCGACGTCCTCGTCCCCGGCGGCTGATCCGTCCCTCGAGCTGCCGACTGCGGCACGCGAGCGGTTCCTGAGGTGGCCGTCGGGCCTCCACACCCCCTGCCCCGGCCGAGTCCTTTTCCCCAGGGGCCGGTGACGGTCTTGGCGCCTACCGCGGAGATCGCTTGGCTGGTGGCAGGACGAGGCGGTGTGACTCGAGTTGAGGATCGGAGGGCGTGCACGTGACAGGGGACTGGGGGCGCCGGGCTCGAGAGCTCATGGAGCAGCGCGCCCGGTTGCTGCGGGGGAGCGACCTGCTCGACCTGGTGCTGCCTCGTGAGTGCGGTGGCTGCCTGCGGCCGGGCGAGGAGTGGTGCACGCGCTGTGCCCGCGCCATGCACGCGCTCGCCTTCGTGGGCAGCTCCGCACGCCCGGACCAGCCACCCGCCTGTACGCGTACGGCCGGGTTCGAGCGGGTGCCCGGCGGTGGGCCGTCGGTCGGGTCACGACGTCTAGCACCGGTTGCGGCGCGGCCCGGGTCGGGCGGAGGTGCCCCGTGGGTGGTGCCGCACCGCGCGCCCGAGGGGATGCCACCCGTGTACGCGTGGGGCATCTACGCCGACCCGCTCCGTGCCGTCGTGTCTGCCTGGAAGGACGGGGGCCGCCGCGACCTCGTCGGCGTCCTGGAGCCGTTGCTCGCGGCGTCGGTCGAGGGCGCCCTCGACGGTCTGGGATGGGGTCTCGGCGAGGTGCTCGTCGTGCCGGCGCCGTCGTCGCGGCGCGCCGAACGGCAGCGGGGCGACACGCCGATGGTGGACCTCTGCCGAGCAGCTGCCACGATCGTCGGACGCGCCCGATCGGTCGGAGCTTCTCCTGCCGCGGGCGTCGGCTCGGACGTGGCCGTCAGGGTGGCCCCGGCGCTGCGGCACGTGCGTCGCGTCGAGGACCAGTCGGGCCTCGGCACAGCCGGGCGGCGTGGCAACCTGGCAGGTGCGCTGGCAGTGAAGCCCTTCTGGCACAACGTGGTTCGGGGTCGAAGGTGTCTGCTCGTCGACGACGTCGTGACGACGGGTGCCACCCTCGCCGAGGCCGCGCGAGCCCTGCGGGAGGCCGGTGCCGGGGGCGTCGCGGGAGCCACCATCGCGGCCACCCAGCGCACCCGCGGCTGACGTGGAGGGGCCTGCGACGGGGCTCCGGAGGTCCTCCCGGGCGAGCGGAATGTGATGTTCCAGCAGGTTCCGCCGGATGGCTTCCCAGTGGACGCGGGGCCCAAGTAGTGTCGGGTCATGGACCCCCGTCCCCATGGGAGCGGCCTTCCGGTCGACTCCGCGGGACGTGATCGACCGGAAGAGGTGGTGCCGCGTTGACCGCGGGCCTGTCCTAGGTGACCAGAGGCCCGGACCACTCTCACTGCCGCCGCACGAAGAAGACGTGCGCGATCAAGGAGGAACTGTGGAGATCGTCGTCACTGGACGTCACGTCCAGATCCCCGACCGATTCCGTGAGCAGCTCGACGAGCGACTGGCCAAGGTCCAGGCGCTCGCCCCAAAGGTGCACCGTGTCGACGTCGTCGTCACCCACGAGCGAGTTGCCCGCGGGTCCGAGAAGGTCGAGATCACCTGCCACGCAAAGGGACCCGTGATCAGGGCGGAGGCTTGTCTCGACGACAAGTACGCCGCTCTCGACGCGGCCGTGGACAAGCTCATGGAACGTCTGAGGCGGGTGCACGACAAGCGGCGGGTCAGCCGCGGACGACGGATCCCCGAGTCGGTCGCGCAGGCGACCGCCCGCATCGACGCGTCTGCCAACGGCACGCGTCCGGTCGAGGCCGACACCACAGCCGGCGAGGGCGGGGTCGACGACCTCGAGCGCTTCGGAGCGCTGGGCAACTCACCCATCGAGGTGCGCGAGAAGATCCACACCGCGGCCCCGATGTCGCTCGAGGACGCCGTGAACCAGATGGAGCTGGTCGGCCACGACTTCTTCCTCTTCCACGACGCCGACACCGACCGCCCGAGCGTGGTCTACCGGCGGCGCGGCTGGAGCTACGGCGTGCTGCACCTCGAGACCGACGTCGACGTCGCCGCGACGGGCTGACACCTTCGTCCGCAGACACCACGTGGAGGCGCCCTCCGCAGCGGAGGGCGCCACGACGCGTCCGCGGCCCACGTCCCCGCGCCGACACGGATGCGCGTCGTGCACCTCGCCGGGCACGGTGTCGGCAGTCTTTGACAAACTGGGCGCGTGAACCCGCCGCCTGACGTCATCCGCGTCCTCATCGTCGACGACCACGCGCTCTACCGTCGGGGGCTGCAGACCGTCCTCGCCACCGAGGACGGCATCGAGATCGTCGGTGAGGCCGCCGACGGCGTCGAGGCGGTCGACCAGGCCGAGGAGAAGCTGCCCGACGTCATCGTCATGGACGTCGGCATGCCCAAGCGCGGCGGCATCGACGCCTGCCGCGTCATCAAGCAGCGTGTGCCCTCGGCCCGCATCCTCATGCTCACGAGCTCCGACGACGAGGCCAACCTCTTCGAGGCGGTGCGCGCCGGCGCCAACGGCTACCTGCTCAAGGACGTCCCTCCCGAGGAGGTCGCGGCCGGCATACGCGGTGTCTTCCACGGGCAGTCGCTCCTGTCGCCGCTCATGGCCTCGAAGCTGCTGCTGGAGTTCGCGCAGATCAGCCAGCGCGAGACCGTGCCCGCCCCCACCCCGGGACTCGAGCTGCCGCGGCTGACCGAGCGCGAGCTGGAGATCCTCCGCCTCGTCGCGCGCGGCCGGCTCAACCGTGAGATCGCCACCGAGCTGTACATCTCCGAGAACACGGTGCGCAACCACATCCGCAACATCCTCGACAAGCTCCAGATGCACTCGCGCATGGAGGCGGCCATGTATGCCGTCCGCCAGCGCCTCATCGACCCCGAGGAGTGAGTGCCGGGTGACCGCATGACCGTGGCCACGCGCGCGATGTCGCGCGCCCAGGCCCGTCGCGTGGCGATCGCCGCCCAGGGCCTGCTCGACCCCCGGCCGGCACCGTTCACGGCGACCATGAGGCACGTCCAGCGCGTGGTCGACCGCGTCGGCGTCATCCAGATCGACAGCGTCAACGTGCTGACCCGCAGTCAGTACCTCCCCCTGTTCGCGCGGCTCGGGCCCTACGACACCGCGCTGCTCGACCGGGCCCGGGACCGCGCGCCGCGCCGCCTCGTCGAGTACTGGGCGCACGAGCCAGTTCGAGCGTCGGTATGCCGCGCTGTCGGCCACCGCGCCGCCGTCCCTGCGCTCGGCGTGGACCCACCGTCCCGGCGCGGAGGCCGACCCCGACCGCTTCGTCGAGCTGGTGCGCATCGCTGCCCGCGCGCACGGCGTCGGCACCGAGCTGTGCCTCGCCGACTACTTCCGCATCCGCAGAGAGGACGCCCGGCCCGCGATCGCGAGACTGGTGGCCGACGGCGAGCTGGTGCCGGTCACGGTGCCGGGGTGGAAGCCCGCGTGGCTGCACGCCGACGCGCGCCTGCCCCGGCGCGCCCACGCCGAGGCCCTGCTGAGCCCGTTCGACTCGCTGGTCTGGCAGCGCGAGCGCATCCACGCCCTGTGGGACTTCCACTACCGCATCGAGATCTACACCCCGGCCCACAAGCGCGTGCACGGCTACTACGTGCTGCCGTTCCTCTTCGGTGACGCGCTCGTGGCGCGCTGCGACCTCAAGGCCGACCGTGCGGCCGGCGTGCTCCGGTGCCACCGGGTGTCGTGGGAGCCGGGCGCGCCGCCCGAGGCACGGCCGGCGCTCGTGGCCAACCTCGAGTCGATGGCCTCCTGGCTGGGCCTCGCGCGCATCGACGTCGCGGCCGCCTGAACGTCGCCCCGCCCACCGTTGCCGATCCGGAACCCGGACGGCGGCCGGTGCGTTGGTCGTTCCGTCGGGAAGGCGGCTAGCCTAGGCGGGTCCCGTGACCCATCACGGGCGATGGAGCCCGCCCACCGGGCGAGTCCACACGTTCAGTCGGGAGTGAGATCACCAGATGGCCGTCATCGAGAAGCTGCTTCGCGCCGGCGAAGGCCGGACCCTGAAGAAGCTCCAGGGCATCGCCAAGCAGGTCAACGCCCTCGAGGCCGACTTCGAGAAGCTCACCGACGAGGAGCTGCGCGACGAGACCAAGGGCTTCCGCGAGCGACTCGACAACGGCGAGACCCTCGACATGCTCCTGCCGGAGGCCTTCGCGGCCGTCCGCGAGGCGAGCAAGCGCACCCTGGGGAAGCGTCACTTCGACGTGCAGATCATGGGCGGCGCGGCCCTGCACATGGGCAACGTGGCCGAGATGAAGACCGGTGAGGGCAAGACCCTCGTCGCGACCCTGCCCAGCTACCTCAACGCCCTGTCGGGCAAGGGCGTCCACGTCATCACCGTCAACGACTTCCTCGCCGAGTACCAGTCCGAGCTGATGGGCCGCGTGCACCGTGCGCTCGGCATGGAAACCGGATGCATCCTCGCCTCGATGACGCCGGAGCAGCGCCGGGCCGAGTACGCCAAGGACATCACCTACGGCACCAACAACGAGTTCGGCTTCGACTACCTCCGCGACAACATGGCGTGGGACCCGTCCGAGCTCGTGCAGCGCGGCCACAACTTCTGCATCGTCGACGAGGTCGACTCGATCCTCATCGACGAGGCCCGCACACCGCTCATCATCTCGGGCCCGGCCGACCTCGCGACCAAGTGGTACGTCGAGTTCGCCCGCATCGCGCAGCGCCTCAACCGCGGTGAGGACGGCCGCGGCGACTACGAGGTCGACGAGAAGAAGCGCACCGTCGGCGTGCTCGAGTCGGGCATCGCCCGCGTCGAGGACCTCCTCGGCATCGACAACCTCTACGACACGGTCAACACGCCGCTCATCGGCTACCTCAACAACTCCATCAAGGCCAAGGAGCTGTTCAAGAAGGACAAGGACTACGTCGTCATGAACGGCGAGATCCTCATCGTCGACGAGCACACGGGCCGCATGCTCCCGGGTCGCCGCTACAACGAGGGCATGCACCAGGCGATCGAGGCGAAGGAGGGCGTCGAGATCAAGAACGAGAACCAGACGCTCGCCACGATCACCCTCCAGAACTACTTCCGCATGTACGACAAGCTCTCCGGCATGACGGGCACGGCCCAGACCGAGGCCGCCGAGCTCAACTCCATCTACAAGCTCGGCGTCATCCCGATCCCGACGAACCGCCCGATGATCCGCAAGGACCAGCCCGACCTCGTCTACCGCACCGAGGTCGCCAAGTACGACGCCGTGGTCGACGACATCGCTGAGAAGCACGCCGTGGGCCAGCCGGTGCTCGTGGGCACCGTGTCCGTCGAGAAGAGCGAGTACCTCTCCCAGCAGCTGAAGAAGCGCGGGATCAAGCACGAGGTCCTCAACGCCAAGCAGCACGAGCGCGAGGCCGCCATCGTCGCCGACGCCGGCCGCAAGGGCGCCGTCACCGTCGCGACGAACATGGCCGGCCGAGGCACCGACATCATGCTCGGCGGCAACTCGGAGTTCCGGGCCGTCGCGGAGCTGAAGCGGCGCGGCCTCGACCCGCACGAGACGCCGGAGGAGTACGAGGCCGCCTGGGACGAGGCGCTCGCGAAGGCCGAGCGCGACGTGGCGGCCGAGCACGAGGAGGTCACCGCGCTCGGTGGTCTCTACGTCCTGGGCACCGAGCGGCACGAGTCGCGCCGCATCGACAACCAGCTGCGTGGTCGCTCCGGCCGTCAGGGTGACCCGGGCGAGTCGCGTTTCTACCTCTCGCTCAACGACGACCTCATGCGCCTGTTCAACGCCGGCCTCGTCGACCGCTTCATGCAGACCGCCGGCATGGAGGACGACGTGCCGATCGAGAGCAAGATGGTCACCAACTCGATCCAGAAGGCCCAGGGTGCGGTCGAGGCCCAGAACTACGAGATCCGCAAGAACGTCCTCAAGTACGACGACGTGATGAACCGCCAGCGCCAGGTCATCTACGACGAGCGCCGCGCCGTGCTCATGGGGGAGGACCTCCACGAGCAGCTGCGACTCTTCGTCAACGACGTCGTGGGCTCCTACGTCGACGCGGCCACGGCCGAGGGCTTCGCGGCCGACTGGGACCTCGAGAAGCTGTGGGACGCGATGCGTCAGGTCTTCCCGGTGTCGTTGACCATCGAGGAGGTCGAGGACATGGCGGGCGGCCGACAGGCCGTGACCGCCGAGCTGCTGCGCGAGCAGCTCATGTCCGACGCGCACCACGCGTACGACCAGCGCGAGGAGCTGCTCGGCTCCGAGACGATGCGCGAGGTCGAGCGCCGGGTGGTCCTGTCGGTCCTCGACCGCAAGTGGCGCGAGCACCTCTACGAGATGGACTACCT
>CBHRRQ010000128.1:0-11379 GCA_966081555.1 uncultured Terrabacter sp.
TGACGCGCACGACGTCCTGCTCGATGATCGGGCCCTCGTCGAGGTCGGCCGTGACATAGTGCGCGGAGGCGCCGATCAGCTTCACGCCGCGGTCGTGCGCCTGGTGGTAGGGCTTGGCGCCCTTGAAGCCGGGCAGGAACGAGTGGTGGATGTTGATCGCCCGCCCCTCGAGAGCGCGGCACAGCGAGTCGCTGAGGATCTGCATGTAGCGGGCCAGCACGACGAGGCCGACGTCGTTCGCGTCGACCATGCGCAGCAGCTCGGCCTCGGCGTCCGCCTTCGTCTCCGGCGTCACGGGGATGACGGTGAACGGCAGGCCGTAGTACTCGACGAGCGCGCGGCAGTCCTCGTGGTTCGAGACGACGCCGACGATGTCGATGGGCAGGTCGCCGGACTTCCAGCGGTAGAGCAGGTCGAGCAGGCAGTGGTCGAACTTGCTGACGAGGATGATCGTGCGGCAGTGCTCGTCCTCGGGCCGCACCGCGAGGTGCTGGTGTGCGACAGCGGGGCTCTGGCGGATCGTCCCGAGCACCTGCTCGACGTCGGCGGCCTCGGCGTCGAAGACGGTGCGCATGAAGAAGAGGTTGGTGTCCTCGTCGGAGTACTGCTGGTTCTCGACGATGTTCGCCTCGACCTGCAGCAGCGCTCCGGAGACAGCCGCCACGATGCCGGGTCGGTCGTCGCAGGTGAGGGTCATGATGTGGCGGGCCATTCGGAGATTCTGTCTCAGCCGGCCGCGCAGGCGTGAATCGACGCGCGGGGCGTCTCGGGCTGTGGCCGTCCACACCCCCTCGGGCGCTGTCGGGGTTGTCCCCAGTGGCGTGGTGGGCCGGGCCGGCGGGGTGGGCGGCTTCCTACCGTCGACGTATGCCGTTCCGTCCCTCCTCGCGACCGACCGACCTCGAGCGGGCGGCCCGGGTGCTCGGGGCGCGTCGCGACGAGGTCGGCGAGGGTGCCGGCTTGCTGGAGCCTTCCGGCCCCGATCCGGATGCGCTCGACGAGCGGGCGCGACCCGGCGTGGATGGTGGCTGGGTGCCCGGTCCGCCGGGTGGTGAGGAAACCGGCTCCGGGACGACGCGCTCCAGCTCCGGGGCGGGGACATCGGTGGGGGAGGCCGTCCGTCGCCTGGCCGCGCGGGCGACCGACGACGAGGTGTCCCGGCTCGACGCCGACCTGCGTCGGGCGCGGCGGCCGGGGTTGCTGACGGTGCCCGACGAGCTGCGCTCGGGGCGGCGGGCGGTCAGCAGCGCGGCGCTCGTCTCACTGCTGGCACTGGTCGTCGCGGTGGGCTGCGCCTTCGTGGTGCGCGTGCTCTGGGCGGAGCGGTCCGCGGTACCGGAGGTGGCGCCCGGTCCGTCACGCTCCGTGCAGGTCGTCGGTGGCACCGCGGCTGCGCCCACGGTGCCGTCCACCGGCGCGGTGACGGGGGCATCGGTCGCGGTCGCCGGCGCGGCCGGTGCGGCCGGTGCGGCCGGTGCGGCCGGATCCGCCGCGAGTGCCGAGATCGTCGTCCACGTCGTGGGTCAGGTCCTGCGGCCCGGGCTCGTGCGCCTCCGTGCCGGTGCCCGGGTGGCCGACGCGATCAAGCAGGCCGGCGGGGCACGGCCGGGCGCCGACCTGAGTGCCCTCAACCTGGCTCGACCGGTCACGGACGGCGAGCAGATCCGGGTGCCCCGTCCCGGTGAGTCGGCCGCCGCAGTGGGTCCGGGCTCCGGGGGCGGCGGGGGCGGCGCGCCTGCCGCAGGCGGTGGGGCAGGGGCGCCGTCCGGGACTCCTGTCAGTCTCAACACGGCTGACGCCGCCGGCCGCGACGCGCTACCGGGCGGCGGGCCGGTGCTGGCACAACGAATCATCGACTGGCGCGCCGAGCACGGTCGCTTCACGTCGGTCGACGAGCTCGGAGAGGTCAGCGGCATCGGCGACAAGCTGCTGGGCCGGCTCCGGCCGCTGGTCACGCTGTGACGCCGGGCCGGTCAACGGACGGCGGCACCACGCGGGCGGGTCGCTCGGTGCGCTCGGTGCGCTCGGTGCGGGAGCAGCGGCCCCGAGGGCCGTCGCTCGTCGTGCTCACCGGCCGCCCGACCGTGCGCCGGGTGCGACCGCGGTCCTCCCGCGCCCTCGACCTGCGGCTGCTCGTGCCGGTGCTGGTCGCGTGGCCGGTCGTCGCCTTCTGGGGGCTCCTGGCGCCACCCTGGATCGTCGCCTTCGCAGCTGTCGGTGCGGCTGTGGTCGCGGCCCTCGCTCTGATCCTCACCGCTCGCCGCGCCTGGCTCGGCGGCTGGGCGGTGACGGGCGCCGTGCTGGCCCTCCTGCTCGGCGCCGCTGCCGGGCACCGCGCCGTCACGTCGGCCGGCCCGGTGAGCGCCCTGGCCGCCCAACGCGCCGTCGTGAGCCTGCACGCGACGGTGGCCGCAGAGCCTCGTCCGGTGCGGACCGACCATGGAGGCGGGCCCTCGGGCGACGGTGCGGCCGTCCTCAGCGTGGTGCGTCTGGACGTGTCCGAGGTCCGCGGGCGGGGCCACCTCACGCCAGTGGCATCCCCGGTTCTCGTGATCGGCAACGGGCCGGCCTGGTCGAGCCTGCGATGGCGCGACGAGGTGGAGGTCGTCGTGCGGCTGGGACCGGCAGAGCCGGGTGACGACGTCGTGGCCGTGGCGGCTCCCAAGGGTCCGGTGACCGTGGTGGCGCACGCAGGCGGGGTGTTCGCGGCCGCCGACCACGTGCGGGAGCGGTTCCGTGCTGCCACCGACCCTCTCTGGCCGGACGCGCGTGGGCTCGTGCCGGCACTCGTCGTGGGCGACACCTCGCGCACCCCACCCGACCTGACGACAGCCATGCTCGACACCGGGCTGTCGCACCTGAGCGCGGTATCGGGCAGCAACGTCACCTTCGTGCTGGCGGGCGTGATGTGGGCGTGCGGCCTGGTCGGGGTGCGACGGCGCTGGCGTCCGCCCACCGCGGTCGTGGCGCTGCTCGGGTTCGTGGTGCTCGCACGGCCCGAGCCGAGCGTCGTGCGCGCAGCCGTCATGGGTCTCGTGGGCCTGCTGGCGCTGTCGACCTCGAGGCGTCGCGCCGGCATCCCGGCGCTCGCCGGCGCCCTCGTGGTGCTCCTCGTGTGGGACCCGTGGCTCTCCCGCTCCTACGGCTTCGCCCTGTCCAGCCTGGCCACGCTGGGGCTGCTCGTCCTGGCGCGGCCCTGGGGCACCGCACTCGCTCGGGTGCTTCCCGGCCCGCTCAAGCCACTGGGGCCGGTCCTCGCCATCCCGGTCGCCGCGCAAGCCGTCTGCGCGCCCGTCGTCGTGCCTCTGCAGGGCAGCGTGTCCGCCGTGGCCGTGCTCGCGAACCTGCTCGCGGCACCGTTCGTGGCGCCCACGACGCTCGTCGGCGTGGCCGTCGCGATCGTGTCGGTGGCGTGGACGACCGGCGCCTCCTGGCTGGCCTGGGGCGCTGCCGTCCCGGCGCAGGCGATCGCCGCCGTCGCGCGGTGGTGCTCCGGAATGCCGATCGGGAGCGTCGCGTGGGGCGACTCTGCGGGTGCGGCCGTCCTGCTCGCCGTCGTCACGCTCACGGCCGTCGCGCTCGCGCCCTGGGCCTGGCACCGCACCCGGCACCGACCGACCGTCGCGCTGGCCGTGGTCGTCCTGACCACCGGGATGGCGGCTCCGACGACGCCGATCTCGTGGCCACCGCCGGGCTGGGTGCTCATCGCCTGTGACGTCGGTCAGGGCGATGGGCTCGTCGCCGACAACGGCGGAGGGCATGTCGTCGTCATCGACACCGGCCCCGAGCCCGAGCCCATGCGCCGGTGCCTCGACCGCGTCGGGGCGACCGTCGTCGACCTCGTCGTGCTCACCCACTACCACGCGGACCACGTGGGCGGCCTCGCCGCGGTGCTCGAGCGCCCCGTCGCAGAGATTCGCGCCTCACCCGTGCAGGACCCGCCGGCAGAGGCTCAACGAGTCGCCCGGCTGGCCGCCGCGCACCGCACGCCGCTCGGAGAGCTGCGGGCAGGGCAGTCGCTCACCGTCGGAGGGGTGAGGGCCGAGGTCTGGTGGCCGGCTCGGCGCATCGACTCCGGGTCGGTGCCCAACAACGGCTCGGTCGTGCTCACGATGCATCTCCGCGGCGTCACCATCCTGCTCGCGGGCGACATCGAACGCGAGGCCGCCGCCCAGGTGGTCCGCGAGTCGCAGCTCGACCCCGGGCGCTGGGGGAGCATCGACGTGCTCAAGGTGGCCCACCACGGCTCCAGCAACCGCGACGACCGCCTCCTCGACCGGGTCGCTGGGCGCCTGGCCGTCATCAGCGTCGGCAAGGGCAACGACTACGGCCATCCGGCACCGGCGCTCATGAACGCCTTGCAGCAGAGGGGTTTTGCCGTTCACCGCACCGACACCGAAGGTGACGTCGCGGTCGTCACCGACGGCTCGGACGTGTCCGCCGTGTCGGGCTGAGGAGCGCCCTTCAGGCTGGGTTCGTGGGTTCGTCGGGATCGACGGGGTCGTCCTGTGGCCCGGCCGGCGCGCGACGCACACCCGCGTCCTCGACGAGCTCGAAGTCCTCGAAGTCGAAGCCGGGGGAGACGAGGCAGCTGACGAGTGCATCCGCGTGGCCGGGCACGGTGCGCTGCCACACACCGGCAGGCACGACGGCCTGGGCCACCTCGCCGCCCGCCAGGTCGAGCCCGACGACCGACTGCTCGGCCTTCACGGGAGCCGCGGCGTCGCCCCCGAGCTCGAGCACCACCGAACCGGTGTGCGCGATCCAGACTTCGTCGGAAGCGACCCGGTGCCACGCGGACGACTCGCCCGCCGGCAGCAGGAAGTGGATGAGGGTCGCGGTCGCGCGGGTGCGACCGTCGGCCAGGGTCACGGTCTCGGGGGCGACCCAGGTCTGGCGGTACCACCCGCCTTCAGGGTGTGGCTGCAGGTCGAGGAGGTCGGCGAGGGGCGGGCGCATGTGCCCATCATGGCCGACGCCCGTCCACCTCACCGCGACCGCTCTGATCTCCCGCGGCTCGGGTCAGCGCGCCTGCTTCGGCGGCAGCGGGAAGAAGCCGCTCGTGCGACGCACGTACTCCGCGTACTCCGGCCGGCGGTCACCAATGTCCTTCTCCAGCAGCTTCTTCCCCGTGCCGCCGTAGAGGTTCCAGACCATGACGGCGGGCGACAGGAACGTCAGCACACCCGGCCACGCGCTCGCCGCGACGAGGAACAGGCCCGTCCAGACGCACGCGTCACCGAAGTAGTTGGGGTGGCGGGTGTAGCGCCACAGGCCGGTGTCGAGCACCTTGCCCTTGTTGGACGGGTCGTCGCGGAAGCGGGTGAGCTGCAGGTCGCCGACGGACTCGAAGAAGAAGCCGACGGCCCACACCACGACGCCGACCCAGAGCACCCACGACAGACCGCCGCTCACCACCATGGCGACCTGCACGGGCAGCGAGACGAACCACATGATGAGGCCCTGCGGCAGGTAGATGTGGACCAGCGCGTACGCGTTGGGGCTGCCGTCCGCGCGCGCGAGCATCGCCTCGTAGCGCGGGTCCTCGCCCTTGCCGCGTGAGCGCAGGTAGATGTGGGTGGCCAGCCGCAGGCCCCAGGCCGCGGTCAGGAGCAGCGCCAGCCACCGGCGCAACGGGTCACCCTGGCCACTCGTGACGAGGAACGCGGTGAGCGCGATCGCGACGAACCCGAGCCCCCATGTCACGTCGATGACGGCCTGCTTGCCGGCGCGCAGCGCGACCGCGAACGTGATGCCGAGCACCACGACGACGGTGAGAGCCGTCCAGAGCAGCACCCCGAGGAAGCTCACGGCGTCACCAGGCCCGCACGGGCGGCATACCGCTGCGGCCGTCGGCGGTGGGCTTGACCGCGAGGATCTGGTCGACGCCCATCCGGCCCTCCTCGAAGGCGAGCGCGCCGCCGACGAGGTAGAGCCGCCACACCCGGGCCACCTCCTCGCCGACCAGGCCGACCACCCGGTCCCAGTTGGCCTCGAACGTGTCGTACCAGGCGTTCACGGTCCACACGTAGTGCTCGCGCAGGGCGTGCACGTCGCGGACCTCGAGCCCGGCCTGCTCGATGAGGTCGACGGTCTCGCCGACGGGCCGCATGTGCATGTCCGGAGCGATGAACGCCTCGATGAACGGCCCCCCGCCCGGGCGGGTCGTGCGCGACATCTGCTGGATGAGCGCGCGACCACCCGGCCGCAGCAGCCGCTCGATCTGTCGGGTGAAGGTCGGGTAGTTCCGCTGGCCGACGTGCTCACCCATCTCGATCGAGCTGACGGTGTCGAAGGGCCCGTCGGGCACCTCGCGGTAGTCCTGCAGCCGGATCTCGACGCGGTCCGCGAGCCCGCGCTCGCGGATGCGCTCGTCGATGAAGGCCTTCTGCTCGCTGGAGATGGTCACTCCGACGACCTGCGCGCCGAACTTCTCCGCGGCGTGCAGAGACAGTGAGCCCCACCCGCAGCCGATGTCGAGGTGCCGTTTCCCGGGCTCGAGGTCGAGCTTGCGGCAGACGAGGTCGAGCTTGTCGCGCTGGGCGTCCTCGACGGTGTAGCCGGGCTCGGTGCTGGTCCAGTACCCGCAGGAGTACGCCATGTGCGGGTCGAGGATCAGCGCGTAGAAGTCGTTCGAGAGGTTGTAGTGGTGCTCGATGGCGCTGCGGTCGCGGGACTTCGTGTGCAGCCTCCCACGCAGCCGCGCCTGCGAGGCGGGCGGCTCGGGCGGCAGACCCACCACGCCGAGGTCGAGCGCCGTCCGGATGGCGGTGCTGGCCACCGAGGCGAGCGTCGCGGGGGAGGGGCGTCCCCCGGCGAGCGTGCGGGCCGTCGACCACACCCGGCGGAACCCGTCGAGCAGGTCACCGTCGACGTCGAGCTCGCCGGTGACGTACGCCTGGGCGAGGCCGAGCTCGCCGGGGTGGCGCACGAGGCGGCGCAGGGCGGCGGGGTCGCGCAGGACGACGGTCGGTGCGTCGGCAGGCCCGGCGACGCTACCGTCCCACGCCCTGAGCCGCACCGGCAAGGTGCCACCGACGAGGGGAGAGACGACGGCCGCGACCCGCACCGCGACGGAGTCTGGCCGAGCAGGGGCCGGCGTCGCCGGGGCGGGGGAGGCGACGTCGGGGCGGTCGTCGGTCATGGTCATCGAAGGAGGCCTCTCGTAGGGGTCGACGCACAAGGGTTCGGTGCGGCCGGCGCCTCGGATGGGTGGTGCCCGAGGACGGCGCGGGCTCTCGGTGCTGACGGGCGACCCTGTGTGGCAGGCCGGTCCGTCAAGGAGATACCCCCACGGCGGCCTCGCGCCGCGCGTCGCCCGCCGCGACCAGCCCGTCGGCACCGAGCAGGGCCGCGCCCACGCCACCGAAGTACATGTGCGGGCCGGGGTAGCGGTGCGCGGGGAGCCCCTCTGCCCTGACAGCCGCGGTGATCTCGTCGGACGGCTCGTGCTCGACCCGTGGCGAGCCGTCGTCGAGGAAGCGCACGTGCAGCCGGGGGGCGTCGATGGCGTGCTGTAGGTCGTCGCCCAGCAGCAGGCTGCGCCCCAGCACCTGCATCAGCGCTGTCGTGATGCGGTCGGCGCCAGGGGAGCCGACCGCCAGCGCGGACCCGACGGCGCTCCGCGCGGTCGTCGGAGCCATGTTCGACGCGAGTCGGGTGCCGGGCGGCACCGCGTGCAGACCCAGCCGGTTGAGCTCGGGCTCACCGAGGGCGTTGTTGAGCAGGATGCCCGTGCCGGGGATCACCATGCCGGCCCCGTAGCCCGCGGACATCGTGATGGCACAGGCATTCCCGTGCTCGTCGACGGCAGACACGTGCGCGGTGGAGGCGGACGTCGGCAGCCCGGCGAGGCCGTGGCGTTCGACCGACTCGAGCAGGGCGTGACCGTCGGCGTCGAGGTCGCGTGAGCGGTCGTGCACCGACAGCCGGTAGGCCAGCACGTGGCGCTGGATGTCGATGACCTCGGGCCAGGTCCAGTGCTCGTGCCGCGCGAGCTGTCCGAGCATCGCGGCGAGCATCGGGCCGCCGACCGACGGTGGGGGGTTGAGGGCGACGTTCCACGTGCCCACCGATCGCATCGTGGGTGTCCGCACGACCGCCTCGTATGCCGTGAGGTCGGCCGCGGTGACGAGCCCACCGTTTGCGGCCATGTCGTCGACGAGCACCCGACCGACGGCGCCGGTCGTGAAGAGCGACACCCCCTGCACCGCGAGCAGCTCCAGGATGTCGGCGAGGTCGACGTTGAGGCAGGTCTCGCCGGGCTGCACGGCGCCGCCGTCGGCTCCGGTCACCAGGGCGTGCGCCTCGGGGTCGTCGCCGAAGAGCGTGTCGCGCACGATGCCGAGGTAGAGGGCAGCGGCTGCGCCGATGCGGTAGCCCTCGCGGCAGGCGCGGGCCGACGGCTCGACGAGCCGCCGCCACGGCAACACGGCGAACCTGTCACGCGCCAGCGAGAGCGCCTGCAACGCACCGGAGTTCGCGACGGAGCCGTGTCCGGCTCCGATGGTCACGCCTCCCCCGTAGTCGGTGTGCACCTGCCGCACCCCTTGGCCGAAGGCTGCCGCGTCGAGCCCGCGGCCGGGCATCTCGACGTTGCCGTCGACGACGACGGGGTCGGCCCCGGCGGGCCACACGTTGACGTAGGCGCCACCCATCAGGCTCACGACGCCCGGCTCGGTGCTCATCGCGCTGAGCGCGGCCGCGATGGCGGCGTCGACCGCGTTGCCGCCGTCGGCCGCCGCCTCGAGGCCGGCCTCGAGTGGTGCTGGACCGGTGGCGGCGAGAGCGACCCGTGTCATGACCGCATTCTGCCGGTCATGACTACATCTGGCGCGGTGTCGCGTGCGTCAGGAGTGTCCGGAGGGTCAGGCCTTCGCGCCCACGAGCTCGGCGGTGGAGGTCGCCGGGTCGGCGCCCGCGGCCTCGCACAGGGCATCCAGCGCCGCGGCCACTGCGGGCACGCGCTGCAGGTCAGGGGTCGTCACCGCGAGGATCTGGCGGCGCGAGGCGGGCGACAGCGGAAGCGTCGCGACCTCGTCGTGCTTGGCCGCGTTGAGGATGAGGTCGGGCACGAGGGCCACGCCGAGGCCGGCGGTGACGAGGCCGAGCTGGGCCACGTAGTCCTCGGTCTCGAAGGCGACGTTCGGCCGGAAGCCGGCGGTGTCGGCCAGCGACAGCAGGTGACCGCGACACCGCGGACAGCCGGCGATCCACTCGTCGCCGGAGAAGTCGGTGAGCACGGCGGCCGCGTCGCCCGCGTGGGGGTGCGAGCCGGGCACGACGAGGCGCACCTCGTCGTCCATGAGCCGGCGGGTGACGAGGAGCGAGAGGTCCTCCTCCAGCTCGCCCAGGTCGCCTCCCTCGTACGCGAAGGCGACGGCGACGTCGCAGTCGCCGTTGCGCAGCGCCGCCAGAGACTCGGGCGGCTCGGCCTCGGTGAAGGTCACCGTGATGTCGGGGTGCTTCGACTTGAGGATCGCCAGGGTGCGCGGCACGAGGGTCGCCGACGAGCTGGGGAACGCCTGCAGGCGCACCCGGCCGGCTCGCAGGCCGGCGATCGCGGTGATCTCCTCCTCGGCGGCGTCGAGGGCGGCGAGGACGCCGACGGCGTGCCGGGCGAGCACCTGCCCTGCCTCGGTCAGCCGGACCTGTCGGCCGTAGCGCTCGACCAGCACGGTGCCGGTGCGCTGCTCGAGGCGTCGAACCATCTGGGAGATGGCCGGCTGGGTGAAGCCGAGCGCGTTGGCGGCGCTCGTGAAGCTTCCCTCGTCGGCGATGGCCTTCATGACCCGGAGGCCGGCAGCGTCGATCATGCACCGATCATAACCGGTGATTATGGATTTCCCTCACTTCCGCGCGCTCGGGTGGCGCCGGCCTGGAGACGTAGGCTGACCGGGTGCACCAGCCGACCGGCATACCTCCTCGCCCCACCGGCAGCGCCGGCGCGACGACCCGCCTCTCGACGTCGCGCACGCTGCCGCTCGAGACGCACGACCTCGGCACCTTCGACGACCTCGTCGACCTCGTCAGCGGCGGCGGCGTCGCCGTGCTGAGCGGAGCCGGCCTCTCCACCGAGTCGGGCATCCCCGACTATCGCGGGCCCGACGGCACCCGACGGGTCGAGCCGATGACCTACGGCGAGTTCGCCGGCAGCAGCGACGCGCGGCGTCGGTACTGGGCGCGCAGCTACATCGGGTGGCAGCGGTTCAACGCCGCGTCCCCCAACGAGGGGCACCGCGTCGTCACCGACCTGCAGCGGGCGGGCTACGTCGGTCCGGTCATCACGCAGAACGTCGACGGCCTCCACCAGGCGGCGGGGGCCACCGACGTCGTCGAGCTGCACGGCTCGCTCGAGCGCGCGGTCTGCCTCACCTGCGGCGAGTACACGTCGCGAATCGGCTTGCACGAGAGGATGACCGAGGCCAACCCCGGCTTCATGGACCGCTTCGCCGAGGCGGCTGCGTCGGTCGGCTCGCAGTGGGGCGAGCAGGTGAGGCCGGACGGCGACATCGTGCTCGCCGACGCCCTCGTCGAGTCCTTCCACGCGCCCCGGTGCCTCGTCTGCGGCAACGACACCGTCAAGCCCGACGTCGTCTTCTTCGGCGAGTCCGTGCCCAAGACGCTCGTGGAGCGGGTCTTCGGCCTCGTCGAGTCGGCCGGGGCCGTGCTGGTGCTCGGGTCGTCGTTGTCGGTGATGAGCGGCTACCGCTTCGTGCGACGGGCGCACCAGCGCGACGTGCCCGTCGCCATCGTGACCCGGTCGGCCACCCGGGGCGACGCGGAGGCGACGATCCGGCTGCACGCGCCGCTCGGGCAGACGCTGACCGCCCTGCGCGCCGCCCTCGGCCACTGACCGCGACCTCCGGACAACTCGATCACTGCGCGCGCGTGCCGAGGCCGCGCGCCTCGTCGGGAGAGATCTCACCGAGGTCCCAGAGCTCCTTCGTCTGGACGCCCCAGTACGTCGCGAACAGCACGATGACGATGACCTCGGAGACGAGGACGAGGTGGGAGAAGCCCATCACGGTCACGGCGGCGACCACCGTCGCGGCGAGGGCGAGCGTGAGCGCGACGGCGATGGCGAGGTAGATGCGCCGGTAGCCGCGTCCGGTGTCGTCGCCGACAGCCCGGTGCCGTTCCTCGGTGCGCAGGGCACTGAGCACCATGACGGCGATGACGCCGGCCACCATCGTGGCCGCCGCGATGCCGTGGCTCAGGGCGATGAAGCGCTCGCGCAGGACGAGGAAGAGGGCCAGCTCGACGAGGAGGACACCGGCGCAGGCGAGGGTCACCAGGACCGAGCGCGCGGTGGGGCGCGCGGCCGCGTCGCGCACCACGGCGCCGCGCCTGAGGGCGGCGACGATGACGGCCGCGATG
>CBHRRQ010000129.1:0-11343 GCA_966081555.1 uncultured Terrabacter sp.
GGCGGGCGCACGCCCCGCGGGCGGCCGCGCCGGCGGGCGGCGGCCCGGCCCCGGCCGAGCCCCCGACGCCCTCACCCCCGCGGGGCCCCCACGCGGGGCGGCGCCCACCGGGGTCGACCCCGAGCGACCCCGGAGCCGTCCCTGAGTGCGGTCCCTGAGTGCAGCAGGGCGGGTGTGGGGGGTATGGACGATCCGCGCGGGATGGCGTTTTTGTCCATTTCAATGACTTTGCCCTGCTACAGGTCGTACCGTGCCGAATGTGGGGGTCGTCAGGGTCGGCCCGTCACCGCATCAGAGGGTTGTTGTTCGAAGGGGGTAGATATGGCAGTGCGCTTCAACGCTCCTCCGGGATGGCCTGCTCCGTCGGCGTCGTGGGCGCCGACCGATGACTGGATGCCCGACCCGACCTGGCCCGCACCACCCGCGGACTGGGAGTTCTGGACGCTCGTCGACCAGCGCGCCGAGGCCCGTGCCGGAGTGGTGTCGCGTGACGCCGCCGTGCCCCGGGCTGCCGACGCTGCCGTCCTCGCGGGTCCGCCCCGCTTCGGTATGCCGCCGCGCAGCACCGCCGCGACGTACGGCACCGACCGCGGCAGCGGGCTCGCGTGCCTGCGGGCGCGCGCGGCCGCCGAGTGGGCCGCGACGGCTGCCGCCGCTGCTGCCTCCGAGGCTGCCGCGGTGAAGCCTGCTGCGCGCGCCGGCGCCAAGACGGTCGTCGACGCCTCGTGGGAGATCGACGGCCTGCTGACCTCTGCAGGCAGGTAGGTCGCCGGAGTGGACCTGCTGCTCAGGGTCGCGCCCGAGGTGCGACTCAGCTCCTCCGCGTCCGGACTGCGCGCGTCGCTCGACGCCGGCCCGGTCGCGCGCTCGGCCCTGCCCGCGGACGCCAGGCCGGCCGGGGAGCACCCGTCACTGGCGCAGCTCGAGCAGCGCGTCCACGACGCCCACGCGACCGAGGACGTCGCGGCGCTGGGCGCGGCCGAGGAGTCCCTGGGCTCGCTCCACCTCGACAACCACCCGCTGCGTCGCCGCCCCGACCCGCCCGAGTCGGCGCCGTTGTCGCCCAAGGACCGGGTCACGTTGCAGCGCAAGGCGTTCCGGGCGGCGCTGCCGCAGGTTCCCCTCTTCAAGTGGGCCGAGAGGACCAAGGCGAAGGCGGCCGCCGAGGCCGAGGCCAAGAGCTTCGGCGCAGCCCTCGACGTGGCGCATGCCGTCGTGGCCCAGCACCGGGCCGTCGTCGTCGAGAACCAGTGGCGCGAGCTCTCGGACCACGACCCGGCCACGGTCATCGCCGAGCTGGACGCGCACTTCGCGGCCGCCGAGTGCGGGTGCACGTGCGTCGACGCCGGCTGGGACGTCGCGACCTCCCGCGGCTACGTGACCGTCGTGGGCCGTTACCCCGGACTCGACATCGTCGGCGAGCGCGGGCCCGGCGTCTCGTCGAGCGGCCGGCGGATGATGCGCCGGCGCACCCGTTCCGAGCGGAACGCCCTCTACCTCAGCGGTCTCGCGTCCTTCGCGCTCGCCACGGTGCGTCGCGCCATCAGTGTCGCGGTGGCCGCCGACGACGTGCACGTCATCGTCGTGCGGCCCTCCGCCGAGGGGGACGGCCTCGAGCCGATCTACGTCGGCAGCCTCAGCCGCGAGGCGGTCACGCTGCGTCCCTCGCTCGCCGACCCGGTGCCCCTGCTGCTCGGCTCCGCGGTCTGCCAGATGCAGTTCGAGGGGTCGGCGCACGACCTCGTCGCCCTCGACCCCGAGCCCCACGTGATCGAGGTGGTCCGGGCGTGCGCCGAGGCGCTGGCCGACGAGCAGCTCGACACCCTGCTGCGCGACCCCGCCGGCTGACGGCCCGCGAAGACCAAGCGGGCACTCGACCCCAACCCCCAGTCGAGTGCCCACTTTCCGACGTGGGGTGCGTGGACGCCTGGGCACTCGACTGGTCTCTCTCGTCGAGTGCGCACTTCCCGACGCCTTCCCGACGCCTTCCCCACGCCTTCTACGCGTCGACGAGGCGGCGGAGGGCCAGCGCGGCGACGGGACGGTAGGCGACGACGGCATACGCCGGGGCGTCGATGACGAGGTCGCTCGTGCAGCCGCCTCCGGGCGCCGGGTGCACCGAGTGGTCGAGCGTCGCGTGCACCAGGCCGAACCGCACGTGCCAGCTCCACGCCATCGTCGCCGCGTCGACGGCGGTCACCTCGAAGGGCAGGCGCACCCCGAGCGGCCCCACGACGAGCCCGGTGAGCCCCGGGGTCAGGCGGCGGGTGGCGGCGATGACCTCCTGCACCTGGGGTGACCACGTCGCCCACAGGTCGAGGTTCTCGTAGCGGCTCCAGGCGACCGCCGGGGTCGCGTTGCCCGTCTCGCTCACGGTGGCACGCACGGACGTACTCGCCTCTGGCTCAGCCCTCGTCACCGCTGGCGGGGCCGTCGACGTTGATGGTCGGCGTGCCGGAGCCGCAGCGCACCACCACCACGCGCGACGCCGCGTCGCCCGGGTTGCTCTCTCGGTGGATCGCCCCTGCGGGGACGTGGAGGAAGTCGCCCGGGCCGGCGAGGACGGCGTGCTCCCCGTTCGGTCCGGACTCGAGCCGCATCGAGCCTGAGACGATGTAGATGGTGGTGTCGTGGTCACCGTGGTGGTGCCATCCGGAGACGGCGCCGGCCTCCGTGTCAACGGCCCCCGACCACATCGTCTCGGAGTGCAGCGCGACGTGTCGGGTCATGCCCGGGGTCGGGTCGCCGGGCGTGAGTGAGTCGCCGCCGATGCGGATGCACGGCTGCGCGGGGTCGTGGGAGGGGCTCATGTCACCATCAAACTCCCGACCGGGCCGCCTGACCACGTTTAGCCTTGATCTGTGGCCGGTCAGCTGCGACGGGCGGGGCAGCGACAGGGGCGGGTGGTCGTCGTCGGGGCGAGCATCGCCGGGCTGCTGGCTGCTCGGGCGCTGTCGGACCACGTCGAGTCGGTCGTGGTCCTCGAACGCGAGCGGCTGCCCGTGACGGCGGAGCCACGTGGCAGGGTCCCGCAGGGTCGCCACATCCACCTGCTGCTCGCGGCCGGTCTGGACCTCTTGCGCGACTGGTTCCCCGGCATCGAGGACGAGTGCCTGGGCCACGGCGCCGTGGCCATCGACGGCACCGGCGGGTTCGTCTTCCAGGGCGGCGCCTACCGGGCGCGCGGCTACTGGGGTCGGCCCGCGATCTCGCAGTCGCGCCCGCTGCTCGAGGCGGTGGTGCGCGGGCGTGTCGCGGCCCTGCCCGGCGTCACCATCGAGGACGGCGTCACCGTCGAGAGGGTCGCGCTGTCCGGCCGTCGGGTCACCGGGGTCGTCGTCGACGGGCAGGAGCGACCGGCCGACCTCGTCGTCGACTGCTCCGGGCGCAGCTCCCGCATCGCGCACGACCTGGCGAGTCGGGGCCTGCTCGACCCACCCGTCACCCAGGTCGACATCGACATCTCCTACACCTCCTTCATGCTGCGCCGCTCCGCCGGTGACCTCGACGGCCAGTTCGTCTTCTGCAGCGACAACCCCGGCACGTTCCGGTTCGGAGCGGCCGTCCCCATCGAGGGCGAGCGCTGGCAGGTCACCGTGGGCGGCGTGCACGGCGACGTGCCGCCGCTGTCGTACGACGGCATCGGTGAGTTCGCATCGACCCTCCCGACGCCGGCGGTCGGCCAGCTCATCGCACGGTGCGAGCGCGTCTCCGACGTCACCACGTACCGGTTCCCCTCGAGCCAGCGCAGGCACTACGAGAAGGTGCGCGACCTGCTCCCCGGTCTCGTCGTGCTCGGTGACGCGTCGAGCAGCTTCGACCCGATCTACGGGCAGGGGATGACGTCGTCGGCCCTGCAGGCGGAAGCGCTCGGGCAGCTGGTCGCGCGCACGGGCGTGTGGGATGCCGACCTGCCGACACGCTTCCACCGCAGGGCTGCCCGCATCATCGAGGCGCCGTGGCGGATCGCCGTGGGGGGCGACTTCGGCCATCCGGCCACCCGGGGGCCCAAGCCTCTCGGCACCGACCAGCTGAACGGCTACATCCAGCGCGTGATCCTCGCGGCGCACGCCTCGCTCCCGGTGGCGGTCGCCTTCAACGAGGTGCTCCAGCTGGTCCGGCCGCCGGCGTCACTGTTCCACCCGCTCGTCGTCGCGAGGGTCCTGCGCGCGGCCGGTCGGTCACCCGTGGCGACGGGTGAGCCGCTGGTCCACCCCCGGGTCGGGCCCGTCGTCGCCGACTGAGCCGGACGGCATACGTCGTCGGATGCCCGGCAGGGGGGACGGCACTCGTCGGGCAGGCGCGTCTTTGGTTGGGTGGACGCATGAGGACCGACCACTTCATCCGATTCGAGCGCGTCGACTCCGTCGAGCGCACCGAGCGCGGTCTGCTCGCCCGCCTGCACGGCGAGCAGCTGCGCGTCGAGGCCGTGCGCCCCGACGTGGTGCGCCTCCAGCTGAGCCGCGGCGGCGTCTTCGACGAGAAGCCGACGTATGCCGTGTGCGTCGACCCGTTCGCGGCCGACGCCGCCGGGGCGGTGGACTGGACCGCCGAGGAGTCGGACGGTGCCTGGATGCTCCGCACCGACGAGCTCGTCGTGACGGTGGGGCTCGACCCGTTCCGGATCGACGTGCACCGCACCGACGGATCGGTCGTCATCGAGTCGGCCCCCGACGCCGAGGGCCGCTACTGGACCTATGCGACGCTCAACGACGCGTGGACGACGCGCCGCCGCATCGGTCGTGACGACGCGATCTACGGGCTAGGCGAGAAGGGCGGTCGGCACAACCGCCGCGGCCGCGACTTCACGATGTGGAACACGGACGTGCTGAACGAGCACGCGACGGCCGAGTTCCGCGCCGGGCTCGACCCGGACGACCCGCGGGCCGACATGACGAGCACCGAGTTCGACCCGTACTACGTGACCGTGCCGTTCTTCCACCATCGCGCGGCCGAGTCGGGCACGGCCGTCGGCTCTTTCGTCGACAACGGCTACCGCGGCGAGTACGAGTTCAGCCGCGAAGACGAGTACCGCATCACCTTCCACGGCGGCCAGTGGACCGAGTACGTCTTCGCCGGGCCGTCGATGGCCTCGATCCTCGAGCGCTACACCTGGCTGACCGGGCGCGCGTCGCTGCCGCCGATCTGGTCGCTCGGCTACCACCACTGCCGCTGGCACGCCTACAAGCAGCAGGACATCGAGGTCATCGCGAAGCGCTACCGCGACGACGAGTTCCCCTGCGACGCGATCTGGCTCGACATCGACTACATGGACGGCTACCGCGTCTTCACCTGGGACTCCGAGCGCTACCCCGACCCGGCCGGGATGCTCAAGGGCCTCGCCAACCAGGGCTACCGGGCCATCACCATCGTCGACCCGGGCGTCAAGCACGACCCCGGCTACGAGGTCTACGACGACGGCCTCGAGAAGGACGTCTTCTGCCGCACCGAGGGCGGCGACACCTACATCGGCCAGGTCTGGCCGGGCAACACCGTCTTCCCCGACTTCGTGACGCCCGAGGCGCGCGCGTGGTGGGGCGACCTCAACGCACGCCACGTCGGGTCGGGCCTCGCCGGCATCTGGAACGACATGAACGAGCCCGCCACCGGCGAGATCCCGGCCGAGGCGATGCTCTTCGACAAGGGCCGGGCCACGCACGAGCGCTACCACAACCAGTACGCGCTGCTCATGGCGATGGGCACCATCGAGGGCCTGCGCGCCGCCCAGCCCGACGCGCGCACCTTCATCCTGTCGCGGGCCGGGTTCGCGGGCATCCAGCGGTATGCCGCGAACTGGATGGGTGACAACCAGGCCCGCTGGGACCACCTCTGGGTGAGCATGCCGATGGCCTGCGGCTTCGGGCTGTCGGGCCAGCCGTTCGTCGGCGCCGACATCGGCGGCTTCCAGGGCGACACCAACCCCGAGCTCTTCCTGCGCTGGATGCAGATGGGGGCCCTGACTCCCTTCTGCCGCAACCACTCCGAGACGAACAACATCGACCAGTACCCGTGGTCCTTCGGAGAGGAGATCCACGGCCTGGCCCGCGACGTCGTGCAGCTGCGCTACCGGCTCATTCCCTACATCTACTCGGCGTTCGTCCGGTCGACGCAGACCGGCGAGCCGGTGCAGCGACCGCTCGTGCTCGACTTCCAGCACGACCCGGAGGTCGTCGACCTCGACGACCAGTACCTCTTCGGCCGCGACCTGCTCGTCGCCCCGGTCACGGAGCAGGGCATGACCTCACGCGAGGTCTACCTGCCCGAGGGCGGGTGGTACGACTGGCACACCGGCGAGCTGCACGAGGGCGGCCGCCGGATCACCGTCGACACCCCGCGCGAGCGCATCCCGCTCTTCGCCCGGGCCGGTGCGGCGATCCCGATGTGGGCCGAGGCGCCCGCGTCGACGGACGGCCACCACCCCGAGGTCGTCGAGCTGCACGTCTTCGACCCCGTGGCCGACGGCCGCTGGGAGTCGGTGCTCGTCGAGGACGACGGGCTGACCGTCGCCGACGGCGAGCCGCAGCGGCTCACGACGACGATCGTCGTCAGCCGAGCCGGTGGCGACGTGCAGGTCGAGCACGACACCGAGGGGCCGGGGTATGCCGGCCACGCCCGCACCCGCTTCGACGTCGTGCGCCACCCGGCCTGACGGCATACGGCCCCGGAGGTCTCCCGCTCAGCTCGAGCGGGAGACAGTCGTGGTGCCTCCCATGAAGCACGTCGTGAGGTTCAGGCACTCGGCCTTGCTGTGCCACTCGGGCGGATACGTGCCGTCGTCGGTCCACGACCCGTTGCTGTTCCAGGCGATCGGCCAGGTGTCGTTGCTGTAGCCGTGGCTGGCCAGGCAGTGGGTGCCGGTGACGCAGCTGAGGGAGCCGAGGCGGAACGCGTCGGGGTGGGCCGGCTGGACGGTCCACGCCGACCCGTTCCACCGGGCGACGATGCCCGAGTCGAGCACCGCCAGGCACGAGGTGGGAGCACCGCACGAGAGCAGCAGCGTCTCGTCGTCGGGGATCGTCGTGGGCAGCCGCCGCACCGGGGTGAGGGCCGTGCCGGAGTACTGCCGGTAGGTGCTGTTGGACGACAGCAGCATGCACGGGCCGCCCGGCGCGCAGGACAGCTCGGGCCCGTGACCCCAGAGGTCGGTGATGGTGGCGATCGGGGCCCACCAGCCGACGCCGTTGAACCGCGACACTCGCCCCTGCTGGTCGATCGCCAGGCACAGGTAGGGGCTCGCGCACGCGAGGTCGACCGCCGAGAGGGGCATCGCCTTGGCCGCGCCCCAGGCGCCGCCGGACCACACGCGGTAGGAGCGGCTCGCCCCCGCCACGGCGATGCAGAAGGCGGTGCCGGAGCACTCGACGGTCGCGGGCTGGGTGAAGAGCTTGCCGGACCGGGACCACGACGAGCCGTTCCAGCTCACCAGCCAGCCGTTGAGGTCGAAGAAGGAGCACGCCGTGGTGGTGCGGCAGCCGACCCGGCCGACGCCTCCGGCCGTCTCCACCGAGGTGCCGACGAGGGCCCAGCGCGTGCTCGGGGTCCAGCGGTAGAAGCGGCCACGGTCGTCGGTCGCGAAGCAGATGCCACTCGCACGCGGGCACGAGACGGCCCTGAGGTCGCCGATGCCGGCGCTGAGCCGGCTGCGCTCCAGCAGGGTGGTGCTGTTCCAGCGGGTGACGTTGCCCTGGTTCTTGGACATGCACAGGGTCGGGGAGCCGCACGAGAGCTGCTGCGCGTAGTCGTCGACGCCGGTGCTGGTGGGCAGGCTCTGGAACGTCCACGTCGTGCCCGTGACGGTGACGCGGATGTGGTCGCCGAGCGCCAGACAGCTGGTGGCGGAGCACGAGATGGTGCTCGGGTTGCCAGCCTGGTAGTCGGCGAAGTACGCGGTGGTCCAGCCGGCCGAGGTCAGGGTGCCGCGCCAGTTGCTGTAGGTGGCGTTGCCGGTGGCGACCGCGAAGCATCGGGTGGCCGCCTGGCAGGCGACGTCGTTCCACGTGACACCCCGCAGCGAGCCGATGCGGGCAGCCGCCTTCCAGGTCGTGCCGGTGCGCGTCGTGAACAGGCCGTCAGGGCGTATCGCTATGCAGTAGGTCGTCGACGGGCAGTCGAGGGAGCTCCACCCGGTCAGGGGGGAGCCGGTCAGCCGCCACGTGCCGCCGCTCAGCTCGATGACGTTGCCGTTGCGCAGGGCCAGGCAGCGACCGGCTGCGGGGCAGGTCAGCGAGCCGACGACTGCCTGGTAGATGGACGACGGGTCCTCGGCCGGGGTGAAGGCCCGCACGGGCCTGGACCACGTCGTGCCGGACATCACCTGGAAATCGCCGGTGTTGTGCACCGACACGCACCACGTGCTCGTGGCGCAGGCCATCGCGCCGGGCCAGCCGACGAACGGGCTCGCGGTGGTCGCCGTCCACGTGCGGTGGGTCGTGGCCTGGGCGCTGCGCGTCTGGCTCTTGTGCCCCGATGTGTCCTCGGCGTGCGCGGTGTAGGTGTACACGAGCCCCGGGACGAGGCCGGTGTCGGTGGCCGTCGTGCCGGCGCCCCGGTAGACGTCGCGCGACACGTTGTCGGGCCCCGTGCGCGTGACGACGACCGAGGCGACGATGGGGTCGGTGGGGGCGTTCCACGTGATCGTGGCGCTCGTGGCACCGGCCATGTTCGCCGCGAGGCGCGACACCGGCGGGACCGTGGTGGCGGTGATGATCGACTCGGGAGCCAGGTAGCCGCCGGCGCCGTCACCGGCCCAGATCGTGTAGCGGTACTTCGTGAAGGGCTCGAGGCCGGTGTCGGTCGTCTTGAAAAGGGGGCCGTCGTAGACGAGGGCGCCGGTCGTCGGGGTCGGTGTGCCGGTGCCGTCGTCGCGCCGGATCGTGAAGTTCTTCAGCGGGTTGCCGCCGCAGCACCACGTCAGCGCGACCGACGTGCCGCCGCGCTCGGCCGTGAAGGTGATGACGGACGGGTCGGCGGCGACTGCGGCGGGCGTGCCAACGGCTGCCGTCCGCGCGACGGCGGGTCGCGCGGCGGCGGGCTGCCCGGACGCAACGGCGCTGCCGGCCGGGCCGAGGGCGACGAGCGGCGCCGCGGCGAGGACCGCGGCGACGGCCGCCGTGACGAAGGACGAGAAACGGCGGTGACGGTGCTGCGTGGCCACGACTCCCCTGTCGTATGCGGTCCGGCGCCGTGCCGGACGCCGAGATCGTAGCGCTCGGCACCCACACGAAGGGGACCTACGAGGCCATATCGGACGGCATACGCGCTCGGGATCGGGTCGCGCCCGACTCAGCCGGACCGGGAGACGTTGGTGCCACCGGCGACGAAGCAGGTGGCCAGGGTCGGGCACTCCGGGGCGAAGGGGATCTCGTTCGGCGCGTAGGTGCCGTCGTCCGACCACGTGCCCGAGTTCCACGCCATGGGCGACGAGTCGTTGCTGTACGGGTGCGTTGCCAGGCAGTGCGTCGCCGTGAGGCACGTGAGGGCGCCGAAGCGGAACGCGCTCGAGGCGGTCACGTGGAGGGTCCAGGCCGACCCGTTCCACTGCGCCCACGACCCGCTCTGGACCGCGACGAGGCACGACGACGCGGTGGCGCACGACAGCTCCTTGTCCTCCACCGGGAGGCCGGACGGGAACTTCGCGGTCGTCGTGAAGGCGGTGCCGACGAAGCGTCGGTAGCTGCCGTCCGACGACGCCAGCATGCACGGTCCGGCCGGCGCGCACGAGAGCGCCGGCCCGTCTGCGTACGGGTCCTTGAGGGCCGCGACGGGTGCCTGCCAGCCGGTGCCGTCGAAACGCGAGGCGCGTCCCTCGGCGTCGACGGCGAGGCAGAGAGTGGGGCTCGCGCAGGAAAGGTCGGACGCGGAGAGGGGCATGGACTTCGCAGCACCCCAGGCTCCCCGTGACCACACGCGGTAGGCCTTGCTGGTCCGGTCGGCCGCGATGCAGAAGCCCGCGCCGGCGCACTCGACCGTGGCCGGCTGCGTGAAGAGCTTGCCCGAGCGGGTCCACGCCGCACCGTTCCAGGTGACCAGCCAGCCGTTGCCGTCGAAGAGGAAGCACGAGGCGGTGCTGAGGCACCCCACGCGGCCCACGCCTCCGCTCGTGTGCAGGGTGGCGGCGAGGACCCAGCGCGTGGTCGGCGTCCAGCGGTAGAAGCGCCCGCGGTTGTCGATCGCGAAGCAGGCGCCGCCGGAGCGCGGGCACGAGACGGCGGCCGTCGTGCCGATGCCGGCGCTCAGCCGCGTGCGGTCGAGCAGTGCCGTGCTCGACCAGCGGGCGACGTTGCCGTAGTTGAGGGTCAGGCACAGGCTGGGCGTGCCGCACGAGAGCTCGTTCGTCCAGTCGTCGGTGTTGTGCGGGCCCAGGGTCTGCAGCGTCCAGGTCGTCCCCGACACGGTCACCCGCACCCGGTCGCCGAGTCCGAGGCAGGCGCTCGTCGAGCAGGAGATGCGGTACGCGTTGCCCTGCGAGTAGCTGCCGAGGTAGGCCGTGCTCCAGCTCGAGGTCAGCGTGCCGCGCCAGCTGCTGTAGGTGGCGTTGCCGGTCGCGACGGCGAAGCACCGGACCGCCGCCTGACAGCCGACGTCCCACCACTCCACGCCGCGGAGCGTGCCGATGCGCACGGGGGCGCTCCACGTCGTGCCGACGCGCGTCGTCGACCAGCCGTCCCCGCGGATCGCGACGCAGTACGTCGTCGTGGGGCAGTCGACGGCTCGCCAGCCCGAGGACGGTGAGCCCGCGGATCGCCAGCCGACGCCGTTGAACTCGACGATGGTGTTGGCGCGGATCGCGAGGCAGCGACCTGCGGCGGGACAGGTGAGCGAGGTGACGATCGAGCCGGGCCGGTCCGGGTAGGCACCTGCCGCGAAGGCGGCCACGGGCGCCGACCACGTGGAGCCGGACATGACCTGGAACGTGCCCGTGTTGTTGACGACCATGCACCACGTCGTGGTCGCGCACGCGAGAGCAGCCGGCCAGCCGGCATACGGGCTCGCGACGGTCGTCGCCCACGTCCTGTTGGTCTGCAGCCGCACGGTGCCGCTGACCGGGCCGACGTTTCCCGAGGCGTACTGCGGGCGCGCGGTGTAGGCGTACTCAATGCCGGGGACCAGACCGGTGTCGGTGACGCTGGTGCCGGTGCCCGTGTAGATGTCGCGAGCGGCGTGCGTGGCGTCGGCACGCGAGATGACGACCGCGGCCACGGCGGGGTCGGTCGGTGTGGACCAGGTGATGGTGGCGCTCGTGGCGCCGGCCGCCTTGGCCGATAGGCACCGCACGGCCGGCGCCGTGGGAGTCGGCGAAGGGGAAGACGCGGCGGGCGCGGCCGCTGCCCGCGCATGAGGCGC
>CBHRRQ010000130.1:0-11320 GCA_966081555.1 uncultured Terrabacter sp.
ACGCGTCCCGCACGCGCCGCGCGCACGGCATACGCCATCGGATGGGCTGGTCACGGCGAACGCGAAGGGCCCGGGTGGGCACGATGCCGACCCGGGCCCTGCACCCGCCTCAGGGGCGGGTCACGACGTCACTTCAGGTCGAAGCGGTCGGCCTCCATGACCTTCGTCCAGGCGGCCACGAAGTCGTGCACGAACTTCTCGCGGGCGTCGTCGCTCGCGTACACCTCGGCCAGGGCCCGCAGCTGCGAGTTCGAGCCGAAGATGAGGTCGACGGCCGTCGCGGTCCACTTGCGCTCACCCGTGGCGGCGTCGGTGATGTCGTAGACGTTCTCCTCCGAGACCGACGTCTTCCACTGCGAGCCGGAGGCGAGCAGGTTGGTGAAGAAGTCGTTCGTCAGCGCGCCGGGGCGGTCGGTGAGCACGCCATGGGCTGTGCCACCGACGTTGTTGCCGAGCGCCCGGAGGCCGCCCACGAGGACGGTCATCTCCGGAGCCGTGAGGCCGAGCATGTACGCGCGGTCGACGAGCAGCACCTCCGGCTGCAGCTTCACTCCGGGACGCAGGTAGTTGCGGAACCCGTCGGCACGCGGCTCGAGCACGGCGAAGGAGTCGACGTCGGTCTGCTCCTGGGTCGCGTCGGTGCGGCCGGCGTGGAACGGCACGGTCACCTCGACTCCGGCGTCCTTGGCCGCCTTCTCGACGGCTGCGGAGCCCGCGAGCACGATGAGGTCCGCGAGCGACACCTGCGCGCCGCCGGCCTCGTTGAACTCCTTCTGGATTCCCTCGAGCGTGCCCAGGACCTCGGCCAGCTGCTCGGGCTGGTTGACGGCCCAGCCGCGCTGCGGCTCCAGACGGATGCGCGCGCCGTTGGCGCCACCGCGCTTGTCGGTGGAGCGGAAGGTCGCAGCCGACGCCCAGGCGGTGGACACGAGCTGGGACACCGTGAGGCCGGAGGCCAGCACCTTCTCCTTGAGCGCGGCGACGTCGGCGTCACCGACGAGCTCGCCCTCGACCGCGGGGACCGGGTCCTGCCACAGCTGCTGCTCGGGCACCCAGGGACCGAGGAAGCGCGAGACGGGTCCCATGTCGCGGTGTAGCAGCTTGTACCAGGCCTTGGCGAAGGCGGCCGCGAACTCGTCGGGGTTCTCGAGGAACCGGCGCGAGATCTTCTCGTACTCCGGGTCGAAGCGGAGCGCGAGGTCGCTCGTCAGCATCGTCGGCTTGCGCTTCGGCGAGTCGGGCGTCGGGCCGGGGATGACCGCCTCGGCGTCCTTCGCGACCCACTGGTGGGCGCCGGCCGGGCTCTTCTCGAGCTCCCACTCGTACTTGAACAGGAACTCGAAGTAGTCGTTGCTCCACTGCACCGGCGTGCGGGTCCACGTCACCTCGAGGCCGGACGTGATCGCGTCGGCGCCCTTGCCGGAGCCGTACTCACTCTTCCAGCCGAGGCCCTGCTGCTCGAGGGGGGCGCCCTCGGGCTCCGCGCCGACGAGGTCGGGGTCGCCCGCGCCGTGCGTCTTGCCGAAGGTGTGGCCACCGGCGATGAGGGCGACGGTCTCCTCGTCGTTCATCGCCATGCGGGCGAAGGTGTCGCGGATGTCGCGGGCGGAGGCCACCGGGTCGGGGTTGCCGTTGGGGCCCTCGGGGTTGACGTAGATGAGGCCCATCTGGACGGCGCCGAGGACGTCGTCGAGCTGGCGCTCACCGGAGTAGCGCTCGTCGCCCAGCCACGTGTCCTCGGGACCCCAGAAGATCTCCTCGGGCTCCCAGACGTCTTCACGGCCGAAGCCGAAGCCGAAGGTCTGGAACCCCATGTCCTCGAGGGCGACGTTGCCGGCGAGCACCAGCAGGTCGGCCCACGAGATCTTCTGGCCGTACTTCTGCTTGACCGGCCACAGCAGGCGGCGGGCCTTGTCGAGGTTGCCGTTGTCGGGCCAGCTGTTGAGCGGTGCGAAGCGCTGGCTGCCGTCACCGGCGCCGCCCCGGCCGTCGTAGATGCGGTAGGTGCCGGCGGCGTGCCAGCTGAGGCGGATCATGAGGCCGCCGTAGTGCCCGAAGTCGGCCGGCCACCAGTCCTGCGAGTTGTGCAGCACGTCGACGACGTCCTGCTTGAGCGCGTCGAGGTCGAGCTTGGCGAACTCGTCCGCGTAGCGGAAGTCCGGCCCGAGCGGGTTGCCCTTGGGCGAGTGAGCGCTGAGCACGGACAGGTCGAGCGAGTTCGGCCACCAGTCCTTGATGCCGTGCGGACGTCCGCCGGTCTTGGGCTTCGGCGAGTCGAGCGCCGGGTTCTCGCTCTCGCTGCCGTGCGCGGTGGCGGAGTCGTGCATGACCGGGCAGCCGCCTGCGGCCTTGCGGTCCACCCCCTGCGGGCTCTCGGGCGTGACGTCGTTGGGGCTGTCGGTCATGAATGGGTCCTTCCGGGCATCGTTGTCACTTCAGGCAATACGGGTGGTCGAGCAGTCGGGGCAGGTGCCCCAGTAGGTCACCTCGGCTTGGTCGATGACGAAGCCGTGGTCGTCGGAGGCCGTGAGGCAGGGGGCCGGGCCGACAGCGCAGTCGACGTCGGCGATGGCGCCGCACGAGCGGCACACGAGGTGGTGGTGGTTGTCGCCGACCCGCACCTCGTAGCGCGCGACCGAGCCCGCGGGCTGGATGCGCCGCAGCAGCCCGGCCTCGGTGAGGGCGCGGAGCACGTCGTAGACGGCCTGGTGCGAGATGTCGCCGGCGGCCTCGCGGACCCGGCGGATCACCGAGTCGGTGTCGGCGTGCGGGTGCTCGCTCAGCACCTCGAGGACCGCCACGCGCTGGCGCGTGACGCGCAGTCCCGACTCGCGCAGCAGCGCTTCGACGTCGGTGAGGGGCATGGCCCGAGTCTTTCGGGTTTACTTGAACAAATCAAGTCTTGCGGGCCAACTCGCCGCGAGATCCGGAGGGTGGCCCGACGCTGCCTCTCGTACGATGCGCAGGGGCGGACGGGCGGCCGCACCGCCAGGACGCGGGACCACTTCGCACATGCGGGGGCAGCGTATGTCACCAGGCAACGGCAGCCGGGAGTCGCCGTGGCGCCGCCTCGCCGACTGGGCGTGGCCGGGCCACCCGCCGACGTGGCACGACGTCCCTGCCCGGATGCGCCCCACGCTCGGGACGGTGCTCCGGCTCACGGCCGCCGCCGTGGCGGCGTACGTGCTCTCACAGCTGATCACGCCGGGAACTCCCGACCTGACCGGCCCTCTCACGGCCCTGCTCGTGGTGCAGGCCTCGGCCTTCTCGACGATCAAGATGGGCGCCGTGCGCGTCGGCGCGGTGCTGTCGGGCATCCTCGTCGCCACCCTCCTTTCGACGTGGATCGGCCTCACGTGGTGGAGTCTCGCCGCCGCGATCGCGGCGTCGCTGCTGCTGGCCAAGGTGCTGCGCCTCGGCGAGCAGGCGCTCGAGACCCCGATCAGCGCCATGCTGATCCTCGGCGTGAGCAACCACGACGTCGCGTCGGAGACGCGCATCGTCAACACCCTCGTGGGCGCCGCCGTCGGGGTGGCCTTCAACGTCATCTACCCGCCGGCCATGCCGATCGGTCCGGCGAGACAGGCGTTGCTGCGCGTGGTCGAGGCCGCGGCCTCCGCCCTCGACCACGCCGCCGACGAGCTCGAGAAGGGGCCGGTGACGCGTGACGAGGTCGCGGCCTGGGTCGACCGGGTCCGCTCGGCCAACCGCGAGGTGGCCCGCGCCACGGGGACGATCGGCCATCTCAAGGAGAGCCGCCGGTTCAACCCGCGCGCCCTCGGCACGGTGGACGTCGAGCCGGTCCTGGCCTCGGCACTCGACACCTTCGAGCAGTGCCTGCTCGCCATCCGCGCCCTCTTCACCGTGCTGCTCGCGGAGCTGCCGCCGGAGGGCGCACCGGAGGACCCGTACGGCGACGAGCTGCGCTCGGCCTTCGCCGTGGTCCTGCACGACAGCGCCGACTGCCTCCGAGCCTTCGGCGGATTCGTCATCGCCGAGTCGGAAGGCCGTCAGGAGGACACGGACACGGCGCTCGCCGAGAGCCTCGAGATCCTGCGTGAGACCCAGGCGATCCTCACCGAGCTCATCCTCGTGCGGGCCAGGGAGGACACCTCGTGGCTGCTGCGCGGCTCCATCCTCGCCGCCGTCGAGCAGGTGCTGTCACGCCTCGACCTCGAGGACCGGGCCCGCGTCCACCAGCAGTGGAAGGAGGACCAGCAGCGTCGGCCGCTGGCGCAGCTCCCGCGGATCGTCGACGTCGCACTCCCCCATCCCGACCGGCCCTACCCCCGCGGGCTGCGGCCGGTCCGCGGTCGTCGCAGACCTCGCTGACGCACGGCCGGCCCCGGACTAGCGGTCGGCCGCGACGACCTCCACCTCGAACCCCTCGCCGCTCTCGAGATAGGCGGCATAGTGCTGGGGACCCCCGGCGTACGGGTGCTTGTCGGCGAACAACAGGGTCCACCCTCCGTCGCCGCACTCCTCGACCAGGGCGTCGACCTCGGCGCGCGAACCGCCATGGAAGGCAAGGTGGTTCAAGCCGGCACGCGTGCGCTCGTGGCGACCCGCAACGACGTCGGGGCCGGCCTCGAGCACGACGTAGAGCGACCCGAGCTCCCACGCCTGGCCGTGCCCCCAGTCGTCGCCGAGGTGGTAGCCGAGGCGGCCGAGCAGCCACCCCCACTCGCGCCCGGCGGCGGCGATGTCGTCGACCCAGATCTCGACGTGGTGGAGCCCGCCGCGGGTGCCCGACGAGCCCCGGCCGCCAGCCGCCTCGCCGAAGTCCCACCGGGCCCGGTCCATGTCGGCACGACCACCGTCGACGAGACCACGCACCATCGGGGTGCCCTCGGCCCGCCAGTGCTCCACCGCCTCGTCCTCGAGCCCCTGCGGCGGACGGCCGTCGGAGCGGATCACGCGCCACCAGGGCACGTCGGATCCGTAGCGGCTCATGACGGTGCCGACGGTGCGGGGGCCCATGCCGCCGAGGCGTTTCGCGATGTCGCCGTAGGCGAGCACCCTGCCCTCGGGGATCGTCGCGACGAGGTCGAGCACCCGCTCGGCGTGGTCCTCCAGCGGCACGGGCGTCCTCTCGCGGTCGGTGGTGCAGGCGTACGCGGGTGGCTCAGTACTCCGGTTGGCTCGGGTCGATCTCCCGCAGGTACGCGAGTATGCCGCCCTCGACGTTGGCGACGTCGGTGAGCCCCGCCCGCAGGGCGAGCCGGGTCGCCTCCGCAGAGCGACCGCCGACCTTGCAGTGGATGAGCACCCTTCTGCCGGAGGGCAGCTCGTCGAAGGCCTCGCCCGACCGGAAGCGGTCGAGGTGGATGGCGACGGCACCGGGGATGCTCGCGATCGCTCGCTCCTCGTCGCCCCGCACGTCGACCAGGAGCGGCGGGTCGTCAGCCTCGAGCTCGGCGGCCATCTCGCGCACCGTGACCGTCGGCAGGTCGCCCTCGTCGTGGGCGGCCGCGCCCGGCACCCCGCAGAACTCGACGTAGTCGACGAGCTCGGTCACCGTGGGCCGCTCACCGCAGACGGGGCAGTCGGGGTCGGCGCGGACCGTCAGCGTGTCCCACGTCTGACGCAGGGCGTCGTGCACCATGAGCCGCCCGACGAGCGGCTCGCCGATGCCGAGCAGCAGCTTGATCGCCTCGGTCGACTGGACCGACCCGATGGCCGCGCACAGCACCCCCAGCACGCCGCCCTCGGCGCAGCTCGGCACCGACCCGGGCGGTGGCGGGTCGGGGAAGACGCAGCGGTAGCAGGGCCCATGACCGGCCCACCACACCGACACCTGGCCGTCGAAGCGCAGGATCGAGCCCCACACGTGGGGCTTGCCGAGCATGGCGCAGGCGTCGTTGACGAGATAGCGCGTCGGGAAGTTGTCGGTGCCGTCGACGACGAGGTCGTACGCGCCGATGACCTCGAGCGCGTTCGACGAGTCGAGCGCGACGTCGTGGCGCACGACGGTGACGTGCGGGTTGACCCGGTGCACCGCGGCCTCGGCCGACTCGGTCTTGGGCCGACCGATGTCGGCGTCGGAGTGGATCACCTGCCGGTGGAGGTTCGTGAGGTCGACGACGTCGGCGTCGACGACGCCGATCGTGCCCACCCCGGCGGCCGCGAGGTAGAGCAGCGCGGGCGAACCGAGGCCGCCGGCACCGACGACGAGCACGCGTGCCGCCGAGAGCCGTTCCTGCCCCTCGCGCCCCACGTCGGGCAGCAGCACGTGGCGCGCGTACCTCGTCGTCTCCGCCCTGGACAGCGGCCGACCCGTCTTGACCAGCGGATCCGTCGACATGCCCTCACCGTACTGCTCGGTATGGTGAGACGGACACGGTCGTCCGCCTCGGCGGGCGGCGAGCAGGCACCAGCGACACGCGCAGATGCGAAGAGGACCCGCATGGCAGACGACATGACCCCGCCGGGCCGCGGCCAGCGGCTGCCCCGATCGGAGCGCCGGGCCCAGCTGCTCGACGCCGCCCTCGGGGTGTTCGTCGAGAACGGCTACCACGCGGCCGCGATGGACGACATCGCCGCTCGCGCCGGGGTCTCCAAGCCCGTTCTCTACCAGCACTTCCCGGGCAAGCTCGAGCTGTACCTCGCCCTCATCGACCAGCACACCGGCGAGCTCGAGCAGCTCGTCCGCGACGCCCTGACGCTGCCCGACAACAAGGCGCGCATCAACACGATGACGCGGGCCTACTTCGACTTCGTCGGCCAGGAGGGCGCCGCGTTCCGGCTCATCTTCGAGTCCGACCTCGCCAACGAGCCCGAGGTGCGCCGGCGCCTCGACCAGATCGACCTCACCTGCGCCGAGGCGATGGCCGAGATCATCCGCAGCGAGACGTCGATGGACCAGGAGGAGGCCGTCCTCGTCGGCGTCGCCTTCGTGGGCCTGGCGCAGACCTCGGCCCGGCACTGGCTGACGCACGAGGCGACCCTCTCGCGCGAGACCGCCGTGCGCATCACCGCGGCGCTCATCCGTCGCGGGTTCGGCGCGTTCCCTGCCGTCGGCAAGACGGAGGGCGACCGGCCGAGCGACACGACCCGGGAATCCGTCGGCACGACGGCTGGTTAAGGTGACGACGGGACGCGGTCGACCGCGTCCACACGAACTGAGAAAGCAGGTTTGACGTGGAGGTCCGCATCGGCGTGCAGAACGTGGCGCGCGAGATCACCTTCGAGACGACGCAGTCGACCGACGAGATCTTCTCCGCCGTCAAGGCGGCCCTGGGATCCGACGTGCTCGAGCTGACCGACGACAAGGGCGGGCGCATCATCGTCCCGTCCGCGTCCATCGGCTACGTCACGACCGGGGCAGAGCGCAAGGCGGGCGTCGGCTTCGGCGCCCACTGAGGCCCCTGGGGACGAGCAGCGCTCTCCCCCATGGGCATCCGGCTCCACACCGGAGAACAACGCAAGGCCGTCGACCTCCGGGTCGACGGCCTTCTGCGTTTCCTCCCGTATGCCCTGACGTCACATGACAGCGGCGCGTGGGACACCGGCACGACCGGGGTAAGGGGTTGGATGAGAGCGTGCCGGGGCCACCGGTCGCCGCCGCCCGCCAGCCGGGCAACCAAGGAGGAACGCGAAGTCATGATCGGAACCATCCTGATGGCCCTCGTCGCGGGAGCGATCGTGGGCCCGTTGGCCCGGTTGGTCCTGCCCGGCAGGCAGAACATGGGTGTTCTGCTCACCGTGGTCCTCGGGGCCGTCGGCTCCCTCATCGGCGCCTTCATCTACTACAAGGCGACGGGGGTCAGCGACACCAAGGGAATCGACTGGATCTCGGGCCTCATCGGCGTCGTCGTCGCGGCCGCGCTCATCGTGGGGTACGGCATGGTCACGGGCAACCGCCAGACGCGCTGACGCGCAAATGTGACAGTCACATCCACCACTCCAGTCCCAAGCAGTGAGACATTGAGTTCGTTGCACGAAACGTCCGCGCCTGCGGACCAAGCGGTCACCACGGAGTGACCAGAAGGAGCTGTGAACCATGCTCAGCACCATCATCGGAGCAATCATCGTCGGCGCCATCATCGGCGCGCTCGGTCGGCTGATCCTGCCCGGCAAGCAGAACATCTCGATCATCGTGACGATCCTCATCGGCATCGTCGCCAACGTCATCGTCACCCTCGTGGTCCGCCAGATCGGTTACGCCAACAACGGCGGCATCGCCTGGATCCCGCTGATCCTGGGCGCCATCGTCGCCGCGATCCTGATCGTCGTCTACGGCCGCATGACCAGCAAGTCCGTCTGACACCACATCTCACGACGAGGGGCCCGGCCGCATTGGCCGGGCCCCTTCGTCGTGCACGGGCACCAGGAAGGTGACCGCCCGGCATACGGCCGCAGTCAGGCCGACAGGCCGAGACTGCCCATGCGGCGCGAGTGCTCGTCGGTCAGCCGGGCGAACATGCGGCCCAGCTCGGCGAGGTCCGCGCCGGCACGGCCGGGCGCTCCGACGAGGATGCTCGCCAGCGCGTCGCGCTCGACGCCGACCCGCTGCGCCTGGGTGAGCGCCTCGCCGACGAGCCGACGGCCCCACAGCGCGAGCCTCCCGGCGAGCCGGGGGTCGGCGGCGATGGCCTCGCGCACGACCTTCACGGCGAACTCGGCCTGACCCGTGTCCTCGAGGACGCTGACGACGAGCGTGCGGGTGTCCTCGTCGACGTACCGCGAGATCTCGCGGTAGAAGTCCTGCGCGATGCCCTCGCCGACGTACGCCTTGACGAGTCCCTCCAGCCAGTCCGAGGCGCTCGTGCGCTCGTGAAAGGCGTCGACGGCTGGCACGAACGGCTCCATCGCCGCCTCGGGCTCGACGCCGAGCGACTGGAGGCGCTCGGTCAGGACGGAGTAGTTCCTCAGCTCGTGAGCCGCCAGGGTCGCGAGCGCCGACTTGTGGTGCAGGGTGGGCGCGAGCTCAGCGTCCTTGGCCAGCTGGCTGAAGGCCCGCAGCTCGCCGTAGGCCAGCGCCCCCAGGAGGTCGGTGACCGCGGCCAGGTAGCCGGGCTCGTCCGTGCTTTCGGGCGTCGCGTCGTCACTCATGGGCCCAATCTAGTGATTGGTTTCCGGGCTTCTGCCCGGGTGCCGGTAGAGTGAGCGGGACAACTCGGTGCCCGGTCGGCCCGATGGTTTGCCCAGATGGTGCTCGCGGACTCCCCGCGCACCGGTGGAGCCCGCCCAGCTGCGAGAGCCACCCACCGTCCCTGACAGTCTCCGATCGGCCCGTCACGCGCCACTGAGCTCCCGCATCGGCGGGGTGCTCGTGCCGATCGAGAGATGCCCATGACCCAGCCCCACGAGACCGCCGCCGACGCGGAGGTCACCACGGACGCGCCCGAGACGCTCGCGGACGCCTCCCCCGAGACCACGGCCGAGGTGCTCGCCGAGGCACCCGCCGAGCCGGCCGCGCCCGCCCCGTCGTTCGCCGACTTCGACGTCCACCCCGACATCGTGTCCGCCCTCGCCGAGGCCGGCATCACGACCCCGTTCCCGATCCAGGCGATGACGCTGCCCGTGGCCCTGTCGGGCCACGACATCATCGGCCAGGCCAAGACCGGCACGGGCAAGACCCTCGGCTTCGGCGTGCCGATGCTGAACCGCGTCGTCGCCCCCGGCGACGAGGGCTTCGAGTCCCTGACGCGCCCCGGCAAGCCCCAGGCGCTCGCCGTCGCGCCGACCCGCGAGCTGGCCGTGCAGGTGGCCGGTGACCTCGAGCGCGCCGGCCGCAAGCGCGGCATCCGGGTGCTCACCGTCTACGGCGGCCGCGCGTACGAGCCGCAGATCGAGGCGCTCAAGGCGGGCGTCGAGGTCGTCGTCGGCACGCCGGGTCGCCTCATCGACCTGTCGAAGCAGGGCCACCTCGACCTGTCGCAGGCCCGCACCGTCGTGCTCGACGAGGCCGACGAGATGCTCGACCTCGGCTTCCTGCCCGACGTCGAGACGCTCATGTCGCTGACGCCTGCGTCGCGCCAGACGATGCTCTTCTCGGCGACGATGCCCGGCGCCATCGTCGCGCTCGCGCGCCGCTACATGTCCCAGCCCACGCACATCCGTGCGATGGGCGACGACAGCGAGAACGCCCACACCGTCAAGGCGGTCGAGCAGTTCGTCTACCGCGCGCACGCCCTCGACAAGGTCGAGATGCTCTCGCGCATGCTCCAGGCCAAGGACCGCGGCCTCACCATCATCTTCAGCCGCACCAAGCGCACCGCCGCCAAGGTCGCCGACGAGCTCGTCGAGCGCGGCTTCGCGGCCGCCGCGATCCACGGCGACCTCGGCCAGGGCGCCCGTGAGCAGGCCCTGCGCGCGTTCCGCAACGGCAAGGTCGACATCCTCGTCGCCACCGACGTCGCGGCCCGCGGCATCGACGTCGAGAACGTCACGCACGTCATCAACTACCAGTGCCCGGAGGACGAGAAGACCTACCTGCACCGCATCGGCCGCACGGCCCGCGCCGGCAACACCGGTGTCGCGGTGACCTTCGTCGACTGGGACGACCTGCACCGCTGGGCGCTCATCAACAAGACGCTCGACCTCGGCATCCCCGAGCCGCAGGAGACCTACTCGAGCTCGGACCACCTCTTCTCCGACCTCGACATCCCGACCGACGCCAAGGGCTACCTCCGCAAGTCCCAGCAGAAGCTCGCGGGCCTCGACGCCGAGGAGATCGAGGACCTCGGCGAGACCGGCAAGCGCCACGGCCGCGGTGGCGGTCGTGGCGGCGAGCGCGGCGAGCGCGGCGAGCGCGGCGAGCGTGGCGAGCGCGGCGGTGACCGTGGCGGCCGCCGAGGCGAGCGTGGCTCCCGCTCCGAGGGCGGCCACGAGGCCCGTGAGGGTGGGGACGCCGAGGGCGGCGAGAGCCGACCGCGGCGCAGCCGCAACCGCCGACGTACGCGTGGGGCGGGCGCCGCCGCCGCGGGTGCCGCCGGGGCCACGGGGGATCATGGCGCCGAGGCGCCGGCGACCTCCGGCGGGCCGGGCGAGTCCGCCTCGGGCGAGGGCCAGTCCCGCCCGCCGCGTCGGCGCCGCCGCCGCGGTGGCTCCGGTCGCTCCGGCAGCGGCGAGGCCGCCACGGCCGCCTCGTCCGACTCGGGCACCGACTGACCCGGTCACCTCACCGATGAAGGGCCGCGTCCACCACCTGGTGAGCGCGGCCCTTCGCCATTCCCGGGGGCCCGGCACCTGTCTCGGGCACGGCGCACACGCGACGCACCCCAGCGTCGAGTGCCCACGTCCCACCCGTCGAGGGGGCCCCGCCCAGAGCCGCCGTGGCCCGCGGGGGGAGGGGCGGGGGCGATGGGGGGGGGGG
>CBHRRQ010000131.1:0-11169 GCA_966081555.1 uncultured Terrabacter sp.
CCCGTCCTGGGCGGACAGGGCGTCGGCGACCGCGGCCGACCGGCCCGTGAACGCCGCGATCCCCCACTCGTCCGCGTCGGGGGCGTGCTCGGTGTACCACGCGGCGTGGGCGCGGAAGAAGTTGCCGACGCCGAGGTGGACGATGCGCACGGGGGCGGCGGGACGCCCGGCGTGCCGGCGACTGAGCCGCTCCCCCGGGAGGGGGCTGACGGCATACGGGCTCGGGGTCGTGGCCGGGCTGCTCACAGCTTGAACGCCTTCCTGGGGATCGTCGTCACGAGGTCGACAGCCGTCTCGAGGGCCTCGTCCTCGTCGAGCCGGTGCTCGGCGACGAGCTGCGCGAGGTACGCGCTGTCGAGGCGGCGGGACATGTCGTGGCGGGCCGGGATGGAGAGGAACGCGCGGGTGTCGTCGATGAACCCGGACGTGCGGTAGAAGCCGGCCGTCTCGGTGACCGCCCCGCGGAAGCGGCGCACCGCCTCGGGGGCGTCGAGGAACCACCACGGGGCGCCGGCGTAGACGCTCGGGTAGAAGCCGGCGAGCGGCGCGATCTCCCGGGAGAACACTGTCTCGTCGAGGGTGAAGAGGACGAGCTGGAAGCCGTCCGCGGTGCCGAACCGGTCGAGCAGCGGCTGCAGGCCCTTCGTGAACTCGACGGCCGTCGGGATGTCATGCCCCGTGTCAGCGCCGAAGGCCTCGAAGGTCGGCGTGTGGTGGTTGCGGTGCACGCCGGGGTGCAACGTCATGACCAGGCCGTCCTCGGCTGCCATCCGCGCCATCTCGACGAGCATGTGGCGACGGAACGCCGTCGCGTCGCCCGGGCTCACGACTTCCCGCAGGGCGGCGTCGTAGATGCGGGCCGCGTCGACGTCGTCGAGCACGAGCGTCTCGACGTCGGCGTGCGAGTGGTCCGACGACACGGCGCCGTTGGCCTTGAAGAAGCGGCGGCGCTCCTCGAGCGCGGCGATGTAGCCGGCATACGTCCCCGTGTCGACGCCGCTGGAGCGTGCGAGGTCGGTCATGAGGTCGGCGAAGCCGGCGCGCCCGGGCTCGAGGTAGCGGTCGGGGCGAAACGTCGGGACGACGCGCGGCGTGAAGGACGCGTCGTCGCGCAGCACCCGGTGGTGGTGCAGGTCGTCGGCAGGGTCGTCGGTCGTGGCGAGCACCTCGATGCCGAACCGGTCCATCAGGGCCCGCGGACGGAAGTCGGGCCGCGCGATCGTCTCGGCGACGCGGTCGTAGATGCCGTCGGCCGTCTCGGGCGAGAGCCGCTCCGTCACCCCGAAGACGTCGGCGAGCACGCTGTCCATCCAGAAGCGGCTCGGCGTGCCTCGAAAGGCCTTCCAGTGCTCGGCGAGGAGGCGGAAGGCGTTCCGTGACCCGTCGGCGTCGAGCGGCCGGCCGGCGACGCCGAGGTCCTCGAGGCGTACGCCCTGGGCGTGGAGCAGGCGGAACACGTAGTGGTCGGGCGCGATGAGCAGCGACGTCGGGTCGGCGAAGGGCACGTCGTCGGCCAGCCACGCCGGCGGCACGTGGCCGTGCGGCGAGATGATCGGCAGCGACGCGACCGCCGCGTAGAGCCGACGGGCGATCTCGCGGGTGCCGGGGTCGACGGGCAGCAGCCGATCGGGGTCGAGGGCGAGCGGTCGGGCCGCGGCAAGGGTGGTCATGCCGACCATCGTCTGCCTCTGGTGCGCGGCCGGGCTACGGGTTGCCACCTGTTGCCCGGGGCGCTTGCCACTCCTTCGCGACGGGGTGAGAGTGGGGCCCATGACGACGACCGCACCGACGCCTGCCCCCGCTGGTCCGCCCGAGGCGCCCGAGGCGCCCGAGGCGCCCGAGGCGCCCGAGGCGCCCGAGGCGCCCGAGGTGGCGGCACGGCGCGCGGCGCGGCTCGGCGGCGCGGACAGTCGCCTGACGGCCGACGAGGTGCGCGACTTCGTCCGCGAGCAGCTCGGCACCACCGACGTCGACGGCAAGAGCGTGTGCATCGTCGTGCCGGACGGCACCCGCACCTGTCCCCTGCCGCTGCTCGTCGGCGCGGTGCACGAGGCGCTGCACGGGCGGGCAACCAGGATGACGACGCTCATCGCGCTCGGCACGCACCAGCCGATGACCGAGCAGGCACTGGCGGCGCACCTGGGCTACGAGGCCGGTCGCCTCGAGGAGGCCTATCCCGGCATGACCGTCATCAACCACGAGTGGTGGGAGGAGTCCACCTTCGCCGACCTCGGCACGATCCCGGCGGCACGCCTCGCGGAGCTGTCCGAGGGACGCCTGTCGATGGATGTCAGGGTGCTGCTCAACCGTGCCGTCGTCGAGCACGACATCGCGCTCGTCGTCGGGCCGGTGCTGCCGCACGAGGTCGTCGGCATCTCGGGCGGCAACAAGTACTTCTTCCCCGGCGTCGCCGGCCAGGACATCATCGACGTCTCGCACTGGATCGGGGCGCTCATCACGTCGGCCGAGATCATCGGCACCACCGCGGTGACGCCGGTGCGGGCGCTCATCAACGAGGGTGCGTCGCTCGTGCCGGCCGAGAAGCTCGCCTTCTGCGTCGTCGGCGAGAAGGGCTCGCACGGCGGCGAGCAGGCGCTGCACTCGATCTCGTTCGGCGACACGATCTCCTCGTGGGCCAGCGCGGCGGAGGTGTGCGCGCAGACCCACGTCACCTACCTCGACGAGCCGGTGCGCCGCGTCATCTCCGTCATCCCGGAGATGTACGACGACATCTGGACCGGCGCCAAGGGCTTCTACAAGCTCGAGCCGGCCGTGGCCGACGGCGGCGAGGTCATCCTCTACGCGCCGCACATCACCGAGATCTCGACGAGCCACCCCGAGATCAACGAGATCGGCTACCACTGCCGCGACTACTTCGTGAAGCAGTGGGACCGCTTCAAGCACGTCCACTGGGGCACGCTCGCCCACTCGACACACCTGCGCGGGGCCGGCACCTACGACGCCGAGACCGGCGAGGAGCGCCTGCGCGTGCAGGTGACGCTCGCGACCCGCATCCCCGAGGACGTATGCCGTGCAGCCAACCTCGGCTACCTCGACCCCGACTCCCTCGACGTCGCCGGCGAGGCGGAGGGCGGCGCGTTCGTCGTGCCCAACGCCGGCGAGGTCCTCTTCCGGCTGCGCTGACCCGTCGAGCGGCGGGTCACCAGCCGCATCGGCATGACGATCGGCTCCCGGCTCGGCACAGCACCGCCGACCATCGCGACGAGGTTGCGCACGCCCGTTGCGCCCATGGCGTGCAGTGGTGCTGCGACCGTCGTCAGCTCGGGCTCGGTGATCTCGGCCAGCAGAGTGTTGTCGAAGCCGACGACGCTGACATCGCCCGGCACGTCGAGGCCCAGGCGCAGCAGGCCCTTGAGCACGCCGATCGCGACGACGTCGTTGTAGGCGATGACCGCCGTGGCGCGCTGGTTCGAGATCTCGCGCGCACGCGCGAAGCCGGCCTGGATCGTGGGTGAGTTGCTGGGCCCGACCCGCTTCACCTTGAGGTCGAGCTCGTAGGCGGCCTCGCGCAGCGCCTGCCACCGCACGCCGTCGGTCCAGCTCGACTCCGGACCGGCGACGTAGGTGACGCTGTCGTGGCCGAGCTCGGCGAGGTGCTCGACCGCGCGGCGCATCCCGCGGGCGTTGTCGACGAGGATGCTCGGCACCTCCGGCAGGCGCCGGTTGAGCACGATGACCGGCTTCTGCTTCGCCATCATGCGGATCGCCTGGTCCGACATGCGCGAGCTCGTCAGCAGCACGCCCTCGACGGCCCGCAGCTCACGCTCGGTCCACTCGCGCTCGAGCTGGGCGTCCTCCTGGGTGTGCGAGAGCAGCACGGTGTAGCCGAGCTCGCCCGCCGCCTCGTGGGCGCCCCGGATGATGTCGGCGTAGAAGGGGTTCGTGATGTCGGTGACGACGAGCGCGATCGAGCGGGTGCGCGTGGGCACGAGACCCGCGAGCGAGCCCGACCGGTAGCCGAGCTTCTGGGCCGCCTCGAAGATGCGCGCCGCCGTCTCGGCGTTGACCCGCCCGGGGCGGGCGAACGCCCGCGACACCGTCGAGGCAGCGACGCCGGCGGCCTCGGCGACGTCGTAGATCGTCGGGCGACGCTCCATGCCCCACACCCTAGTGACCCCACCCCCGATCGAGAGAACACTCCGTCACCCCCCGAACCCGATCGAGAGAACACTCCGTCTCCCTCCCAGCCCGTATGCCGCCCCCACCCTCCGATCGAGAGAACGCTGCGTCACCCTCCCGCCCAATCGAGAGAACGCTCCGTCACGGATCGCCCGAGGCGGAGCCCTGTGGATGACGCGCTCCCACCAGCGCCGCCGGTCGCCACCATCGCTGACATGCCCGTGACACTCCCGGCGCCGCTGACGGACCGCCCCTTCACCCCGACGATGGCTGCAGCGTGGGGACTCACCAAGCCGCAGCTGTATGCCCTGAACCTCAGCTCACCGACCCGTGGTGTGTGGTCCGCGGCCGCCTGCGACTCCCTCGTCGAGAGGTGCTCGGCCGTCGGCCTGGTCGTCGACCGACATGCCTTCTCCCACCTCACCGCCGCCCGGATCCACGAGCTCCCGTTGCCGATGTCACTCGACGAGGACCACGCCATCCATGTGATGCGCGACGCTGTGGACGGACCGGTGCGCAGGCCCGGGTTCGTAGGACATCGGGGCCTGAGCAGCCGCGCCGTCGTACGCGTCGCCGGGCTCACCGTGACGAGCTTGGCCGAGACCTGGGTCGACATGGGCGAGCTCATCCGACCAGGGATACCGCTGGGCCACGACGACCTGGTGGTCATGGGTGATGCCGTCGCCAACAAGCTGGGCTCGGTGGACCCACTGCGCGAGGCGCTTGCGGCTCGCGTCGCTCCACGCGGGAAGCTCACGCTCCTCGAAGCACTCGACTGGATCCGCGTCGGCTCGGAGTCACCGGGCGAGACGCGCACCCGGCTTGTCCTTGTTCGCGCCAACCTGCCCCAGCCGGAGCTCAACCGGCCGGTGTACGCAGCCGGCGGGCGATGGCTGGGCCGCCCTGACATGCGCTGGGTCGAACAGCGGGTGCTGCTCGAGTACCAAGGCCGCGAGTTCCACGACAGCGCTGAACAGCGGCAGCACGACGAGGCACGCTTCAAGGGCTTCTCCGACGACGGTTGGACGGTCATCGACGTCTGGGACGACGACGTCAACAGCGACGCTGCGCGCTACGCCCTGGTGCTCCGCACGGCGAGCGAGCTCGACCACCCGCGGGCCGCGCTGAACCTCTCGGAGATCCACCCGCGGTTCTTCAGCAGGCGCATGCTCGAGCTCGCCGAGATCCGAACTCGTCGACTGCGTGCGCGCGCCTACGCAGCGTGACGGAGCGTCCTCTCGATCGGGGCGGAGCGTGACGGAGCGTTCTTTCGATTGGGGTGGGAGGGCGGCATACGGGCTCGGGGCGTGACGGAGCGTTCTTTCGATTGGGAGGGTGGGGGGCGTGGCAACTGGTGGCAATCGCTCGCCTGGGCGACGACGGCGGTGGGTCAATGGGACGAGCCCCGCACCACCCACCGAAAGGCCCGCCCATGCTCCGCCCCCAGGACACGACCACCCGCGAGACGAAGCGGCTCGACGGCATCTGGTCCTTCCAGCTCGACGGCGACTCCGAGGGGCGCGACGCCCGCTGGTTCGGCGCCGAGCTGCCGGCACCCCGCGACATGGCCGTCCCCGCCTCCTTCAACGACCTGACGGCCGACGCCTCGGTCCGCGACTACTTCGGCGACATCTGGTACCAGCGCACCGTGCACGTGCCGCGCGGCTGGGCCGGCCAGCGGGTCGTGCTGCACTTCGAGTCCGCGACGCACCGGGCCACCGTGTGGGTGGGCGAACACGAGGTGATGAGCCACGAAGGCGGCTACACCCCGTTCGAGGCCGACATCACCGAGTTCGTCACGCCGGGCCAGCCCGTCCGGGTCACGGCGCTCGTCAACAACACGCTGAGCTTCCAGTCGATCCCGCCGGGCGTCATCGAGGAGGGCCCGGCCGGTCGGAAGCAGATCTACTGGCACGACTTCTTCAACTTCGCGGGCATCCACCGCTCGGTGTGGCTGAGCGCCACGCCGCAGGCGCGCGTCGAGGACATCACCGTGGTCACGGGCTTCCAGGGCGACACCGGTTCGGTCGACTACACGGTCGAGGCCGCTGACGCCGACGGGCTCGACGTGCACGTCGTGCTGCGCGACGCGGGCGGTCGCGAGGTCGCGACGGCGACCGGCCCCACCGGCACGCTCACGGCCCCGGACGTCCACCTGTGGGCGCCCGGCCACGGCTACCTCTACGACCTGGAGGTGCAGCTCGTCGACGACGGCGGTGCGGTGCTCGACAGCTACCACCAGAGCGTCGGCATCCGCACGGTCGAGGTGCGCGGCACGCAGTTCCTCATCAACGGCGACCCCTTCTACTTCAAGGGTTTCGGCATGCACGAGGACCACTCGACGATCGGCAAGGCGCACAGCCCCGCCCACGTCGTGCAGGACTTCGAGCTGCTCGACTGGATCGGCGCCAACTCGTTCCGCACGTCGCACTACCCCTACTCCGAGGACGTCATCGACTACGCCGACCGTCACGGCATCGTCATCATCGACGAGACGGCGGCCGTCGGCCTCAACATGGGCCTCGGCGGCGGCATCTTCGGCGGCCAGGGCTACACGACCTTCTCGCCCGAGACCATCAACGACGCGAGCCGCGAGGTGCACGCCCGGGCGATCCGGGAGCTCATCGCCCGCGACAAGAACCACCCGAGCGTCGTGCTGTGGTCGATCGCCAACGAGCCGGAGTCGGACACCGAGGGCGCCGAGGACTACTTCCGTCCGCTCTTCGAGGTCGCGCGTGAGGCCGACCCGACGCGCCCCGTGGGCTTCGTCAACGTCATGCTCGCGCCGCACGGCAAGTGCCGCGTTTCGCAGTTCGCCGACGTGCTCATGCTGAACCGCTACTACGGCTGGTACGTCAACACCGGCGACCTCGCCGCGGCGGAGATCGCGTGGACGGACGAGCTGAACGGCTGGGCGTCCGAGGGCAAGCCGATCGTCATCACCGAGTACGGCGCCGACACCCTCGCCGGCAACCACTCGCTGACCCCGCAGCCCTGGAGCGAGGAGTACCAGGTCGACTACCTCGACATGAACCACCGCGTGTTCGACGCCTGCGAGGCCGTCGTCGGCGAGCACGTCTGGAACTTCGCCGACTTCGCCACGACCTCCGGGATCATGCGCGTCGACGGCAACAAGAAGGGCGCCTTCACCCGCGACCGCAAGCCGAAGGCCGCCGCATTCGCGCTGCGTCGTCGCTGGCGCAAGGACGCCTGAGCGACTCGGGTGCCGGCGCCAACTCGCGTACCGTCGGTATCCGGGACCTCGACCGAGCGCAGTCACGTCGCCGATGACGTGGCCGCGCTCGGCCCTCCTCCCCCAGCCCGGCGGCATACTCCCTGGACCGCCTGTCCCAGAAGGAAACTCGAATGACAGCTCTCGCCAACATCGGTGTGGTCGGTCTCGCAGTCATGGGCAGCAACCTCGCCCGCAACCTGGCTCGCCACGACCACCGCGTCGCGCTCTTCAACCGCAGCCCGGAGCGCACCCGTGCGCTCGTCGCCGACCACGGCTCGGAAGGCACCTTCCTCCCGTCGGAGCAGCTCGAGGACTTCGTCGCCTCGCTGGAGCAGCCGCGGCGCATCGTCATCATGGTCAAGGCGGGCGCCGGCACCGACGCCGTCATCGACCAGCTCGTGCCCTTGCTCGACGAGGGCGACATCGTCGTCGACGGCGGCAACGCGCACTTCGAGCACACGCGTCGACGCGAGGCGGCCCTGCGCGAGAAGGGGCTGCACTTCGTCGGCACCGGCATCTCGGGCGGCGAGGTCGGGGCGCTGGAGGGGCCGTCGATCATGCCCGGAGGCTCGAAGGAGTCGTATGCCGCCCTCGGCCCGATCCTCGAGTCGATCGCGGCCCAGGTGGACGGTGAGGCGTGCTGCGCGTGGATGGGTCCTGACGGCGCCGGCCACTTCGTGAAGATGGTCCACAACGGCATCGAGTACGCCGACATGCAGTTCATCGCAGAGGCCTACGACGTGCTGTCGGCCGCCGGTCTCACGGCCGCCGAGATCGCCGACGTCTTCCGCGAGTGGAACACCGGCGAGCTCGACTCCTTCCTCGTCGAGATCACCGCCGAGGTGCTGTCGCAGGTGGACGCGACGAGCGGCCGTCCGCTCGTCGAGCTCATCACCGACGCCGCCGAGCAGAAGGGCACCGGCCGCTGGACGGTGCAGACCGCCCTCGAGCTCGGCGTGCCGGTCTCGACCATCGCCGAGTCGGTCTTCGCGCGCTCGGCGTCCGGTGACGCGGAGGTGCGCCAGGCCACGCGCGGCGTGCTCGCCGGGCCGGATCGCGCCGTGTCGGTGGACGACCGGCGCCGGCTCGTCGACGACGTGCGCGACGCCCTGTGGTCGTCCAAGGTCGTGGCCTACGCCCAGGGCCTCGACCAGATCCGCAAGGCCAGCGAGGAGTACGGCTGGGACGTCGACATCGCGACCGTCGCCCGCATCTGGCGCGGCGGCTGCATCATCCGCGCCCGCCTTCTCGCCCAGATCAGCGACGAGTACGCCGCGGGTGGGCTGCGCACGCTGCTCGTCGCCCCGAGCATCACGAAGGGCCTCGCCGACCGGCAGGACGGCTGGCGCAGGGTCGTCGGCCTCGCCACCACGGCGGGTGTGCCGGTGCCGGGCTTCTCGAGCGCGCTGGGCTACTACGACACCGTGCGGGCCGAGCGCCTCCCGGCCGCCCTCGTGCAGGGCCTCCGCGACAACTTCGGCGCCCACACCTACGGTCGCACCGACCGGCCCGGCGCGTTCCACACCCTGTGGTCGGGTGACCGGAGCGAGGTCGAGGCGTGAGGATGGGGTCATGACGACCCCTTCCGCCCTGACCGGCGCCGGCGAGGCCGACCCGTCAGGCCTGCCCGACGTGCTGCCCGACGCGCTGCCCGACCAGCTGGCCGCGTCGGCCGGCCGGGTCACCGAGGCCCTCCGAGCCGGTATGCCGTCCGGCTCGGGCGGCCGCGTCGGGGTGGCCTTCTCGGGGGGCGTGGACTCGAGTCTGCTGCTCGCCCTGGCGGCACGCGCCCTCGGGGTGGAGCGGGTGATCGCCGTGCTCGGCGTCTCGCCGAGCCTGGCGGAGGACGAGCGACGGGGTGCGCACGACGTGGCGGCCCACCTCGGCGTCGCGCTCGTCGAGGTGGGCACGCACGAGGGTGACAACCCGGCCTACCGCCGGAACGGTCCCGACCGCTGCTTCCACTGCAAGGACGAGCTCTTCACCCGCATCTCCGACGAGGTCGCGGGGCGCCACGGCCTCGTCGCGGTCGCGTACGGCGAGAACGCCGATGACGCCCTCAGGCCCGACCGTCCAGGCGCCCGTGCCGCGACCAACCACCGGGTGCTGCGTCCGCTCGCGGATGCCGGCCTGACGAAGGCCGACGTGCGGTCGCTGGCCCGTGCGCTCGGACTGCCCAACGCCGACAAGCCTGCGGCGCCCTGCCTCGCCTCGCGCATCCCGCACTTCACCGAGGTCGACCCGACGCGACTGGCTCAGGTCGAGGCAGCCGAACATGCCCTGCGCGCAATGGGTTTCGCTGACAGCAGGGTCAGGCACCACGGTGACGTCGCGCGCATCGAGCTGGGCTCCGACGACCTCGCCCGGGCTGTGGAGCCCGGCGTGCGCGACCGGCTCGTCGCCGACGTCACCGCGGCCGGCTTCCGTTTCGTCGCGCTCGACCTCGCCGGCATCCAGTCCGGCGCCTTCACGCTGCCGCTCGTCGAGGTGACCAGTGGCTGACTCGTCGCTCGACGGGCTCGCCGAGCTCGACCTGGCCCGCGCGACGCGACGCGGCTATCCCGAGGCGGTCTACTGCGAGGGCAAGACTCCGGAGCAGGTGCGCGCCATCGCACGGCGGCTCGCCGAGGCGCACGCGTCCGGCGAGACGAGCGGGGCGGCGCTGTTCACCCGCGCCGCGACCGAGCACGCCGCGGCCGTCCTGGCCGAGCTGCCCGACGCTCTGTACGACGACGTGGCCCGGCTGGTGGCATGGCCGCCCGAGCCCCCTTCTCCCACGGGCGAGCTCGTCGTCGTGCTGTGCGCCGGCACCTCTGACCTGCCTGTCGCACAGGAGGCGGTCCTGACGGCCCGCTACCTCGGCAGAGAGGTCGAGCTGGTCGTCGACGTCGGCGTCGCGGGCATCCACCGTGTCCTCGCGCGGCGCGAGCTCATCGACCGCGCGGGTGCTCTCGTCGTCGTCGCGGGGATGGACGGTGCGCTGGCCAGCGTGGTCGCCGGCCTCGCCAAGGCGCCCGTGGTGGCCGTCCCGACGTCGGTCGGCTACGGCGCGGCGTTCGGCGGCATCGCCCCGCTGCTGACGATGCTCAACGCCTGTGCGCCCGGGGTCGGGGTGGTCAACATCGACAACGGCTACGGCGGCGGACACCTGGCCGCGCAGATCGCGGCTCGCTGACGGCCGGTCGTCCCGTCACGCCTCCGGGCGAAGCCCTTCGGGCACACGCGTGCCCGCGACGAGCCCGGCCTCGACCGCGGCGGCCGCGGCCCGTTCCAGCACGTGCCGTAGGGGCGCCCCCAGGGCCGACGCCGCCGCCTGGACGTCCCGGAACTCGGGCGTGGCCGTCACGACGCGACCGGCACGGTGGGCGACCTTGACGCCGACCCGACAGCCGTCGACGTCGACGTCGGTCCAGCCCCGCGGCAGCGCCCAGCGCCGCACTGCGGTCTCGCGGACGCCGATGGTGCTGGTGAGGGCGAGCACGAGGTCGCGCAGCTCGGTGCCACGTCCCCGGTCGACGAGGACGGACAGCAGCTGCGCCGGCCGACCCCGCTTCATCTGGATGGGGGTGAGCCAGGCGTCGGCGGCGCCGCCGTCCATGAGGCTGTCGATGACGGTGGGCCACAGTCGCGGGTCGAAGTCGTCGACGTTCGCCTCCAGCACCACGAGCTCGGCGAGCTCGAGGTCGTCGTCCCGCGGCGCCGGCGACGGCGACCGCGCCGCGCCGGCAAACCCCCGCCCGACCCCCCACCGCACCCACGTGGGGCGCCCCCGCCCCGCCGGTGTGCCCGCGCCC
>CBHRRQ010000132.1:0-11095 GCA_966081555.1 uncultured Terrabacter sp.
CAGCGCACCAAGACCAACGCGCGCACCCGCAAGGGCCCGAAGCGCACCGTGGCCGGCAAGAAGAAGGCCAAGTGACGCTGATCGCCTCGCGATCACGTCTCACCGACATTCAGTTCTGACGTAGGAGAAACATGCCTCCCAAGGCTCGCGTGACGAAGGTTCGTCGCAAGGAGAAGAAGAACGTCGCCCACGGGCACGCTCACATCAAGAGCACGTTCAACAACACGATCATCTCGATCACCGACCCCACCGGCGCCGTGATCGCCTGGGCCTCTGCCGGCCAGGTCGGCTTCAAGGGCTCGCGCAAGTCCACCCCGTTCGCTGCCCAGATGGCTGCCGAGGCTGCTGCCCGCCGCGCCATGGAGCACGGCATGCGCAAGGTCGACGTCTTCGTGAAGGGCCCGGGCTCGGGCCGCGAGACGGCGATCCGTTCGCTCACCGCCACCGGCCTCGAGGTCGGCGCGATCAGCGACGTCACGCCCACGCCGCACAACGGTGTCCGCCCGCCCAAGCGCCGTCGCGTCTGATCCGGCCAGAGACCAGGAAGAGTAGATAAGTCATGGCTCGTTACACCGGCCCGATCACCAAGAAGTCCCGCCGCCTGAAGATGGACCTCGTCGGCGGCGACAAGAACTTCGAGCTCCGCCCGTTCCCGCCCGGCCAGCACGGCCGTCGCCGGATCCAGGAGAAGGAGTACCTGACCCAGCTCCAGGAGAAGCAGCGTGCCCGCTTCACCTACGGCGTCATGGAGAAGCAGTTCGTCCGCTACTACAAGGAAGCGGCGAAGCGCCCCGGCAAGACCGGTGAGAACCTCCTCCAGATCCTCGAGTCCCGTCTCGACAACGTGGTCTACCGCGCGGGCCTGGCCCGCACGCGTCGCCACGCGCGTCAGCTCGTGACCCACGGTCACTTCGAGGTCAACGGCGTGCGCGTCGACGTCCCGAGCTACCGCGTCGAGCAGTACGACATCATCACGGTCCGCAAGCAGTCCGTCGAGAGCTTCCCGTTCGAGCTGGCCCGCCAGACGTTCGGCGAGCGTCCCGTCCCGGCCTGGATGCAGGTCGTCGACGGCTCGCTGCAGATCCTCATCCACCAGCTCCCGGTGCGCGCGCAGATCGACTCGCAGCTCACCGAGCAGCTGATCGTCGAGCTCTACTCGAAGAACTGATGCAAGGCCCCGTATGCCGTGAAGCTGGCTTCACGGCATACGGGATCCCTTCTCCAGCTTCACCCCCCTGGGGCCGGCTCGCAGACAGAGCCGCGCCGGCCCGCCCGGATCACGACCGGGCAGTTTCACGAGGCGTCATATGGCGGTCGCCCGTGGGAAGGAACTGAACAGTGCTCATCGCACAGCGTCCCGTGCTCTCCGAAGAGGTCGTGGTCGAGGCCCGCAGCCGCTTCACCATCGAGCCGCTCGAGCCCGGCTTCGGCTACACGCTCGGCAACTCCCTCCGTCGCACCCTGCTCTCGAGCATCCCGGGCGCGGCGGTCACCTCCATCCGCATCGACGGCGTGCTCCACGAGTTCACGACCGTGCCGGGCGTGAAGGAGGACGTCACCGAGATGATCCTCAACATCAAGGGCCTCGTCGTCTCCTCGGAGCACGACGAGCCGGTCGTCATGTACCTGCGCAAGCAGGGCCCGGGCGTCGTCACCGCCGCCGACATCACGCCCCCGGCGGGTGTCGAGGTGCACAACCCCGACCTGCAGATCGCGACGCTCAACGACAAGGGCAAGCTCGAGATGGAGCTGACGGTCGAGCGCGGCCGTGGCTACGTGTCGGCGCAGCAGAACAAGTCCGGTGACCAGGAGATCGGCCGCATCCCGGTCGACTCGATCTACAGCCCGGTGCTCACCGTGACCTACAAGGTCGAGGCGACCCGAGTCGAGCAGCGCACCGACTTCGACAAGCTCATCGTCGACGTCGAGACGAAGAACTCGATGACCCCGCGTGACGCCATGGCCTCGGCCGGCAAGACGCTGGTCGAGCTCTTCGGCCTGGCCCGCGAGCTCAACGTCGAGGCCGAGGGCATCGACATCGGCCCGTCGCCGGTCGACGAGCAGCTCGCCGCCGACCTCGCCCTCCCGGTCGAGGACCTGCAGCTGACCGTCCGGTCCTACAACTGCCTCAAGCGCGAGGGCATCCACACCGTGGGTGAGCTCATCAGCCGCTCGGAGCAGGACCTGCTCGACATCCGCAACTTCGGTGCGAAGTCGATCGACGAGGTCAAGGCCAAGCTCGTCGGCATGGGTCTGGCCCTCAAGGACAGCCCGCCCGGGTTCGACCCGTCGGCCCTGGTCGACGGCTACGGCGACGATGACTACAGCGACGACGACGACCAGTCGTTCGTCGAGGACGAGCGTCTCTGACCAACCGCTTCTTGACCGAGCCCTCGACGCCCTGATCGAGAACGGCCTGGTCGGACTTCTAGGAGAAACGAAATGCCCACCCCCACCAAGGGTCCCCGCGTCGGTGGCGGCCCCGCCCACGAGCGGCTGATCCTGGCCAACCTCGCGACGTCGCTCTTCGAGCACGACAAGATCACGACGACCGAGGCCAAGGCCAAGCGTCTGCGCCCGCTCGCCGAGCGTCTCATCACGTTCGCCAAGCGCGGCGACCTCCACGCCCGCCGCCGCGTCCTCACGGTCGTGCGCGACAAGGGTGTCGTCCACCGTCTCTTCGCCGAGATCGCCCCCGACATGGCGGCTCGCGAGGGTGGCTACACCCGCATCACGAAGATCGGCGCCCGCAAGGGTGACAACGCCCCCATGGTCGTCATCGAGCTCGTCCGCGAGCCCCTGTCGGCCAAGAAGGCGACGGTCAAGGAGGCCGAGGCCGCCACGAAGCGCGCTGCGAAGCAGAGCGAGGCGAAGCAGGCCGCCGCCGAGACGAAGGCCGCCGAGGACGCCGAGAAGGCCGAGACGACGGAGGCCACCGAGGCCGCCGCCGTCGAGCTGCCCGAGGGCGCCGTCGCCGCGAACGAGGACGGCTCGGCCCCCGAGGGCTACACCGTCAAGGGCAACGCCGACTCCGGCAAGTACCACGAGCCCGACGGCCAGTGGTACGACCAGACGATCGCCGAGTTCTGGTTCAAGTCGGCCGAGGACGCCGAGAAGGCCGGCTTCACGAAGGCCGGCGCCGGCTCCTGAGCCACGCAGCACGCATCGAAAGAGCAGTCCGCCCCTCGGGGGGCGGGCTGCTCTTTCGGTTCTCCTGGGTGACGGAGCGTTCTCTCGATCGGGTCCCGATCGAGAGAACGCTCCGTCGTCGTCACCAGGCGTGGGCGACGTCGACGACGAGGCGACGGCCACCGTCGGCGTCGGCGAGGACGAAGGCCCGCATCGGCAGCCGTGCGCGCACGCCGAGGCCGTAGTCGGTGTAGCCCTCGAAGCTGCCGATGCCCTTCAGCTGCCGGAAGGTGCGCCACCCCGTGAAGGTCGTGGTGCTCCGGCCCAGGGCCGACGGGGCGTCGACCGTGACCTGGAGCCTGGCGCTGCCCGCGACGGCGACCGGGAGCCCGCTGCCGGGGCTGGTCACGGCGCTGACGTAGCGCACCCGGTAGCCGAGCGTGCCCCGACCGGGCGCGAGATCGAAGACGAGCCGGTCGAAGCAGGCGTGCTGCCCGGCTCTGGCCGAGGTGACGCGGCCCGTCCAGAGCAGGCTGGGGCTCGTCGCCTTGGTGGTCGAGCCCCACGTGATGCCGCAGTAGGGCGCGGCCGAGGCCGACGTGGTGGCGGCCACGGCCGCCGGCGCTGCAAGGGTGGCGGCGAGTGCGGCGGCCGCGACCCGGCGGGTGATGGTGTTCATGGTGAGGTTCCCCCTTCCGCGAGCGCGGGCTCCGATGCCCGACGCTCCACACACAAGACGTGTGAGGGTCAGAGGTGGTTGACGGCCGCGTGGTACGTCGTGCCGCCGGCTGTCAGGACTCCCGTTAGGCTCGGTCGCGATGAGCGAGGAGACAGGTTCGGGCGCCGCGACCGGGGCCCCGCTGCGGGTGCGGATCGACCTCGCGTACGACGGCACGAACTTCTCCGGCTGGGCGGCCCAGCCGGGCCTGCGCACCGTCCAGGGCGAGCTCACCGTGGCGCTGGCCACGGTGCTGCGCAGCGCCGAGCCCGTACGCGTGACGGTGGCCGGCCGCACCGACGCGGGCGTCCACGCCCGGGGGCAGGTCGCGCACGCGGACCTCGACCCCGAGGCCTGGGCCCGCCTGCCTGGCCGGTCGGACCGCGAGCCCGGCCCGTCCCTCGTCAGCCGGCTGGGCGGGGTGCTTCCGCATGACATCGTTGTGAGCCGGGCGACCTTGGCGCCCAACGGATTCGACGCCCGCTTCGCGGCCCTGGAGCGGCGCTACCTCTATCGCATCGCCGACACCGGCGCCCTGCGCGACCCGCTGCGCCGGCACGACACGGTCTGGTGGCGCAAGCCGCTCGACGCCGAGGCGATGGACGAGGCGGCACGCTCGCTCGTGGGCCTGCGCGACTTCGCCGCCTTCTGCAAGCAGCGTGAGGGGGCCACGACCGTGCGGACGCTTCTCGACTTCTCGTGGAGGCGCCTCGACGACGGGGTGCTGGCGGCCACGGTGCGCGCCGACGCGTTCTGCCACTCCATGGTGCGCTCGCTCGTGGGGGCCGTCGTCCCGGTGGGGGAGGGCCGCCGTGAGCGGGACTGGCCCGGGCTGCTCCAGCTGCGCCGCGACCGCGCCCCCGGGATCCACGTCATGCCGGCCCACGGCCTGAGCCTCGAGGAGGTCGTCTACCCCGCCGACGAGGACCTCGCGGCGCGCTCGTCGATGACCCGGGCGAGGCGCGACCCGGCCTGATCCCCGCCCCGCCCTGTCTCGGCACCGAGACAGGGCGTCTCAGGCCCGAGACTCGACGCGGCGGCAGGCGGAGCCCTGTGGTTGGATCCTCTGTCATGAGCGCCCGCCCGACCCGTGCCGTCTCGGTCGGCCTCCTGACGTGCGCGCTGGTGCTGACCGGCTGCTCGAAGGGCCCGGCCGACGGCCAGGCAACCCCTTCCGGTGCGGGCCAGGCCTCCTCCGCAGCCTCGTCCACCGCCCCCTCGACGGGCGCGTCCGGCGGGTCCGGCTCTGCGACGGCCGCGGGCGACGAGGTCCGGAGCCGCTCCGGGGCCTTCACCGTCGTGCCACCCGAGGGCTGGACCGAAGCCACCGGCAAGGCCGACGGGGTCGCGAACATCGACCTGGTGCTCCTGTCGTCGAAGAAGGTCGGCTCCTTCGCCAACAACCTCGTCGTGCTGACGTCGGCCGGCGACCAGGCGGCGCTCGAGGAGGAGATGGCCAAGGGGCGCGACCAGATGACCGCCGGCGGCCGCACCGTCTCCGCCGCTCCCACCAGGTCCGTGGCCGGTGTCGCAGCCGTCGGGTTCACCACGACGTTCGAGCGCGACGGCGTCAAGGTGCTGGCCCGGTCGTACGGCGTGCAGCGCGACGGCAAGGTCTACCTGCTCACCCTCAGCTCCTCGCAGGACGACGCCGAGCACGCTCTCGCCGAGTTCGACGAGCTGCTCTCGACCTGGGCGTGGACGTAGCCCGATGCGGCGACTGAGGACGTCGGCGGCCCTGCTTCCGGCGCTCGGCCTGGTCATGGCTGCGGCCCTGACCGGGTGCTCCGACGCCACCGGCCAGCAGCCGGTCCGCGCGACGCCCACCGACACCGGCGTCGTGCACCTGCCGACCTCGTCCGTCCCGACGACCGACAGCGCCGGCCATCCCATCCAGCAGCTGCCGGCCCCCTCGAGCCACCCGGCCCTGACCGAGGAACGGGTGCGCGGCTTCGACTACAGCTACCTCAAGCCCGTCGGCTGGTCGGAGGGCGAGCGCGACCTCGACCCGCCGCCCGACACCCTCGTGCAGCCGGACGACACCGACGTGCCGGCCTTCATCGCGGTCGAGCGCCCGATCCGCATCGGCTCGAGCTCGCTCAAGGAGACCGTCGAACGGCTGCGCACCGGCTTCGAGGACAAGGGGTTCCGGCCGATGGCCGCGCCCGAGCGGCAGATCGGCGGCTACTCCGCGATGGGGATCGTCGTCGACCAGTCGGACGAGCTGCGGCACGTCTACTACGTCGCCGTGTACGCCGAGCAGGCCTTCGCCATCCGCCTCACCTACGACCCGGGCCGCCCGGAGTCCCTCGACGTCTACCGCGCCGTGCTCGACTCGTGGTCGTGGGGCTGACGGGTGGCGGCGCTCAGGCGCTGCACCCGAGCCTCGACGGGACGCACGTTATCCGCGTGACGCGACCGGCCGGCATACGTCAGGCTTGACCCTCGTGGGCCACGTCGACGTCAACTCCGTCTCCTTCAGCCTGCCCGACGGCCGGCCGCTCCTCAACGACGTCTCGGTGCGGGTGGGAGAGGGCGCCAAGATCGCGCTCATCGGTCCCAACGGCACCGGCAAGACGACGCTGACGCGGATCATCGCCGGTGACCTGGCCGCGCACGAGGGTGCGGTCACGCGCTCCGGCGGCCTCGGCGTCATGCGCCAGTTCATCGGCAAGGTGCGCGACGACACGACCGTGCGCGACCTGCTCGTCTCCGTCGCGCCCGAGCGCATCCGCAAGGCGGCCGAGGAGGTCGACCGCACCGAGCTCGCCATGATGGAGCGCGACTCCGAGGACGACCAGATGGCCTACGCGCACGCCCTCGTCGAGTGGGGCGAGGCGCACGGCTACGAGCAGGAGACGCTCTGGGACCAGTGCACCGTGGCCGCGCTCGGCGTGCCCTACGAGAAGGCGCAGTGGCGCAAGGTCAACACGCTCTCGGGCGGCGAGCAGAAGCGGCTCGTGCTCGAGGCGCTGCTCCGCGGTCCCGAGGAGGTGCTGCTGCTCGACGAGCCCGACAACTACCTGGACGTGCCGACGAAGCGCTGGCTCGAGGAGGCTCTCGTCGCCAGCCCCAAGACGGTGCTCTTCATCAGCCACGACCGCGAGCTGCTCGACCGCGTCGCGACCCGCGTCGCGACGCTCGAGCCGGGTGCCGCCGGCGCGACCCTGTGGGTGCACCCGGGTCGCTTCTCGACGTATGCCGCCGCGCGGGCCGACCGCAACGCCCGCCTCGAGGAGCTGCGCCGCCGCTGGGACGAGGAGCACGTCAAGCTCAAGACCCTCGTGCAGACGCTCAAGGTCAAGGCCAAGTACAACGACGGGATGGCGTCGCGCTACCAGGCGGCCCAGACCCGGCTCGCGAAGTTCGAGCAGGCCGGGCCTCCCGAGGAGACGCCGATGACGCAGTCGGTGAAGATGCGGCTCACGGGCGGGCGCACGGCCAAGCGAGCGATCGTCGCCACGGACCTCGAGCTCACCGGCCTCATGAAGCCGTTCGACCTCGAGGTCTGGTACGGCGAGCGGGTCGCGATCCTCGGCAGCAACGGCTCGGGCAAGTCGCACTTCCTGAGGCTGCTCGCGAGCGGCGGCACCGACCCCGAGCGCGAGCACCAGCCGGTCGGTGACGTGCGGCCCGACCCCGTCGCCCACACCGGCGTCGTGCGGCTGGGCTCGCGCGTGCGGCCGGGCTGGTTCGCCCAGACCCACCAGCACCCGTCGCTGCTCGGGCGCACCCTGCTCGAGATCCTGCACCGCGGCGACGAGCACCGCGCCGGCAAGCCCCGCGAGGAGGCGGCGCGCGCGCTCGACCGCTACGAGCTGGCGAGGTCGGGCGAGCAGCGCTTCGAGTCGCTCTCGGGTGGGCAGCAGGCGCGCTTCCAGATCCTGCTGCTCGAGCTGTCCGGGGCGACGATGCTGCTGCTTGACGAGCCGACCGACAACCTCGACCTGCAGTCGGCCGAGGCGCTCGAGGAGGGGCTCGACCGGTTCGAGGGCACCGTCGTGGCGGTCACCCACGACCGGTGGTTCGCGCGCGGTTTCGACCGGTTCCTCGTGTTCGGCGCCGACGGTCGGGTCTACGAGTCGAACGAGCCGGTGTGGGACGAAGGCCGGGTCGTCCGCCCGCGCTGAGCGGAGTAGCGTCGAGGCCATGCTGCTGCGCGAGCTCGGCACCGGTGTCGTCGGGGCCCCCATGGCGGGCGGGCCCACCACACCCGAGCTCGTCGCGGCGGTGGGGGACGCAGGCGGCCTGGGCTTCCTCGCGGGCGGCTACCTCACGGCCACGGCGCTGGCGGCGGCCATCGCCGAGGTCTGGGACGCCACGTCGCGCCCGTTCGGCGTCAACCTCTTCGTGCCCGAGCAGGCCAACGCGTATGCCGTCCCGCCGGGTGCGCCGGCACCGCTGACCGGCGACGAGCGCGCGGCTGCCGTCGCCGCCTACCGCGAGCAGCTCGTGGCCGACGCCGAGACCGTCGGGGCCCAGCCCGGCGAGGCGCGACCCGGCGACGACGACGACTGGGAGCGCAAGGTCGACCTCGTCGTGCGCGAGAGGGTGCCGGTCGTGTCGTTCACCTTCGGGCTGCCTTCTTCCGCGGTGCTCGGGGAGCTGCGCCGCTCCGGCACCGAGACGGTGGCGACCGTCACCGACCTGGACGAGGCCCGCGCCGCGGTCGAGGCCGGCGTCGACGCGCTCTGCCTGCAAGGGCACGACGGCGGCGGGCACCGCGGCACGCTCGACGCGGTCAAGGAGCCGTCGAACCTCGACCTCGTCGAGCTCGTCGTGTCGGTGCGCGCCGAGACCGACGTGCCGATCGTCGCAGCCGGCGGCGTCGGCACGCGCGAACGGGCCGACGAGGTGCGCGCGGCCGGGGCCGACGCCGTGCAGGTCGGAACCGCACTGCTCCTCACGCCCGAGGCGGGCACGGGCCTGGCCTACCGCCGGGCGCTCAGCGACGCCGCCTACGCCGCAACCGCGGTCACCCGCGCGTACTCCGGGCGCTGGGCCCGGGGCCTCGAGACCGACTTCCTGCGGCGGCACGACGGGCAGGCACCAGCGGCCTACCCGGAGGTCCACCACCTCACGGTGCCGCTGCGGCGGGCGTCGGCGAAGGCCGAGCGCCCCGACCTCCTCGCGCTCTGGGCGGGCACCGCATGGCGGTCGGCCCGTGCCGTTCCGGCCGCGACCGTCGTCGCGGAGCTCGCCCGCCGCTGAGGTGGTCCTGTCTCTGCCCTCTTTCGAGTTGCGGCGCGCTCGCGGCGGCTGTTGACTGCCGCAAGTTCTTGCATCTGAAGCAAGAACCCAACACCCCCGCCGTCTCAACGAGGAGATGCCGCATGCCCAGGACCCGCTCCGCCCCACCTCGTCCCTCGCGGCCACGCCGCCGGCTGCTCGCGGGGGCGCTGGCCGCAGCCGCCGCGCTCGTGCTGCCGGTCGCGGGCCCCGACGCGGTCGTGCCCCACGCCGGCGCGACACCGCCCGGCACGAAGGACGTGACCGCCACGCTCTTCGAGTGGCGCTACGACGCCGTGGCCCGCGAGTGCACCAACGTCCTCGGGCCCAAGGGCTACGGCCTCGTCGAGGTCTCGCCCGCGGCCGAGCACATCCAGGGGCCCCAGTGGTGGACCTCGTACCAGCCCGTCAGCTATCGCATCGGCGGCCGGCTCGGCGACGAGGCCGCCTTCCGCTCGATGGTGACGGCGTGCCACAACGCCGGCCTCAAGGTGGTGGCCGACGTCGTCGTCAACCACATGAGCGCCGGGTCCGGCACCGGCACCGCCGGCAGCAGCTACACGAAGTACGCCTACCCGAGCGTCTACTCCGACCGCGACTTCCACACCTGCCGGCAGAGCATCAGCAACTACGCCGACCGCACCAACGTGCAGACGTGCGAGCTCGTCGGTCTGGCCGACCTCGACACCGGGAGCGACTACGTGCGGGGCGCCGTTGCCGGCTACCTCAACACGCTCATCGCCACGGGCGTCGACGGCTTCCGCGTCGACGCGGCCAAGCACGTCGCGGCCGCCGACCTCGCCGCCATCAAGGCGAAGCTGACCAACCCGAACATCTTCTGGGTGCACGAGGTGATCTACGGCGCCGGCGAGGCCGTGCAGCCCACCGAGTACACCGGGTCGGGCGACGTCGACGAGTTCCGTGCGGCCTACGACCTCAAGCGCGTCTTCACCTCGGAAAAGCTTGCGTACCTGTCGAACTGGGGAGCCTCGTGGGGCTACCTGCCGAGCGGGCAGGCACGCAGCTTCGTCGACAACTGGGACACCGAGCGCAACGGCTCCACGCTCAGCTACAAGGCCGGCGCCACGTACACGCTCGCCAACGTCTTCCTGCTGGCATGGCCCTACGGCGCCCCGAACGTCTTCTCCGGCTACGAGTGGAGCGACCCCGACGCCGGCCCGCCGCTGGGCGGAGCCGTGAGCGCCTGCTACAGCGACGGCTGGAAGTGCCAGCACGCCTGGACGCCGATCGCAGGGATGGTCGGCTTCCGCAACGCCGTCGCCGGCACGGGCGTGACCAACTGGTGGTCCAACGGCAACAACGCGATCGGCTTCGGCCGCGGCGCCAAGGGCTACGTGGCGATCAACCACGAGACCGGCCCGGTGACCGCGACCTTCCAGACGTCGCTGCCCACCGGCACCTACTGCGACGTCACGCACGGGACCGTGAGCGGGGGGAGCTGCTCGGGTCCGACGTATGCCGTCGGGTCGTCGGGCACGTTCACCGCCACGCTCGGTGCCAACGAGCAGGTCGCCCTGCACGTCGGTGCGACGGTCGGCGCGCCGGCATCCGCATCGGTGGGCTTCGGCGTCAACGCCACCACGGTGACCGGTCAGGACATCTACGTCGTCGGCGACGCGGCCGCGCTGGGTGCGTGGGCACCGGCCTCGGCGCTCAAGATGGATCCCGCCACCTACCCGGTGTGGCGCCGCACCGTCGCGCTGACGCCCGGCTCGGTGGTGCAGTACAAGTACCTCCGCAAGGACGCCGCGGGCACCGTCACGTGGGAGTCCGGCGCGAACCGGACCGTCACGGTGCCGGCCTCGGGCACGGTCACGCTCAGCGACACCTGGCGTCCCTGACCCTGCGCGAGACCGCCGTGTGCCGTCACCCCGTGTGCCGTCACCCCGTGTGCCGTCACCCCGTATGCCGTCACCCCGTATGCCGTCACCCCGTATGCCGTCGCCCTGGTGGCGGCATACGGTGACGTCATGCCGAGTGCTGAGGGAACCCTGTCCG
>CBHRRQ010000133.1:0-11028 GCA_966081555.1 uncultured Terrabacter sp.
TCGAGTACTACGGCGCCCCGACGCCGCTGCAGCAGCTCGCCTCGTTCCAGAACCCTGAGCCGCGCACCATCCTCGTCATCCCGTTCGACAAGTCGGCGATGCACGAGATCGAGAAGGCCATCCGCGACTCCGACCTCGGCGTCAACCCGAGCAGCGACGGCAACCAGATCCGCTGCGTCATGCCCGAGCTCACCGAGGAGCGTCGCCGCGAGTACATCAAGCTCGCCAACCACAAGGCCGAGGAGGCGCGCGTCTCGGTGCGCAACATCCGCCGCAAGGCCAAGACCGACCTCGACAAGCTCGTCAAGGACGGCGAGGTCGGCGAGGACGACGGCTCCCGCGCCGAGAAGGAGCTCGACGGTCTCACCAAGAAGCACACCGACCTCGTCGACTCGCTCGTCAAGGCCAAGGAGACCGAGCTGCTCGAGGTGTGACCTCGACGTTCGACCCGATGATGACGACCGACTCACCGTCTGGATCCCCGTCGGATCCCGTGGACCGCGCTGCCGTGGACCCGGGCCGCGGGGAGCCGGCCGTCGACGGCGCCCACGGGCCGCTCGACCCCGTGCCCTACGACCCGAGGCTCGACGAGCTCGCCGGCCTGCCGCCCGAGCAGGTCCTCGAGAAGAAGCACAGCCGCGCCGGCCGCAACCTGCCGGCCGCGATCGGCGTCGGCGTCGGCCTGGGCGTGCTCATCGTCGCCACCCTGCTCATCCGCAAGGAGTCGTTCGTCGTCCTCGTCGCCGTTGCGGTCGGAGTGGGCCTCTGGGAGCTGCGGGCAGCGCTCCGGCACGCCGCCGTCCAAGCGCCCCTCGTCGCGCCGGTCGTCGGCATGGTGGGGATGCTGTGGGCGGCCTACGTTCACGGCCCCGGCGGCCTCGTCGTCGCCTGGGCGCTGACCTGCCTCGCCGTCGTGCTCTGGCGCGGCACCGGCCCCCTCGACGGGGCCGGCCGCGACGTCCTGGGCGGCATCTTCATCGCGACCTACCCGACCTTCCTCGTGGGCTTCGCCGTGCTGCTGCTCGCGCCCGAGGACGGCGTCGGCCGCATGTTCGTCTTCCTCATCACGACCGTCTGCAGCGACGTCGGCGGCTACGCCTCCGGCGTGCTCTTCGGCAAGCACCCGATGGCGCCGTCCATCAGCCCGAAGAAGTCGTGGGAGGGCTTCGCCGGATCGGTGCTCTTCTGCATCGTGGGCGGATCGCTCACGGTGCACTTCTTCCTCGGCCACGCGTGGTGGATCGGCATCGCCCTCGGCGTCGGCGTCGCGATCGCCGCGACCGTCGGTGACCTGATGGAGTCGCTCATCAAGCGCGACCTCGGCATCAAGGACATGTCGCACATCCTTCCGGGGCACGGCGGCGTCATGGACCGGCTCGACTCGCTCGTCGTCGTCGCGCCCATCGTCTGGGCCGTCCTCACGCTCCTCGCTGCCCGACCCAGCTGAGAGCGAAGCCAGCAGTCCGGCGTGACCGGGCGCGACGGCATACGGCAGTTTTGACTCCACCTGAGAGAATGGGGGAGCCATGACTGAGACTCCCGCCGCACCCGCGCCCGTGGCGCTCCCCGAGCCGACGACCGCACGACCCGAGCCGGGTCAGCTGACCTTCAAGGCTCCCCGTCGTGGCAAGCCCCCACGGCACCTCGCCGACTTCACCCCGGCAGAGCGCAAGGAGGCCGTCGAGGCGCTCGGGCACAAGGGTTTCCGGGCCAAGCAGCTCTCCACGCACTACTTCGAGCGGCTCGTCGACGACCCCGAGCAGATGACCGACCTGCCCAAGCAGGTGCGCTCCGAGCTCGTCGCCGACCTGCTGCCGACCTTGCTCACGCCGATCGTGCAGCGCGTCGCCGACGACGGCCAGACGATGAAGTACGCGTGGCGCCTGCACGACGGCGCGATCGTCGAGTCGGTGCTCATGCGCTACCCGAAGCGCGTCACCATCTGCATCTCGAGCCAGGCCGGCTGCGGCATGAACTGCCCGTTCTGCGCCACCGGCCAGGCGGGACTCACCCGCAACATGTCGGCCGGCGAGATCGTCGAGCAGGTCGTCTGGGCCGCCCGTGCGCTGCGCCGCGGCGAGCTCGCCGGTGGCGACGACGAGGACCGCGAGCACCCGCTGCGCGTCAGCAACGTCGTCTTCATGGGCATGGGGGAGGCCCTCGCCAACTACAAGGCCTCGATCGGTGCCATCCGGCGCCTCACCGACCCGGCGCCCGACGGGCTCGGCATGTCGGCCCGCGGCATCACGATGTCGACGGTCGGGCTCGTCCCCGGCATCGACAAGCTCACCGCCGAGGGCATCCCGGTCACGCTCGCCCTGTCGCTGCACGCCCCCGACGACGAGCTGCGCGACGAGCTCGTGCCCATCAACACGCGCTGGAAGGTCGAAGAGGCCCTCGACGCCGCGCACCGCTACTACGAGGCGACCGGGCGACGCGTGTCCATCGAGTACGCGCTCATCAAGGACATCAACGACCAGGGCTGGCGCGCCGACCTGCTCGGCGAGAAGCTCGCAGCGCGCGGCAAGGGGTGGGTGCACGTCAACCCGATCCCGCTCAACCCGACACCGGGCTCGAAGTGGACCGCTTCGCGCCCCGGCGTCGAGCAGAACTTCGTCGAGCGGCTGCGGGCCCACGGCATCCCGACGACGATCCGAGACACGCGCGGCCAGGACATCGACGGAGCCTGCGGCCAGCTCGCCGCCGCCACCGCCTGACCCCCCTTCAATCGAGAGAACGCTTGGTCACACCCACTGCGGCATACGCAGCGTTCTCTCGATCTTCGAGCGCAATCGAAAGAACGCGGCGTTACGCGGTGATGCGTGCTCTTTCGATGGTCAGGCGGAGTCGGGCTCGCGGTAGGTGCGGCGGTAGGCGAGGGGCGAGAGGCCGACCGCCGCGGCGAGCTGCTGCCGCAGCGAGGCCGTCGTGCCGAACCCGGCGTCGGCGGCGACCCGGTCGACGGGCAGGTCGGTCGTCTCGAGCAGGTGCCGCGCCCGGTCGACGCGGGCCCGGTTCAGCCACGTCACGGCCGTCTCGCCGGTCTCCTCGCGGAACCGGCGCGTGAAGGTGCGCACACTCATCCCGGCGTGCCGTGCCAGGTCGGCGAGCGAGAGCGGCTGGTCGAGCCGCTCGAGCGCCCACGCGCGGGTCGGCCCGGTGCCGGCGTCGGACTCGTCCGGCACAGGTCGGTCGATGAACTGCGCCTGGCCGCCGGCCCGCCACGGCGCGACGACCGCGCCCCGGGCCACGCGGTTGGCGGCCTCGGTGCCGTGGTCCGAGCGCAGCACGTGGAGGAGCAGGTCGATGCCGGCGGCGTTGCCGGCCGAGGTGAGCACGTCGCCGTGGTCGACGTAGAGGACGTCGGGCGTGAGCAGCACCTGCGGGAAGAGCCGTCGGAAGGCGTCGACGTGGCACCAGTGCGTGGTGGCCTCGCGACCGTCGAGCTTGCCGAGCGCCGCGAGCACGAACGCGCCGGTGCAGATCGAGAGCCAACGCGCGTCGGGTCGAGCCGTGGCCGCCAGCCGGACGAGCGGGTCGGGGAGCACGCCGTCGTGGATGATCGAGCCGTTGATCCCCGGGATGACGATCGTGTCGGCCCGCGCCACGAGGATGTTCGGGTCGGTGGGCAGCGCCTGGTAGCCGGCGGACGTGCGGACGGGTCCGTCGTCGACCGTCACCATGCGCACGTCGTAGGGCGGCGCCGATCCGGTCGGCTCGCCCGGCCAGCCGGGGTCGAGTGCGGAGGAGGCGAGGAACCGGTGGGCGAGACCCAGCTCGAAGCCGATCACGGTGTCGAGGGCGAGCACGACGACGAGGTGGGGGTGAGCGGACCGCGGGCGCGTCATGGCCGGATTCTTTCACATGATGTCCGTTCGGCCACTCGCGTCGCCGACCACGTATGCCGCAGAGTTGCCCCGTGACCCTCACCGACCGCAACGTCGACGCGCCCTCGCAGACCCGCCGCATCCACCCCGCGTGGTGGGTCGCCGTCGTCACGTTCCTCACGATCATCGGCGCCGCCGGCTTCCGCTCGACGCCCGGCGTCCTCATGACGCCGCTCCACGACGAGTTCGGCTGGCCGATGGGCGTCATCGGCGGGGCGGTCTCGGTGAACCTCGTCCTCTTCGGCCTCGCGGCCCCGTTCTCGGCGGCGCTGATGGAGCGCCTCGGCATCCAGCGGGTCATCGCCGTCGCGCTGGGACTCGTCAGCCTCGGCTCGCTGCTGCCCATCTGGATGACGCAGTCGTGGCAGCTCGTGCTGTGCTGGGGCATCGTCGTCGGGATGGGCACCGGGGCCATGTCGATGGGCCTGGTCGCCACGGTCACGGGTCGCTGGTTCATCGCCCGCCGCGGCCTCGTCACCGGCATCCTCACGGCGGCGGGCGCCACCGGGCAGCTCATCTTCCTGCCGGTGCTCGCCTGGCTGGCCGAGCACCACGGCTGGCGCACCGCCGCCATTGCCACCGCGGCCGCCGCCCTGAGCGTCGTCCCCCTCGTGCTGTGGAAGCTGCACGACCACCCGAGCGTGCTCGGCCTCACCGCATACGGCGCCCCCGAGGGCACGCCGGTGGCCCGCCCGCCGCGGCCCACCGGCCACCCGGTCCACCTCGCCCTCGGCACGCTGCGCGACGCGTCCCGCACCAGCGTCTTCTGGCTGCTGGTCGGCAGCTTCGCGGTCTGCGGCATGTCGACCAACGGTCTCGTGGGCACGCACTTCATCCCGGCCGCACACGACCACGGCATGCCGACGACGACCGCGGCCGGCCTGCTCGCCCTCGTCGGCGTCTTCGACGTCGTCGGCACCGTCTTCTCGGGCTGGCTCACCGACCGGGTCGACCCGCGCGCCCTCCTCGCCGCGTACTACACGCTGCGCGGTGCCTCACTGTTCCTGCTGCCGTCGCTCTTCAGCGACGACCTGCACGTCAACATGTTCGCCTTCATCCTCTTCTACGGCCTCGACTGGGTCGCGACCGTGCCGCCGACGATCGCCCTGTGCCGCAGCGCCTTCGGTGAGCGGGCGCCGATCGTGTTCGGCTGGGTCTTCGCCTCGCACCAGCTCGGTGCCGCCGTCGCCGCGCTCGGGGCCGGCCTCGTGCGCGACCAGCTGGGCACCTACGACTTCGCGTGGTACGCGGCCGCGGTCCTCTGCGTCCTGGCCGCTGTGATGTGCGTCGCGATCCGTACCGCTCGTCCCGCTGAGCCGTCATCTCGGCGCATCGGCTCTGGTGTCGTGGAGGGCGCGACGGCAGAGTGAGGGCATGAGCGACGGCGCTGACACGGCATACCGGAAGGTCCACGACGCGAGCCTGGCCGACCCCGAGGGCTTCTGGCGCGACGCGGCCTCGGCCATCGACTGGGTGACGCCGCCCACGCGCATCCTCGACGACTCGCGGCCCCCGTTCTACCGCTGGTATCCCGACGCCGAGCTCAACGTGTGCTTCAACGCGCTCGACCGCCACGTGGCCGCGGGTCGAGGCGACCAGCCGGCCGTCCACTACGACTCACCGGTGACCGGCAGCAAGGCCACGCTGACGTATGCCGACCTGCTGGGCCGCGTGTCGCGCTTCGCCGGTGCACTCGCGAGCCTGGGCGTCGAGAAGGGCGACCGGGTCGTGATCTACATGCCGATGGTCCCCGAGGCGGTCGTCGCGATGCTCGCGTGCGCGCGGCTGGGCGCCATCCACTCGGTCGTCTTCGGCGGATTCGCCCCGCAGGAGCTGGCCGCGCGCCTCGAGGACGCCGAGCCCAAGGTCGTGGTCTCGGCGAGCTGCGGCGTCGAGCCGTCGCGCATCGTCGAGTACAAGCCGATGCTCGACGCCGCCCTCGACCGCAGCAGCCACAAGCCCGAGTCCGTCATCGTGCTCCAGCGGGAGCAGTCGCCGGCGGCGGTGGGTGAGCGCGACACGGACTGGGAGGAGATGACCTGGGACGAGGTCTATGCCGACGCCGAGCCGGCCGACTGCGTCACGGTCGCCGCCACCGACCCGCTCTACATCCTCTACACGTCCGGCACGACCGGAAAGCCCAAGGGGATCTACCGCGACAGCGGCGGGTATGCCGTCGCGCTGCGCTGGTCGATGGCGAACCTCTACGACGTGGCGCCGGGCGAGACGATGTTCACCGCGAGCGACGTCGGATGGGTCGTCGGCCACTCCTACATCGTCTACGCGCCGCTCCTCACCGGCGCGACGACCGTGCTCTACGAGGGCAAGCCGGTGGGCACGCCCGACGCCGGGGCGTTCTGGCGCGTCATCGCCGACTACGGCGCGGTCTGCCTCTTCACCGCGCCGACCGCGTTCCGCGCCATCAAGAAGGAGGACTCGACCGCCTCGAAGCTGGCCGACCACGACCTCTCCCGGTTCCGCGCCCTCTTCCTGGCGGGGGAGCGGCTCGACCCCGACACCTACGAGTGGGCCTCCGCCGCGCTCGGCAAGCCGGTCATCGACAACTGGTGGCAGACCGAGACCGGGTGGCCGATCGCCTGCAACCCCAAGGGCATCGGGCTGCTTCCCATCAAGGCCGGCTCGCCGACGGTGGCCGTCCCCGGCTACGACGTGCAGGTGCTCGACGGATCTGGCCAGCAGGTCGGGCCCGGGGTCGAGGGGGCCATCTGCATCAAGCTGCCGATGCCACCGGGCACGCTGCCGACGCTGTGGGGTGACGACGACCGCTACGTCAGCTCCTACCTGTCGGCCCACCCCGGCTACTACCTGACCGGCGACGGCGGCTACCTCGACGAGGACGGCTACCTGTTCGTCATGGGCCGCACCGACGACGTGCTCAACGTCGCCGGGCACCGACTCTCCACGGGGTCGCTCGAGGCTGCGCTCGCCGGGCACGAGGCGGTGGCGGAGTGCGCGGTCATCGGTGTGCACGACGACCTCAAGGGCCAGGTGCCGCGAGCCCTCGTCGTGCTGAAGTCCGGCATCGACGCCGACGCGGACGGCGAGCGCATCCGCGGCGAGCTCGTGGCGCGGGTGCGTGCGGAGGTCGGCGCCGTCGCCGCCCTGCACCGCGTCGACATCGTGGCAGCCCTGCCCAAGACGCGTTCGGGCAAGATCCTGCGCAAGACGATGCGCGAGATGGCCGACGGCAAGCACGCTGCGGTGCCGGCCACGATCGAGGACGCCTCGGTGCTCGACACCCTTGCGCCGGTGCTGCGCCCCGCCGACTCTGCCTGACGGTCAGGCGAGCGGCGGGAGAAGGGGAAGGACGTCGTCGATGGTGTCGACGAGGTGGATGGCCTGCTCCATGGGCCGGCCCGCCGCCATGGCGGTGACGGCCGACCAGACCGGCACCCGCTCGGTCCAGTGCTCGCGCCCCACGAGCACGAGCGGCGGCAGCGGCGCGTCGTCGGTGGCGTAGAAGAGCGGGGTCACCGCCTGGAAGATCTCCTGCACCGTGCCCGCGGCGCCGTCGAGCACCACGATCCCGGCGTCCGACCGGGCGAGCAGTCCCTCCTCACGGATCGCGTTCGAGAAGTACTTCGCGATGACGTCGCAGAAGACGTTGGGCGGCTCGTGCCCGTAGAACCACGTCGGGATGCCCAGCGACCGGGCTGTGGGCCCGAGCGTGTCGGTGGTGGCCTCAGGCTCGTCGCCGACCACGGCCCTGCGCGCCGCCAGGGCGCCTGCCGCCCATGCCGTCACGTCGGGCCGGAAGCTCGGCACCGGCGCGATGCGGGCCACGGCCTCCCGCACGGCTTCCGGGCTGCGGCAGAGGGCGCCGAGGTTGGCGGCCTCCATGGCCCCCGGACCACCGCCCGTGGCGACGAGGTAACCCTCCTCGGCGAGAGCGTGGCCGAGCCCGGCTGCTCCGGCATACGAAGGCGAGTCGCGTTGCAGCGCATGGCCGCCCATGATGCCGACGACCGAGCGACCCTGGACGAACTCGTCGAGGTCGTCCGTCACCGAGTCGTCGTGGATCGCCCGCACGAGGGTGCAGTACGCGTCGGTGCGCAGCCGCGCGTCGACGAACCACGCGTACGCCTTCGCATCGGGCGTCGCCGCGTAGCCCTCCTCGAGGCCTGCGTAGAGGTCGGACGGGAGGTAGAGGCCGCGCCAGGGGTCGACGGGCGCCTCGGCGACGCCGGGGAAGAGGATCGCGCCGCCGCGGAGCAGCACCTCCGCCTCCGCCAGCGGCACGTCGCCGCCGAGCACCACGAGGCCGGTGAGATCGCCTCGGGCGGCGAGGCGGTCGGCGTAGCCGTTGAGGTCGAGGTCCTGCAGCCTGAGCCCGCGCAGCGGTGCGTCCGACCCGAGGTGGTCGTCGAACTCCTCGAGCGTCTCGATCTCCATGTGCCCCATCCTGCCCGGCGCGGCGCCGCGGATGGTCGAGGGGCGGACCCGGTCGTCACGCGTGGCGGGGTCGCTGACAGGATCGGCCGCATGGTCGGGGTGCTCGAGGGTTTCGCGACGATCGCGGTCATCGTCGGGATCGGCTGGTTCCTGGCGCATCGGCGCATCCTCGACGACTCGGCGCAGGTCAACCTGTCGCGCCTCGCCTTCCACGTCGCGTCACCGGCCCTGCTGCTGACCGTCATGCAGCGCACCCCGCTCGACGCAGTGCTGTCGGCGAACCTCGTGACGTCCCTCATCAGCTTCGCGGCGGTGGTCGGCGTCTACGTGCTCATCGCCCGGTTCCGTTGGGCGGGAGAGGGACTCGGGTCACGCCTCATCGGAAGCCTCTCGGCGGCATACGTGAACGCGGGCAACCTGGGCATCCCCATCGCGCTCTACGTGCTCGGCGACGTCGCCTGGGTGGCGCCGACCCTTCTCATGCAGCTGCTCATCATCACCCCCGTCTACATGGCGCTCTTCGACAGCGACGCCCGCGGCGAGCGGCCGACGCTGCTGCGGAGCCTGCGTCGGATGTTCAGCAACCCGATCACCCTCGGCGCCGTCGGCGGTCTGCTCATCGCCGTCTTCCACATCGAGCTGCCGCGGGTCGTCGCGGCACCGATCGACCTGCTCGGCGCCATGGCCGTGCCCTCGATGCTCGTCGCCTTCGGCATCTCGCTGCGCCGTGGCCCACGCCCCGCGACCGGCGGGGGCGCCGGCCACGTGTGGACCATCGTCGGGCTCAAGATCCTGGTGATGCCCGCGATCGCGCTCGGCGTCGGGCTGGCGCTGGGGCTCCGCGGCGAGGCCCTCTTCGCCGTGGTCGTGACGGCAGCCCTGCCCACGGCGCAGAACATCTTCACGTATGCCGTCCGCTACCGGCGAGAGGTCAGCCTCGCCCGCGACACCATCTTCGTCAGCACGTTCGCCTCGGTGCCGGTGATCCTCGGCATCGCCGCGCTATTCCACTGGCTCGCCGGCGTCTGAGCGGGCCGGGGGCCTGGTTCCGCAACTGGGGCGCTGCGGAACCACGCCTGGTCACCGGTCAGAAGCCGCCGAAGTCGCCTCCGAAGTCGCCGCCACCGAAGTCGCCGCCACCGAAGTCTCCGAAGTCGGAGCCGCCGGCATCACCGCCCATGTCGCCGCCCGCGTCACCGCCGGCGTCACCCGAGTCGCCACCGTCACCCGAGTCTCCCGAGTCGCCACCGTCACCGGAGTCACCCGAGTCGCCCGCGTCGGCGTTCGCGTCGCCGGCCTCCTGGGCCTCGGGCGAGGACTCGTAGCCGCCGAGCATCATGTCGGCGAGGGCGGAGCCGACGACGACGCCGGCGATGGTGCCGAGCATCGAGCCGGCGATCATGCCGCCCATGCCCATGCCACCGCCCATGCCGCGACCGCCGCCGAACGCGCCCTGCAGGTAGCCGGGGCGGCTCATCTCGGCGCGGGTGGCGCTGCGGGCGAGGTCGGCCGGCTGGTCGCTGCGGGGGCGCTCGTTCTCGGGGAGGTCCTCTGTGAGGCGCTGGAGCACCATCTGGCGCTGCTCGGGCGACAGCTTGCCGAACGCCTCGGCGTGCACGCGCTCGATGTCCTCCGGGTCAGCGGTGCGCAGGAGGTACTTGTAGCGGGCGATGGCGCGCTCGTCCTCGCTCGAGGCGCCCCCTCGGGGCGCGGGCACCTGGTAGGGCTGACCGGTCGGGGCCGGGGCGGTGCGCTGTTGCTGCTGCAGCGGCTCGCGCCCGAGCAGCTTGTCGAGGAATCCCATGTCGTTCTCCTTGCGTCGGCGTCGCATCTGTCGGATACCTACCCAACGAACGGGGACACCCAGCGTTCCGGCGAGCGGGGCGCGGGAGGGACCGGTCCGGGAACGCACGGAGCCACCCGCGAACGGGTGGCTCCGGGACCACGCTGCCTCACGGCATACGCGAGGAAGGGACGGTCAGAGGTGGTTCTCGGCCTCGACGAGCACCGACCGCAGGCGCGACTCGATGTCGTCGAACTGCTCCGGCCCCATGATCAGCGGCGGCGCGAGCTGGATGACGGGGTCGCCCCGGTCGTCGGCGCGGCAGTAGAGCCCGGCGTCGAAGAGCGCCTTGGAGAGGAAGCCGCGCAGCAGGCGCTCGGACTCGGCGTCGTTGAAGGTCTCGCGCGTGGCCTTGTCCTTGACGAGCTCGATGCCGTAGAAGTAGCCGGCGCCGCGCACGTCGCCGACGAGCGGCAGGTCGAGCAGCTTCTCGAGGGTTGACTTGAACGTGGCGGCGTTCTGCTTGACGCGGTCGTTGAGGCCCTCGCGCTCGAAGATGTCGAGGTTGGCCATCGCGACCGCCGCCGACACGGGGTGCCCGCCGAACGTGTAGCCGTGGGGGAAGTACGTCGTGCCCTGCTTGAACGGCTCGAAGAGGCGGTCGCTCGCGATCATCGCGCCGATGGGGGAGTAGCCGCTCGTCATGCCCTTGGCGCACGTGATGATGTCGGGCACGTAGCCGAAGTCGTCGCACGCGAACATCGAGCCGATGCGGCCGAAGCTGCAGATGACCTCGTCGGAGACGAGCAGCACGTCGTACTCGTCGCAGATCTCGCGGACCCGCTCGAAGTAGCCGGCCGGCGGCGGGAAGCAGCCGCCGGAGTTCTGCACCGGCTCGAGGAAGACGGCCGCGACGGTGTCGGGCCCCTCGAACTCGATGGCCTC
>CBHRRQ010000134.1:0-11008 GCA_966081555.1 uncultured Terrabacter sp.
CGTCACCCGCCCCTGTGGGGGGTGCAGGGCCCGGGTCGGCATGGTGCCGACCCGGGCCCTTCGCGTTCGCCGTGACGCGCCCACCCGATGGAGTAGGCCGTGCGCGCGGCGCGTGCGGGACGCGTGATCCGCCGGGCTGGCGGGGTGTCGTGACCCTGTCGGTGGCCCGTGATGGAATCTGCGGGTGGTCATCCTCCGTCGAGCTCCTGCCCTCGCGTCGGCGGCGGTGCGGCGCGCCCCGCGGCAGCAGGCGGCGCTCGACTCCGGCGCCCGGGGGCTCCGCGTGCTCGGAGGGCCCGGCACCGGCAAGTCGCCGCTCGCCGTCGAGCTCGTGGTCGACGCCGTGCGCCGACGTGGGCTGCGCGCCGACGCGTGCCTCATGCTCACGTCGAGCCGCAGCGCTGCCGCCGCACTGAGGCAGCAGGTCACGGCCCGCCTCGACGGCACCTCCACCGAGTCGCTCGCACGCACGTGGCAGGCCTTCGGCTTCGGCATCCTCCGGGCCGAGGCGGCGCTGCGCGGCCAGCCGGCGCCTCGTCTGCTCAACGGCCCCGAACAGGACGTCATCCTGCGCGACCTGCTGGCCGGCCACGCGTCCGGCGAGGTCCCGGGGCCGAGCTGGCCGTCCGGGCTCGGCGAGGCCCTGCGCACCCGCGGCTTCCGCAACGAGCTGCGCGACCTGCTCATGCGCACCGTCGAGCACGGCCTCGGGCCCGACGACCTGGCGGGGCTCGGCGCCCAGCACGACCGGCCCGAGTGGGTGGCCGCCGCGCAGGTGTTGCGCGAGTACGACCAGGTCACCTCCTTCAGCCGCCACGGGTCCTACGACCCGGCGTGGGTGCTCACTGCCGCCGCGGAGCTGCTCGACGACGACCCGTCCGCCCTCGACCGGCTGCACGAGCGCATCGGCCTCGTCGTCGTCGACGAGGCCCAGGAGCTGACCTCCGCCGCCGCCCGGCTGCTGCGCGTCGTGGCCAGGGGAGGCCCGCGCATCGTGCTCCTCGGCGACCCCGACGTCGCCGTGCAGACCTTCCGCGGCGCCGACCCACGGTTCCTCGCCGGCGGGTGGAGCGAGCTCGCCGAGGTCGTCCGCAGCCCCTTCGCCCTCGGCGACGAGCCGACGCTGCTCGACTTCATCGAGCCCGAGGCTCCGAGCGGGCGGGGCTCCTCGAGCGGCCACAGCGGCACGGCCACCGTGGTGCTCGACCGCAGCCACCGACTCGGCCCTGCGCTGACCGCGGTCGCTGACCGCGTGTCGCGCCGCATCGGGGCCCTCGGCGGCGGCGAGCAGCGCCGCATGGCGCCGGCCGGCTCGGAGCCGCAGCGGTGCACGGTCGAGGTCGCCCTCCTCCGGTCGGCGGCCCAGGAGACGGCGCACGTCGCGGCGCTGCTGCGCCGGGCACACCTCGTCGAGGGGGTGCCCTGGACCGACATGGCCGTCGTGGTGCGCGGCTCGGCCCGCGCCGACACCATGCGACGCCTGCTCGGGCAGGCCGGTGTGCCGGTGCAGGCGGGCAGCGCCGAGTCCCCGGTGCGCGACGAGAGCGCCGTCCGCCCGCTCCTGCACCTGCTGGCCGAGAGCCTCGAGGTGGCGCGCGGGGAGCACCGGGGTGAGCAGCACGTGATCGACCCGGTGCGCGCGGCCGATCTCGTGCTCTCACCGATCGGGGGCGCCGACACCGTGGGCCTGCGTCGGCTGCGCCGGCAGCTGCGCCACGACGAGCTGGCGTCGGGTGGGGGCCGTTCCAGCGACGAGCTGCTCGCGCAGCTGCTCCTCGACGCCCCGCGGGCCGCCCTGCTCGGCGGAGTCGCCCGTCCCGCTGCCCGCGTGGCTGCGGCTCTCGCGGCCGGCGCGGCCGCGGCTCGCCTCGGCGACGACGGGCGCTGGGCGGCCGGTGTCAACGCCGAGTCGGTGCTGTGGGCCATCTGGCAGGGTGCGGGCGTGGCCGAGGGGTGGCGGCGCGCCGCGCTCGCCGGCGGGTCGACGGGCGAACGCGCCGACCGTGACCTCGACGCCGTGCTGGCCCTCTTCGATGCCGCCGGCGCCTTCGTCGACCGACTGCCGACGGCCGGGCCCGACACCTTCCTCGAGCACATCCAGGGGCAGGACGTCCCGGGCGACACGCTGCTCGTGGGCGGTCAGTCGGGCGGCCGCGTCTCCCTCGTCACGCCGCAGACCGCTGCCGGCCGCCAGTGGCGCATCGTCGTCGTCGCGGGCGTCCAGGAGGGCGTGTGGCCCGACCTTCGTCTACGCGGCTCCGTGCTCGGGTCCGAGGACCTCGTCGACGTCGTCGCCCAGCGGCCCGTCGGCTTCCGCGCTGCCCAGGCGGCGGTGCGCTACGACGAGACCCGGCTCTTCCTCGTCGCCGTCACCCGGGCCACCGAGCGGCTGCTGGTGACCGCGGTGGGCAACGAGGACGAGCAGCCGTCGGTCTACCTCGACCTCGTCGACCCGCCCGCCAGCGCCCGTCTCGCGGACGAGGTGCGTCCGCACACCGAGGTCGCACGCACGATGACGCTGCCCGGTCTCGTCGGGGAGCTGCGCCGCGAGATCACGAGCCCAGACACCGAAGTCGCCGAGCGCGCCGTCGCCCTGCTGGCCGTCGCCGCCCGCGAGGGCGTGCGCGGCGCCGACCCGGCCTCGTGGTGGGCCCTGCGCGACGTGACGAGCGACCACCCGGTGCGCGACGCCGACGAGCCGGTGCCCGTCTCCCCGTCCAAGGTGACCTACTTCAACGAGTGCGGGCTGCGGTGGTTCCTCACGTCGGTCGGCGGCGAGGGCGTGCAGCTCGGTGCGGCGTCCGTCGGCACGTTCGTCCACGACATCGTCGCCGAGCAGCCCGACGCGTCGCGTGAGCAGCTCGATGCCGAGGTCGACGCACGGTGGGGACGGCTCGGGCTGCCACCCGGCTGGGTCACCGACCGCACGCGCGGCGAGGCCCACGACATGGTGGCCCGATTCGTCGCCTACCGCGACGAGGCGGAGCGGGAGCGAGAGCGGGTCGGTGTCGAGACCCCGTTCCGCGTGCAGGTGGGCCGCGCCGTCGTGGCCGGCCGCGTCGACCGCATCGAACGCGACCCCGACGGTGGCCTGCGCATCGTCGACCTCAAGACGGGCACGAGCAAGCCGACACGGGCCGACCTCGCCGAGCACGGCCAGCTCGGCGCCTACCAGGTCGCCGTCGAAGCAGGTGGCTTCACCGAGCTCGGCGACCGCAGCGCCGGGGCGGCCCTCGTCTTCATCGGCAAGGGTGGGCTCACCGGCCTCAAGCCGGCTGTGCTGGCCCAGGAGGCGCTCACCGATGTCGCCGATCCCACGTGGGCACGTGCCCTCATCGAGGCCACCGCCGACGGCATGGGTGCCGCGACCTTCACGGCATCGCAGAGCACGTGCCGCACGTGCCCGGTGCGCTCGTCCTGTCCCGTCCAGCCCGAAGGTGAGGCGCTGTGACCGAGACGCTCGACCGGCCCGCGACGACGCTGCGCCACTCCGCGCGCGACATCGCCGTCGCCCTCGAGCTGCCACCCCCGACGCCCGAACAGACGGCGGTCATCGAGGCAGGTCCCGGCCCGCTGCTCGTCGTCGCCGGCGCCGGGTCGGGCAAGACCGAGACGATGGCCGCCCGCGTCGTGTGGCTCGTCGCCAACGATCTCGTCACGCCCGACCAGGTGCTCGGCCTGACCTTCACGCGCAAGGCCGCCGCCGAGCTCTCGGCCCGCATCGGCAAGCGACTTCGGGGCCTCGAGCGGGCCGGGCTCTGGACCCCACCCGCCGACGACGGCACCGGCGCGGAGGTGCTCGGCGGCACCCCGACGGTGTCCACCTACCACTCCTACGCCGGCCGCCTCGTGCGCGAGCACGCCCTCCGGGTCGGCATCGAGCCGGAGTTCCGGGTGCTCACCGAGGCCGGCGCCTGGCAGCTCGCCGCCGAGTCGGTCTCGCGCTGGGACGGCCCCATGGACGGCATGACGCGGTCCGAGGGCAACATCATCGACGCCGTCATGTCGCTCGCTGGCGAGATGGCCGAGCACGTCCGCACGCCGGCCGAGGTGACGGCTCATCTCGACGACGTGCTCGCCCGCCTCGACGCCCTGCCTGACGGCGACGGCAAGGGCAGCCTCACGCCCGTCAAGGAGGTGCTCGCCGTGCTGCGCGAGCGCCGGCTCGTGCTCCCGATCGTCGAGTCCTTCCTCGAGCTCAAGCGCTCCCGCGAGTCCCTCGACTTCGCCGACCAGATCGCTCTCGCGGCCCGGCTCGCCTCGACGATGCCGCAGGTCGGCCAGATCGAGCGTGAGCGCTTCACGGCAGTGCTGCTCGACGAGTTCCAGGACACCTCCGAGGCGCAGCTCACGCTGCTGCGCAGCCTCTTCCACGACGCCGCGGTCGCCCTGACTGCCGTCGGCGCCCCCAACCAGTCGATCTACGGATGGCGCGGCGCGAGCGCCACCACCCTGCAGCGGTTCCCCACCGAGTTCGCCGGGCCCGAGGGGCCGGCCGACGTGCTGCCGCTGTCGACGAGCTGGCGCAACGACGAGCTCATCCTCGCGGCCGCCAACGTGACCGCCGCCCCCCTGGCGACGGCGCACGTGCAGCCGCTCACCGCGCGACCCGGCGCAGGCCCGGGCACCGTCACCATCGACCGCCTCGAGTCGGCGGAGGCGGAGGCCGCCCACGTGGCTGCCTGGGTGGCCGAGCGCTGGCGCACGCCGAGCGGGCGGCGCACGGGCCGGTCCGCCGCCGTGCTGTGCCGGCGCCGCTCCTCCTTCCCGCTCGTCATCGACGCGCTGCGGGCCGCCGACCTGCCGGTCGAGGTGGTGGGACTCGGGGGACTGCTCGTGACGCCTGAGGTGAGCGACCTCGTCGCGGCGCTGTGGGTGGTGCAGGACCCGACGCGGGGCGACCAGCTCATGCGCCTGCTCACCGGACCCGTCGTGCGTCTGGGCGCCGCCGACCTCGCCGGCCTGTGGGCGTGGGCGCGTGACCTGCACGGCCGGCCGGTGGGCCCGGGCCGGTCCGAGGCAGCGCCTGACGCAGCGCCTGACGCAGCGCCTGACGCAGCGCCTGACGCAGCGCCTGACGCAGCGGCTGACGCAGAGCCCGAAGCGGAGCCCGAAGCGGAGCCCGCCTACGGATCCACCTCTGCCGCAACGGTTCTCGACATCCCCCACCCGAGCAGCGACGACGCGTCCGACGGTCCGCCGGCTGACGACGAGCGGTCCGACGGCGACCGACGGGGGAGCGACCTCGCCAGCGACAGCGCCGACACCGCCACGCTCGTCGAGGCGCTCGACGAGCTCCCACGGCCCGGCTGGGTCGCTCGTGACGGCGCCCGCATCGGCGCGGAGGCGCTGCGACGGCTGCACGCCCTGGCCGATGTCGTGCGCCGGCTGCGTCGTCTGACCGCGCTGCCGCTCGTCGACCTCGTCGCCGAGGCCGAGGTCGCCCTCGGCCTCGACATCGAGGTCCTGGCCCGGCACGAGCACACCGCCTCGACAGCGCGGGTGCACCTCGACGCCTTCGCCGACGTGGCGGCCCGCTACGCGACCAGCGCCGACCGGCCGACGCTGAGCGGCTTCCTCGCCTGGCTCGAGGCGGCGCGCGAGCAGGAGCGCGGCCTCGACGCCGGGCACGTCGAGTCCGACGCCGACGCCGTCCAGGTCCTCACGGTCCACGCCTCCAAGGGCCTCGAGTGGGACGTCGTCGCGATCCCCGCCCTCGTCGAGGGCGCGTTCCCCGACCACGCATCGACCTCGGTGTCCCTCGTCGACGAGTCCGACCCGCCCGAGTACGCCTGCTCCGGCACCCCCAAGGACAAGGGGTGGCTCGTCGGGCTCGATTCGCTGCCCTACGACCTGCGCGGCGACCGTGACGGGCTCCCGCACCTCGACTGGCGCGCCGCACCCGACCGCAAGCACCTCGGCGCTGCCGTCGAGGAGTTCGCACTCGCGGGCGGGCGCCACGCCGTCGCCGAGGAGCGGCGACTGGCATACGTCGCCGTGACGCGTGCGCGCAACGACGTGCTGCTCACCACTCACGTCTGGGGCGCGACGAAGAAGACCCTCTCGGTGCCCAGCCGTTTCCTCCTCGAGATCCGCGAAGCCCTGGGCGACGCCGTCACCCAGCAGGTGTGGCACCCGGCGCCCGACCCCGTCGACGACTCCAAGGGGCGTGCCGTCGCGCCGACGAACCCCTACCTCGTCGACCCCGTCTCGGCGATGTGGCCGCACGACCCGATGGCCCACCGCCGCGCCGTCCTCGACGGCGTCGTCGAACGACTCTCCGAAGCGGTGCGGTCGGGCGATGCGCCGCCGGTCGGCGATCCACGGCTCGACGACCTGCGGCTGCTCCTGGCCGAGCAGGCCGCGCGCCGCTCGCGCGGCGAGCCCGTCGTCGACGTGCCCCGGCACCTGTCGGCGTCGGCCGTCGTGTCGCTGGCCCGTGACGTCGAGGCCTTCGCGATGAACCTGCGTCGGCCCATGCCGAGCGCGCCGGCCGTCGCGGCGCGCCAGGGCACCGCCTTCCACGCGTGGATCGAGGAGCACTACTCGAGGGCCGCGATGGTCGACCTGCTCGACCTGCCGGGCAGCGCCGACGAGGGCGCGTCCGACGACACCGACCTCGACGTCATGAAGGAGCACTTCCTCGCCAGCGAGTGGGCCGACCGCGTGCCCGACGAGATCGAGCTGTCGATCGAGACCATCATCGACGGGATCGCCGTGCGCGGCCGCATCGACGCCGTCTTCGCACGCGACGACGGCGGCTGGACCGTCGTCGACTGGAAGACGGGGGCGCGTCCCACCGGACGCGATGCGAAGGTGCGTGCGCTCCAGCTGGCCGCGTATGCCGTCGCGTTCGCCCGGTTGCGCGGCGTCGACCCGGATGACGTCGACGCGGCGTTCTACTACGCGGCCGAGGGTGTGACCGTGCGGCCGGAGATCCCGGGAGAGGCCGACCTCGTCGACCTGCTGCGCACGCTCCCGGCGTGAGACCTGACGTTCAGGCGTGACGGGCGCCGTCGGGGTGTCGGGGACGAGTCACGGGCACGAACTCCGACGCGCCCTCGTGCTGGTCGCCCACCCCGTCGGGCAGCGCCTCGACCTCGTCGATCTCGAACGGCGAAGCGCCTGCGTGCGGTGCGACCAGGGGCACGGGCTGCGACTCCTCCACTTCCGAGGCGGCGACGTCGGTCTCGTCCTCGGGAAGGTCGGTCGTCGTGATTGCCTGGGCCTGGCCGGGGGCCGGGAAGGGGGTGTGTGGCTGGGTGGCGTCCCAGGCCGGCTCGGGCGGCTCGAGCGGCTCGAGCGGCTCCGAGCGGGTCGAGCGGCCTGACCCGTCCGACCCGTCTGCCCCGCCAGACCCGGCGGCCGACCCGTCCGAGCGATCCCGACGGTGCGAGCCGCCCGACTCCGTCGGGTGGGCGGAGGGTGCGGCGCCGCTGGAGATGTCGGGGTCCCGGCGGTCGGGCTGGTCGAGCAGGTCGGTCGTCGAGATCGCCTGGGTCTCGCCGAGCATCGGGAACGGCGTGTGCGGCTGGGTCGCGTCCCACGCGGGCTCGGGCCGCTCCGGGTCGTCGGGGTCGAGCACGGCCTCTGCGCGTTGGCGCGCGGCCCGCGTGCGCTCGCTGCGCTCGGCGTCCTCGCGCGCGTGGCGTCGGTCGTCGGCCTCGATCCGGGCGTCGAGCGCGCGCAGCTCGTCGGCCGTGCGCTCGACGACGTCGAGGCGGCCGGAGGCGAGCGCGTGGAGCAGGGTGCGCAGCGGTGCCATCTCGGCAGCGAGGCGCGCGCGTCGCACGAGGTGCACGTCGGGCCGCTCGACCCTCGACTGGGCGTAGGCCTCGAGCACCGCGTCGAGGGTCTCCGGTGGCGCCACCCCGGCAAGCTCGGCGAAGTCGTCAGCAGGGTCGCCGATACGGCTCTCCTCCCAGGCGAGCACGCCACGCAACCGCCCGGTGGACGAGTCGTCCTCGTCCTCGAACGACGCGAGGACGTTCTCGCCGGAGAAGGTGCCGTGCACGGCGCTGGGCGCGAACCGCCACAGCGAGACGTCCTCGAGGGCGTGCTCCCAGCGGGTCAGCAGGGCCGTCGGCACGTGCCCCGTGGCGGCCGCGCGGTCGAGCTCGGACAGCTGCCGTCGCCGGTGGGCCTCGGCGTCGTAGGTCGGTCTGCCGGCCTCCTCGAAGAGCAGGTGCTCGACGTTGTGGATGTGGGCCAGCGTGCGGCCGACCTCCGCCGCGAGGTGGCCCGGTCGCAGGCCGGCGAAGTCCAGCGGCCGGCCCGGCACGCGCAGGTAGACGGCGGCTCGGCCCTCGGGCACCTGGGCGAAGCCGCGCACCATGGGCATCGCGACGTCGAGACGGCGTCCCAGCAGGCCCGAGAGCGGCCCGATGTCGTCGAGCATGGCCCCGGCCGCCGGAGTGGCGGGGCACTTGACCACCCAACGACGGTCCTGGGAGTCCTGCACGTACGCGATCTCGAAGAGGTCGCCGGCCCGTGTCGGCACACCCTCCACCGTCACCGGGTCGAGGCCCGGCACGGCCGAGCTCGCCAGGGCGGCGAGGAAGAGCGGGCTGCGGGTCACGCGTCCACGGTAAGTCGAAGCGCCCCTCGAGCGTGGGAGGCGGCGCCCGGGCCGGGTCGCTCACGTAGCCGGCCGATGCCGTCCTAGGGTGGGCCGCGTGGCCCTGACCGACGAGACCCTGGCGGACCTGGCACTCTCACGCAGCTCTCTGGACCGGGTTGCCGACGAGCGGCGGCGACCCGGCGTCATCGACGACCTGCTCGACGACCCCGGCACCCGCGTCGCCGAGGTGCGGGGCGACCGCATGCACGTCGTGGGCCCCGACGGCACGACGCGCGCCGGCTCGCTCGAGCTCGTCGTCAGGGCGCCCGAGCCTGCGGACCGCACGCGCCTCGCACTCCACCTCGGGCGCGACGCGGACGGGACGGCATACGTCGGCGTCGTGTCGCAGGAGGAGGCGGCGGCTGGAGCGACGGGTGGTGACGGCGGACCGGAGGCGCAGGGCTGGCTCACCCTGCGCCAGGCGGGGGAGGCCCTCGGCCGGCGCGACGCCGGCGTCTTCACGACCGCGCTGGCGCTCGCGCACTGGCACTCCACACACCGCTTCTGCCCCCGGTGCGGGGCGCCGACCGAACCCGTCGAGGCCGGCTGGGTGCGACGGTGCGAGCGCGACGGCAGCGAGCACTACCCGCGCACCGACCCCGCGGTCATCATGTCGGTCGTCGACCCCGACGACCGGCTCCTGCTCGGACGCGGGGCGCACTGGCCCGAGGGGCGCTTCTCGGTGCTCGCGGGCTTCGTCGAACCGGGGGAGTCGTTCGAGGTGGCCGTCGCCCGGGAGGTCTCGGAGGAGGTGGGCATCGCCATCGACTCGGCGCGCTACCTCGGCAACCAGCCGTGGCCGTTCCCCTCGTCGGTCATGATCGGCTTCGCCGCGACGACGCGGCAGACCGAGCTGACGATCGACCCCGTCGAGATGGCCGAGGCGCGGTGGGTCAGCCGCGAGGAGTACCGCGACCTGCTGCGCAGCGACGCCATCCGCACGCCGAGCGGCATCTCGATCGCGAAGCGGATCATCGAGCGCTGGCTCGGGTCGACGGTCGAGGCCGTCGTCGAGGGGCGCGCCCGAGCTGGTGACTAGCCGGCGAGGCGCTGCTTGACCTCGGCGAGCGACGGGTTCGTGGCGGCCGTGCCGTCGGGGAACACGACCGTCGGCACCGTGCGGTTGCCGGCGTTGACGCGCTCGACGAAGTCGACGTGCTCGGGGTTCGCCTCGAGGTCGATCTCGGTGAAGGGGACGCCCTCGCGCGCCAGCTGACCCTTGAGGCGCGTGCAGTAGCCGCACCAGGTCGTGGTGAACATCGTGATCGTGCCCTCGTCGGGCGTGACCGGGGTGTGCTCGGGCATCGGTTCCCATTCGTCGTGCGTGCGTCCTGCTGGTGGCGGCCTCGTGCCGTCGCGGTGGGTTGGGGACGGCTCCCGCGGACGTCGTCCCTCGATGCAAGGATGACCCCATGGCCCGGCTCGGTGCAAAGCGACCTCGCAAGATGGACCTCGACGTCTACGAGGCCGAGGTGCGGCGGCTGCAGGCGGGGCTCGTCGAGTTCCAGGAGTGGGTGCGGGCCACGGGCCAGCGCGTCGTGGTCGTCTTCGAGGGCCGTGACGCGGCCGGCAAGGGCTCGGCCATCAAGCGCATCACCGAGTACCTCAGCCCTCGCGTCGCGCGCATCGCCGCCCTGCCGGCGCCCACCGACCGCGAGAAGACGCAGTGGTACTTCCAGCGCTACATCGCCCACCTGCCGGCGGCCGGTGAGATCGTCCTGTTCGACCGGTCCTGGTACAACCGGGCCGGCGTCGAGCGGGTCATGGGCTTCTGCACCGACGAGGAGTACGCCCGCTTCCTCGAGCAGGCGCCGGTGTTCGAGCGGATGCTCGTCGACGACGGCATCATCCTGCGCAAGTACTGGTTCAGCGTGTCCGACGTCGAGCAGGAGCGGCGCTTCCGGTCGCGGGCGAAGGACCCGATGCGTCAGTGGAAGCTCTCGCCCATGGACCTCGAGTCGATCACCCGCTGGGAGGACTACTCCGAGGCCAAGGACCACATGATGGCCGCCACGAGCACCGAATGGGCGCCGTGGCACGTCGTCGAGTCCGAGGACAAGCGGCGCTCGCGCATCAACGTCATGCACCACCTGCTGGGCTCCATCCCGCACGTCGCGATGACGCCGGAGGTGCCGGCCGTCCCCGAGCGTCCGGCCCCGCGTGGCTACGAGCGGCCGCCGCAGGACTCCCAGAACTACGTGCCCGACCACGCGGCCCGGGTGCTCGCCATCGCGAAGGGTGATCGGTCCTGACCTCCGCCTCCGCCGACCAGATCCTCGAGGGGCTCGACCCCGAGCAGCGCGAGGTCGCCCTCGCCCCGCCCGGGCCGCTGTGCATCCTCGCCGGTGCCGGCACGGGCAAGACCCGCGCCATCACGCACCGCATCGC
>CBHRRQ010000135.1:0-10939 GCA_966081555.1 uncultured Terrabacter sp.
GCGCGCCGGCTGATCCGCAGTTCGCGACAGGGTCGGCCCCCGGGCGTGCGTAGGCCGCCGGGCCGGGCCCGGCGGCATACATGGTCTGGCGCTGTCGAGTCCGACTCAGCGGACGTAGTCGTCCTCGAGCCGCTCGATGTCGGCCTCGTCGAAGTGGCCGAAGCCGACCTCGAGCAGGCGGCCGGGACGGTCGCCGGAGTTGCCCATGCGGTGGATCGAGTTGCGCGGCACCCAGACGGTCTCGCCGGGCTGGGCGCTCCACGAGCGGTCGCCGACGGTGACGTCGATGGGCACGTCGAGCACCTGCCACATCTCGCCGCGGTGGTCGTGGCGCTGCAGCGAGAGCCGGTGGCCGGGCTGGACCGTGATGATCTTGACGGTGACCTGCTCGTTGGAGACGAACTGCTGGAACTGACCCCAGGGGCGCTCGGCAACGAAGATGTCGTCGGCCGGGTTGCGGTCGCCGAGCTCGTAGTCGTCGGGCGTGTGCGTCGGCCCCAGCTCGTGGTCGTGCGGGTCGAGCGCGGAGACGCTGCCAGCCCGGTGCTGGTCGGTCATGGTTCCCCCATCGTCGGTGAGTGCCCAGTGTGCCCTACCGGGACGGCCGACCCGAACCGGACGCCGGAACGACGACAGGTGTTCACCAGCCCCCGCTGGACCGGCCGCCGATGCCGCGCACCTGGCGCAGCGCCGGGCGCACGTCGGCGAGGTAGACCGCCGCGCCCACGAAGGCGAGCAGGCCGAAGAGGCTGAGCGGGTTGAAGAGGGTGACGAAACCGATGGCGAGCGCCACGCCGAGGATGGCGAGCCAGAACGTACGCGTGCGCTTGCCTGCCGCGACATACGCCTTCTCGGGGTGGCGCAGCGCGTCGACGAACGCGAAGACCTCGCAGCCGAGCGCGACGGCCCCCAGCACGAGGAGGACGACGTTCTGGAACCCCGAGTAGAGCTGCATGGACGAAGCGTAACCCGCGCCGCTGAGAGCTCCCAGCGTCCTCCCAGACGCGCCTACGCGTCGACGACGAGCGTCACGGGGCCGTCGTTGACGAGCGAGACCTCCATCATCGCGCCGAAGCGTCCCTGCTCGACCTCGACGCCCCGTGCGCGCAGGGCGTCGACGAGGGCCGCGACGAGAGGCTCGGCCACCGGACCGGGGGCAGCCGCGCTCCACGACGGCCGCCGGCCCTTGCGGGTGTCGGCGTAGAGCGTGAACTGGCTGACGACGAGCACGGGAGCCCCGGCGTCGACGAGGCTCTGCTCGTCGCGCAGGATGCGCAGCTCCGCGATCTTGCGGGCCATCCGCTCGACCTGCTCGGGCCCGTCGTCGTGGGTGACGCCCACGAGCGCGAGCAGCCCGGCGCGGTCGATCGCGCCGACGACCTCGCCGTCGACCTCGACGCGCGCGCTCGTGACGCGCTGCAGGACGGCACGCACCGGGCCCGCCTCAGACGCCGACGGCGACGACGGCCCCGACGGGCTGGCCGTGACCGAGCACCGGCGCCTTCTCCAGCACCGAGAGCACCTCGTCGCCGCCGACGCCGATGCGGCGCAGCACGGCCGCGAGCACGACGCTCCGCGCCCTGGACGTGCCGTCGGCGACCTTGACGGCGATGCCACGCCCGTCGCGCAGACCGACGGCGTAGACGGCCTCGGCGCCGTCCTTGGCGACGAGCCCGTCGACGCCCCGGATGAGCGTCGTGACGTCGCGGTGGCTGCCGCCGAGGTACTCGGGGTAGTCGCGGATGGCTCGGGCGATCTTCGCCTCGGGCCCGTCGGTGGCCGACGCGATGCGACCGAAGGCCAGTGCCAGCGCACTCAGTGGCACGGCGTGGATCGGCGCACCGCAGCCGTCGACGGCGACGGCCGCCGGCTCGGCGCCGGTGAGCTCGCGCACGGTGTCGGCGACGGCGACCTGCAGCGGGTGCGACGGGTCACGGTAGGTCTCGAGGTCCCAGCCGTTGGCGACGCAGGTGGCGAGCATCGAGGCGTGCTTGCCCGAGCAGTTCTGCACAATCGACTGCTTGGGCTTGCCCTCGGCGATCCAGGCGATGCGCGCAGCGTCGTCGTAGGGGTAGTCGGGCGTGTTCTGCAGGTCGGTCTCCGCGAGCCCGGCGGCGGCCAGGATCTCGCGCGCCGCGTCCACGTGGAACTGCTCGCCGGAGTGGCTCGCGCACGCGAGCGCGAGCAGCCGGCCGTCGGTGTCGAGGCCGTGGCGCACCATCGCCAGCGCCTGGAGCGGCTTGCTCGAGCTGCGCGGGAAGACGGGGCCGCTCGCGTCGCCGATCTCCAGCTCGACGGAGCCGTCGGGCGCCGTGACGACGGCGGTGCCGTGGTGCACCGACTCGACGAACCCGGCGCGCACGACGTGGGCGACGACCGGCGCCGCCGAGAGTGCCGCGCTGACAGGGGTGGACGTGGTGGCTGCGTGTTCCGACACGCCCCGCAGTATGCCGGAGCGCGAGCGGGCGCCTCCGGGGAGGTCGTTGGCCCGAGGTCGTCGGCCCCGAGGTCGTGGGCCTCGGGGTGTGGACGCGACGAGGCCGCCACCCTGCTCGGGTGACGGCCTCGTGCGAGGCGACGCCGTGGCGTCGACCGGGCTCAGGACTCCGTGGAGGTGGCGGCGGTCTTCTTGGCCGGCGTGGCCTTCTTCGCGGCGCTCTTGGTGGCGGTGGAGGCGGTCGTCGCTGCCTTCTTCGCCGTCTTCTTGGCAGCGCGCTTGGCCGGGGCGGTCTTGCGGGCCGCGGTGGCCTTCGGGTCGTCGGTCGTGGCCGAGGAACGGGCGGCAACCTTGCGGGTCGTCGTGGCCTCGACCTCGTCGGCCTTGCGGGTCGCGGCGGCCTTCTTGGCGGAGGAGCTGCGGATCGCCTTCTCGTGGGCGGCGGTGCGCTTGGGCTCCACCGGGGCGGCGGCGGCCTCGACGGCCTCGGCCGACTTCTCGACCTGGGCACCGACCTTCGAGGCGTCCTTGACGACGACGTCCATGAGACTCTGCGCGACCTTCTCGCCCTCGCTGACGGCGGTCTCGGCGACGCGGCGGCCGCGGGTCACCGTGGCCGTGCCGCGCTCGGCGAGGCCGAAGGCGGTGCGCTCGCCCTGGGCGCGCAGGTCCGTGACGACCTTCTCGCCGCGGGCAGCGGCGGCGTCGTACTGGTCCTTGGCGTTGCTCGCCATGACGAGGCCCTCGTTGAGGACGCGGGCCGGGAGGTCCTGCGCCTGCGTGACGAAGCGGTCGGCGTACTTCGTGGCCAGCTTCTGCAGCTCGAGGGTGCGGCCCTGGAGGTCGACGATGCGCTTCTGGAGCTCCTTCTGCAGCTGGTCCGCCTCCTTCTTGGCGCCCTTGCGCAGGTCGACCTGCTTGGCCTGCTTGCGGGCCGCGTCGAGCTGCTCGCTCGCCGAGCGCACGGTGTCGATGGCCATGTTGGCGGCGCCGACGACGGCGTAGAACGGCGTCGGGTCGACGGCGACCTCGGGCAGCCTGCCGTCGATCTGGCCGAGCTGACCACGCACGTCGGCGACGGCGGCCTCGGCCTGCTTCTGGGCGTCCTTGACGGCCTTGCTGATCTTCTTGCTGAGAGCCATGTCAGTTCTCCTTCTGGATGGACTCGTTGAGCTCGGGGGTCGCGTCAGCAGCGCTGATGCGCGCGGGGCGCCGGCGGGCTGCCGGTCTGTTGCGAGGGGTCCTGGGTGCTGGCGTCTCGTCCTCGCCGACGAACGACAGGTAGATGTCGACGAGCACCGCGCGCTGCCGGTCGGTGAGCACCGGGTCGGCCGCGATGGCTGAGAGGACGTCGGGGCGGGCGGCAGGGTCGTGGTCGACGACCCGCTCGTCGAGGATGCCGGCCCGGACGTAGAGCGACTCGGCGGAGACCTGCAGCCCCTTGGCGATCTGCTGCAGGATCTCGGCGCTCGGGCGCTTGAGCCCTCTCTCGATCTGCGACAGGTAGGGGTTGGAGATGCCGGCCATCTCGGCAAGCTGGCGCAGCGACAGCTGGGCACCCTCGCGCTGCTCGCGCAGGTAGGCCCCGAGGTCGGGTAGCGGAAGCTTGCTCATGGCCCCATTGTGCTAACTGGAGCAAGCAGAATGCAAACTCTGGGCAGCGTGAGCCGTCCCACAGTCCGGCCCCCCGCAGCAGATTGCCCACTCGTCGTCGAGGTCGGCGCAGCCGAGTGCCCACCCGACCCTTGGTCGAGTGGGCACTCTGCTGGGTTGAGGGCGTGCTCAGCGGGTGCGGCGGTCCTTGATCGCGAGCATCGCGCGAGCCTCGGTGGTCGTCATCGCCGGGCGCTGCATGACCTCGGCGATCTGCGCGGCGCGCGCCACGAGCTCCCGGTTGTGCTCGACCGGCCGCCCCTTGGCGTAGATGAGGTTGTCCTCCATGCCGACGCGCAGGTGGCCGCCCGCAGAGAGGGCCGCGGCGACGATCGGCAGGTGGGCGCGGCCGATGCCGGTGGCCGACCAGCTCGTCACCTCCTCGGGCAGCATGGCGACGCCGGCCATGAGGGCCTGCGGGGTGCCGGGCATCGAACCGGGCACGCCGGTGACGAAGTCGACGTGCACCTTGCCGCCGTAGGGCAGGCCGCACTCGTCGATGAGGCGACGCAGCGCGTGCACGTGGCCGAGCTCGAAGAGCTCGAACTCCGGCACGACCTCGCGCTCCTGCGCCTGCTTGTAGAGGTCGACCATGAAGCCCCACGGGTTGAGGAAGACGCCGTCGCCGAAGTTCGTCGTGCCGCAGGTGAGGGAGCACGAGTCGGGGTCGGCGTCGAGCACCGTCAGCCGCTGGTCGAGCGGATCGGTGACGGCGCCGCCGGTCGAGAGCTGGACGATGAGGTCGGTGGCCTCGCGGACGCCGTCGACGGCCTCCTTGAGGAGGGCGCCGTCGAGCGTGGGCTGGTGCTCGCGGTCGCGCACGTGGATGTGGATGAGCGCCGCCCCGGCCTGCTCGCAGGCGATGGCCGTCTCGACGAGCTCCTCGGGCGTCGTCGGCAGCGCCGGCACGTCGGCCTTGGCGGTCTCTGCGCCGGTGGGCGCGACGGTGATCAGGGTGCTCGCGGCGTTGCGTGCGGTGCTCATGCCGCACATCCTGCCAGCGCCCCGGAGCGCCTCGGTCAGGGGGCGACGATCGTCGTCTGGGCCGCCGAGAGCCCCTCGACGAGCAGGTCGAGCGTCGGGTCGGTGTTGCGCTTGATGACGGCGAGCGCGATCGGCCCGTCGACGTGGTGGCGACCCACCGAGGTCAGGTGCCCGACGACGCGGTCGCCGGCATACACGTCGCTCCCCCGCGCCGGCAGCACGTGTCCCGAGCCGTCGAGGTGGAGGAACACGAGGCGCCGCGGCGGGCGGCCGAGGTTGTGCACGCGGGCCACCGTCTCCTGGCCGCGGTAGCAGCCCTTGTGCAGGTGCACGGCCGTGCGCAGCCAGTCGACCTCGTGGACGATCGTGCGGTGGTCGGTCTCGAGCCCGAGTCGCGGCCGCCAGGCGGCGATGCGCAGCGCCTCGGTCGCCCACAGGCCGGCGAGGGGCCGATCGCCCACGGCCGCAACGAGGTCGGCGCGCGGGACGATGACCTCCCGCCACGCCCGCTCGGTGCCGGGGTGGTCGTCGACCGGGCCGTATGCCGTCGTGTCACCCACGAGGTCGGGCCACGGGTCGCGCCACGCGAGGGGCTCGCCCTCCGCGGACTCGCTCGCGTGCGGCTCGCCGAGCACGGCCCACGCGTCGGTGACGAGCGCGACCTCGACGCGCAGCATGAAGCGCATCCGGTCGAGCCAGTCGGCGAGCGCCTGGCCGGCGCCCGGCTCGGTGGTGATCCACGTCGTCTCGCCGTCGTCGACGAGGTGGAGCGAGTGCTCGACGTGGCCCTTGGGGGTGAGGATGAGGGCCTCGCGCGACTGCCGCGGCTCGAGGCCGAGGAGGTGCTGCGTGGTGAGCGAGTGGAGCCAGCTGAGGCGGTCGGGTCCGGTGACGGTGACGACGTCGCGGTGCGAGAGGTCGGCGACTGCCAGACCCTCCTCGAGGAGACGCTGCTCGCGCATCGGGTCGCCGTAGTGCAGCGCCACCGATGACTCGAGACCCTCACCCGCGACCGCACCGGGCCGCGCGAGCAGCGGGCTCGGGGCCGTCGTGGGACGCGTGGGCAGCTCGACGTCGCTCATGCTCGGGGCAACGCTGAGGGCAGACGGCTCATTCCGACGTCACTCCACGCGCTTGAGCGTGGCGGACACGTGGCTCTGCATCTCCTGGCCGACGGCCGCCATGTCCATGACCCACATGAGCTGCGACTCGACGAGGCCGTACATGCGCGTCGCCGCGTTGTACTCCTTCGCGCCCGGCGCGCGCAGCACGCCGTCGGTCTTCAGCTGGACCTTCGCCGGCTGGATCTCGCCGTAGTAGAGCTCGAGGATGCCGGTCGGGTGGACCAGCAGCAGCTCGACCTCACCGTTCTCCAAGGGGCGCCAGAAGCCGGACTCGACCGCCGCCGGGCGCACCTTGGCACCGTTCTCGGAGTCGAGGATCCAGGCCCGGCTCTCCCACTTGAGGAAGCCCCGCCCGTCGTGGGTCACCTCGATCTCCTGGCCGAAGTGCGCCGACTCGATCGTGGGGTAGCCGACGACCCCGGCGCCCTCCCAGCGTCCGATGAGCCACGCGAGGGGACGCAGCGGCTCGGGGATGTCCTGGTCGAGGTTGAACATGCGCCCGATCGTAGCCTGATCCCATGGACACTCCCGCGCGCTCGCTCGTCGTCAAGGTCACCGCTGGAACCGAGGCGCCGGAGCGTCTGTCGCAGGCGTTCACGGTGGCCGCGACCGCCGTCGCGAGCGGCGTCGACGTCTCGTTGTGGCTCACGGGCGAGTCGACGTGGATGGCCGTTCCGGGACGGGCCGAGGAGTTCGAGCTGCCGTATGCCGCGCCGCTCGTCGAGCTGCGCGACGCGGTGATCGCGGATGGCCGGCTCACCGTCTGCACGCAGTGCGCGGCCCGACGCGAGCTCACCGAGGACCAGCTCGTCGAGGGTGCGGTGATCAAGGGCGCGGCCGTCTTCGTCGAGGAGGCGATGGCCCCCGGCGCCCAGGCCCTCGTCTACTGACCGGCTCCGGGGCCGCCGCAACAGCTGCGCCGGGGCGGGTCAGGTGAGGACGGAGAAGAGGTGCACGACGGCGCCGACCACGAGCACCGAGCCGACGCCGGAGCCGACCTGGCCGCGGCGGGTCAGCATCGCCGGCTGGAGCGACAGCACGCGGCGGAACGACCATGACACGGTGCCGACGGCCGCGCCGATGCCGAGCGCCTCGAGCGCCGCGACCTCGTCGAAGAAGCTGGCTGCCACGAGCGCCGCGACGACGGACACCGCCAGCGCCACGAGCCCGAGGAAGGGCGCGAGCACCTTGACGCCGGGCAGCAGGTCGACCGCGACGGCGGCGCCGACCGCGGCCATCGCGACGACCGCCACGGCCTGACCGCGGTCGCTGTTGGCCGCGACCACGGCGGTCGTGCCCGACGCGATGACGGCCAGGCCGCCGAACGCCGAGAGCAGGGTGAGCACGAGTCCCTCGCGGCCGGTGCGTCGCACGAGCTGGCCGAAGAAGGCGAGCAGGACGCCGAACGCGACGGCCGCCGGCACCCAGAGCAGGTCCTGGCGAAGGGCGCTCAACACGATCGCCACCGAGCTGACCGCGAGCGCCACGGTGGTGGCCATCGGCGTGTAGGAGCCGCTGAGCAGCGGCCAGCCCCACGCCACCGCGAGAGCGAGCACGAGGGTGACACCCAGCGTGGCGGCATACCCGGTGCCCTGCGCCACGAGGAGCGCGACCGCGGCGACGAACGTCGCGACGACGCCGAACCAGCGGATGCGGTCGGCGCGGACCGGCGACAGCGGCACGCGGAGCGTCCCCTCGGGGGCTCCCGTGCGGGCTGCGTCGTCGTCAGGCACGGGGGCCATTGTGCATCACCCTCCGGCGAACGGCGGCAGCACCTCGACGGTGGCGCCGGCGTCGACGGCGTGCTCGCGGGTGACCTTGCTGCCGTCGAGCAGGAAGCTCGCGACCCTCGCCACGCGCCCGAGGTCCGGGTGCGCCTGCACGGCCGCGTCGACGACCTCGCCGACCGTCGTGCCCGAGCGCTCCTCGCTGTCGGTGCCGGTGGCAGCGCGGGCTGCCGCCCAGTAGCGCACGGTGACCGTCGGCGCCGCAGCTGTCGTGGGCATCTCGCTCCGTCTCATGGCTGGTGTCTCATGGTTGGTGTGGTCCCGTCCCCCGGTGACCAGTCTCGCCTATCCTGCATGAGATGGCCCGACTGCTGCTGCTCACCAACGCGCTCGCCCCGAGCGCCGAGGTGCTGCCCGCGCTCGGACTGCTGAGCCACACGGTGCGCATCCTGCCCGCCGAGGCCACCGCGCTCGTCGACTCCCCCGACTGCGACGTCGTCATCGTCGACGCGCGACGAGAGCTCGCGAGCGCCCGGTCGCTGTGCCGGGTGCTGCGCACCACGGGCATCGGCACGCCCCTGCTGGCCGTCCTCACCGAGGGCGGCCTCGCTGGTCTCACGGCCGAGTGGGGGCTCGACGACGTGCTGCTCGACTCCGCCGGGCCGGCCGAGGTCGACGCGCGGCTGCGCCTCGCGATGACGAAGGGCCAGGACGACGAGGCCGACCTCGACATGCCGATCACCTCGGGCGACCTCGTCATCGACGAGGCGAGCTACTCGGCGAAGTTCCGGGGCCACCCGCTCGACCTGACCTACAAGGAGTTCGAGCTCATCAAGTACCTCGCCCAGCACCCCGGCCGGGTCTTCACCCGCGCCCAGCTGCTGCAGGAGGTCTGGGGCTACGACTACTACGGCGGCACCCGCACGGTCGACGTGCACGTGCGGCGGCTGCGCGCCAAGCTCGGCCCCGACCACGAGGCGCTCATCGGGACGGTCCGCAACGTCGGCTACCGCCTCGTGCCCGACCGCCCCGAGGCGCCCGCGGCCCAGCCCGCCGACGCCTGAGCGAGGCCGCCGCGCCCGTATGCCGAACGGTCCGGCTCCCGAGGGAACCGGACCGTTCGTGGGTGCACCGTCGTCAGGCGGTCACGGCGTGTACGTGACGCGGTCGAGCGGCGGGGCCGTGTAGGGCGAGTGCTTCTCGAGGTAGTTCGCGAAGGCGTCGATGTCGAGACCGCCGAAGTACCGGCCGGTCCCGCCCTTGAACGCCGGGAAGCCATCCCCGCCGTCCGCGAGGAAGTTGTTCGTCACGACGCGGTAGGTGGCCGTGGGGTCGACCGCCACACCGTTGATCTTGACGTCGCTGACCGACACGCGGTTGTGCGTGTACGTCAGGCCGGCGCTCGTGGCGAGCACGTAGGGCCGGGTCGGTGCGCCCGACGAGTTGATGAACTGCTGGTTCAGCACGTCGATGATCTGCTGGCCCGTGAGGGTCAGCGACACGAGGTAGTTGTTGAACGGCTGCACGGTGAACGCCGCCTCGTAGGTGACGTTGCCCGCGGAGTTCTCGACGAGGTCGGCGCGGATGCCGCCGGGGTTCATGAACGACACGACGGGGGTCTGGCCCCCGGTCACGACCGACGGGTCGGCGAGCTGGGCGTCGGCGATGAGGTCGCCGAGGGGTGACTCACCGGCGTCGTCGGCGGTCCGGCTGAGCACGGAGCCGGCGACCTGGCCGATCACCTTGTTCGCGATGGCGGAGACCAGCGTCTTGTACCGAGCGATGAGCGCCGTCTGCGCCGAATCCTTGGCGACGGTGCGCTCGACGATGTGGTTGGCCGAGCTGGCCATCGTCGGACGGACGATGTCCGACGTACGGCGGTCGTACGTCAGCTTCGTGTCGGTGTAGAGACGGCCGAACGACGAGGCGGACGTGACGAGGCGCGGCTTGCCTGCCGGGTCGGGCAGCGTGCAGACGTACGGCTGGTGCGTGTGGCCCGAGACGACCATGTCGATGGCCGGGTCGAGGTTGGCATTGATGTCGACGAGCGCCCCGGAGATCGAGCCGCCGGTCTGGCAGGCCCAGTCGTAGGACTGGCCGCTCTTCGTCGGTGCCGCGCCCTCGTGGAGCAGCACGACGATCGCGTTGACGCCCTGCGCCTTGAGCACCGGAACGAGCGCGTTGGCGGTCTCTGCCTCGTCCTTGAACGAGAGGCCCGCGACACCGGAGGCGGTGACGATGCTCGGCGTGCCCTCGAGGGTCATGCCGATGAAGCCGATCTTGGCCCCGTTGAACTTCTTCACCGTGTACGCCGGCAGGATCGTCTTGCCGCTCGAGGTCTCGACGACGTTGGCCGCCAGCATGTCGAAGTCGGCTCCGCCGAACACACCCTCCGGGCAGGAGTTCTGGTTGTTCTGTCCGGCTCCGTCGTCGATGCAGCCGCCGTTGGCCAGGCGCTGCAGCTCCTTGTAGCCCTCGTCGAACTCGTGGTTGCCCACCGAGGTGACGTCGAGGCCGAGCTTGTTCATCGACTCGACCGTCGGCTCGTCGTGGAACGCGGCTGACAGGAGCGGGGAGGCGCCGACGATGTCACCTGCAGCGACGGTCAGTGAGTAGGGGTGCCCCTTGCGGGCCTGGGCCAGCTCGGTCGCGAGGTACTCGACGCCACCGGCGTTGACGAAGTTGATCTGCTCCGTGCGGTTGCCGTCGCCGTCGATGTCGTCGACGTCCGTGTAGAAGTGGTCGATCGTGATGCGGCCGCTGGAGCCACTGGGCGCCTCGAGGTTGCCGTGGAAGTCGTTGAACGACAGCAGCTGGATGTCGAACTGGGTCTTGCCGGGAGCGCTACCGGTGCTCGACCCCGCGGTGGGTGCGGCGAGGGCCGGGGCCGCGAGCGCCGCCACGCAGGCTGCTGCGAGGCCGACGCCGGCGATGCGGCGGGTGGAACGGGACATGTCTTCCCCTTGCTCATGGATGGTGAACGTGCCCGCGGGCACCCGGGGAGGGTATCTCCG
>CBHRRQ010000136.1:0-10931 GCA_966081555.1 uncultured Terrabacter sp.
AACCCGAACCCCGCGCGGTCCGCCTCATCGGTGACAGGAACGGGCCCGGGCACAGACCGCAGGTCGGGTGCGGAGGTTCGAGGCTCCGCCGGCGCTCCACACCTCAACCACCGGAAGAGGGCACCCGACCGCGGAAGCCGGCCCGACGCGTACTCGTGTGAGCGCTCAGCTGGGGCGCGCGGTCGTCACGGCGTCACGGCACGAAGGCGCTGACCCGGGTCGACCAGTTGGCGAGTGCCGTCCGGACGCCCGGGCCGTGGCTCGCTCCGGCGCAGGTGCCGAGCAGGTTGTCGCCGGTGCCGCCGGTGAAGAACGGCCCGCCCCACGCGGTGTAGTCACAGGTGCCCGCGACGTACTCGCTCGCGACCCACACGGTGCTGCCGTCGACGGAAGCGGCGCCGTAGTCACCCCAGCGCGTGCGGGGCGGGTTGCCGACCTGGGACTTGTAGCTGGTGAAGCCGTCCGCCGTGGCCGCGCCGTCCCCGCCGGGCGCCACGTTCCAGGCGCCGACCCCGGTGACCGCGTCGATCGACGCGTACGCGGCGCTGGGGAACAGGCCGTCCTCACCGGTCGCGGTGAAGGCCATGACTCCACGACCGCTCGGCGTCACCCCGATGGCGGGGTAGGTGAAGTCCTTGCCTGCCGCTCCGAGGTAGCCGGCGAGGCCGACCTTCGGCGACAGGCTTGCGCCACCGGGCTTGACCACGTACCAGGCGATCCCGGCACGGTTCGAGCCGCCGACCGTGATCGCGGTGTCGAGGGCGCCCCACAGCTTGCCGTTGGCGTACGTCACCTGCTGCATGCGGGTGTCGTTCGAGTCCGGCGTCGAGACGACCTCGTCGTGCGCGGGCTCGGCGCCGAACAGCAGGCGCCAGCACCCGGCGCCCGCGATGGTCGCGGTGTTCGTGTCGTTGATGCAGCGCCCCTGCGGGGTGCCCACGCCGGGCGCGGTCCCCGACCCGGGCTGGTGCTGCTTGGGCGGCAGCGCGTACGTCCCGACGCCCACCAGCCGGTTGGCCAGGTGGAGGTCGGGGCTACCCGTGTTGAGAGAGCCGGTGTTCGTCATCGACCACACGACGATCTGGTGCGACACGTAGTCGCCGCCGGTACCGGCCTTCGGGTGGGTCGCCTCGTCCGCGGCGTTCGAGCTGAGGAAGTACTCGGTGCCGTTGTTGCTGAGGTTGAACGAGGAGGTGCCGGGCGACTGGGCTGGCCAGACGGTGAAGCCGGGCTGGGTCGGTCCTGCGTCGCTCGGGGCGGCCACCATGCCGGACGTGTCGAGGTGCTGCATGGTGATGGTGGCGGCACCCGCTGCGAGCTGGGCCTTGGACAGGGCGTAGACCTGGGCGCCGGCGAAGCCGTTCGCGGTCCACGGGTAGGCGTTCGTCGTCAGGTAGATGCCGTTGGCGTCCGCGCCGATGTGCGGGTAGTCGCCGAGGTACGGGCCGGGGTTGGTGCCACCGGTGTTCGTGCCGTCGTTGGTCACGTCGATCTTGTAGATGTTCCACGAGCCGACCGGGTTCGACGTCTGCGACACCGCGAGGTCCAGGTGGTTGAAGAAGTTCAGCGAGCCGTCGGGGGCACGCTCGAGCGTGAGCACGACGAGGAAGAACCGCTGGGTCGCGGCATCGAAGATGCACGTGGGGTCGGTGAGCTCCGGCCCGAGCGCCCCGGTGCTGCGGTTGACGGCGGGCGCGTAGCCGTAGAAGGAGTTGAGGTCGACGGCGTGGTGGACGTCCCGCGGGAACCCGGCCACGATGTTGGTCGCCGTGTTGTTCGGCAGCTGCGACGCTCCAGCCGAGTCGTAGACGTTGAAGACGTCGTTGACGGCCTCGACGACGTGCCCGGCCCCGACGCAGAGCGCCTGGTCGGGCGGCTCGATGCTGAACTGGTTACCGCCGCGCGAGTAGCGCTGCTGGTAGTGGTTGAGACCCTCGAAACCCGTCGTGAAGGTCGGGTTCGACTTGGCGCGAGTGGTATTCGCGACCGTGAGGCCGTGACCGGCGGCATGGCCCTGCGACAGGGTCCTGTTCGCGATGGTGCCGGTGAAGGCGTCCGGAGAGCCCTCGTCCTCGGGCGTCGCGAACTCCGGGACCGTGCCTCCGTCACTGGGGACGAACGACCCGGTGACGGGGCTCGAGGTGCCGCTGAGGGCGATGGACTGGGACGAGGCGTTCGCCTGGGTGGTCGGCAGCAGCAACGCTGCGACGACGAGAGCAGGTGCCGCGAGGACACCGGTGCGCATGAGAGAGACGCGGCGCAAGGCCATGGAGCATTCCCTTTCGAGGTGGGCCAGGCCGGGGCGCGCCGCGTTGTGGTCGGCGGTCTCGGTCTGGCGTGCCAGACCGGAGTGGGGCCGACCGACCTTGAGCTATCGGCGTTCGCCTGAGAGCCGGGTCGTCCTCAGTCGCCACTGTCCCACCGTGAGGGCTTCGCGAGAACCCCCATCACGCAGATTGAGTATGCCGCCCGGCTCAGGCCGGCGGTGCCGCCGCCTCGCGTCGCTGTCCCGCACGCTCGAGCGCGTCGGCGACGAAGCCGCTCGCCTTGAGCTCCTCGACGAGGTCGCGGAGGAAGGCGACGGACTCGGCCGAGCGAGAGCGCGTGGTGCCGACGGCCCGCCGGATCTGCATGAACGACCCGTCGACGACACGGAACCCGTCGTTCTGCTCGGCGAAGGCGGTGACGGCTTCGCGGATGCCGGCGCCCGCCTCCAGCGGCTCCGTGACGAGCGAGCCGACGCCCTCGTCGTTGCGGACGAGCGTGGCGTGCTGCAGGGCTCGCGTGAGGTGCAGGTCGTAGGCGGAGCCGGCCTTGACCGCGACGCGGATGCCCTCGGCGTCGACGTCGGCGACGGTCCGCAACGACGAGTCCGAGGGCACGACGTAGGCGCCCTCGATGATGACGTAGGGCTCCGTGAACGCGACCTCCGTCTCACGCAGGGGGTCGATCGCGAGGAAGCAGATGTCGGCGGCGCCGGTCGCCATCGCCTCGAACGACTTGCGGGCGCCGTCGAACGTGACGAGCTCGACCGGGACGCCGAGGCGTTCGCCGATGACGTGGGCGAGGTCGACCGTCACGCCGCGCGGCTCGTCGAGCGTGCCCTGGGCGAGCACCGCGTTGCCGAGGTTGATCGATGCCCGGAGCGTCCCCGTGGGGGCGAGGTCGCGGGCGATGGCAGTCAGGTCGGCGCTCATCGCCTCATGCTAGGACCGTGTCACGCGACCGGGCGTGGACCGTCCACCCGGCCCGGCGGCATACGACCGCCGGGCCGGGAGGCGCTGCCGTCAGGGGTAGTCGACGACCGTGACCGGCACGTCCGGGTTGGCGATGGTCGAGGACCCGCCCACACCGTTGACGACGTTGCGGATGCCGCCCTTGCCGTTGGACGGGTCGAGGAAGATCGTCAGCAGGTTGTGCAGGCGCACCCCGGGCGTGACGGGCACCTCGAACGCGTTGGCGGCGAAGATGTCGACGCCCTGATTGAAGAAGCTGTAGGACCCCATGCCCGTGCCCCTGAAGCTCTTCACGCCGGACCCGACGACCAGGGCGGGGTAGCCCTCATGGTCCGGCGCCGACATCCACGCTGCCTGGCTCGGGGGGTCGTAGGGCAGTTCGTTCTGGAAGAACGTGACCGACCCGTGCTCGCCGTTCCAGATGACTTCGGTCTTCTGGTAGTGCTCCACGAAAAGACCTGTGGCAGTGACGTGGTCGCCGTTCACGACGAGTCCGGTGTCGGCGGTGTTGCTCGTCCACCCGACGCCGTTGCCGTGGTCGGCCCGCCAGGCCCAGATGTCGTCGAGGACGACGTGGTCGCTGTTGACCTCGAGGCTCACGGTGGCCTTGCCGACGTAGGGTCCGCCGATTCGGAAGAAGACGTCCTGCAGCGCGGTCGGGTCGGCGGCGCTGCTCCACCCGGCTCGGCTCGCGGCCGGGGTCCCGGCGGCACGCTGGGTGCCGACCTGGAGCAGGACCGGCGAGTTGACCGGGCCCGCATCGAAGGTGAGGCCCGCGATGTCGACACCGGGCACGTCCGCGACGCTCATCGCGACCTGTCCGTTCGTCGGGGTGAGGCTGGCCAGGCCGAGCCCGAGGACGATGGTGTCGGCCCGCTTGACCCGCAGCGTCTGGTCGAGGTGGTAGACCCCGGGCGTCAGCAGCAGGTTGCGACCTCGCGCGAGCTCGCGGTTGATCGCCTGGGCCGAGTCCGACGGGCGGGCGACGTAGAAGTCGTCGAGTCCGATCGAGCGTCCGGGGGTCGAGCCGGCGGCCCACGAGACGCCGCTCGTGTCGGTGGCGGCGGCGGGGACGAACACGCGGTAGGCGCCCGAGTCGTCGACGTAGAGGTAGGGCTTCTCGCGGCTCACCGACGTCTTCGCGACGGTCGTGTAGGGTCCACCGCACGCCGCCGCGGCGGGGAAGCACTCGGCCGGCGCGCCCCCGACCCCGGAGAAGACCTGGTTCCAGACCCCATTGGTCCAGCTGCCGACGGTGCTGTTGCGCGTGAAGAACTGCTGCTGCGAGCCGTTGATGACCACGCCGTCGAACTTCGAGTCGGCGATGAACCCGCCACTGGCGAAAGACGGTCCGCTGCAGTAGTCCATGAGCGTCGTCTGGCCCTTGACGTGCACGCGGCGCAGCGGCGCGGCCTGCGAGACGGCCCAGAACTGCCCGGAGTAGCAGCCGAACTCGGGGGTGGTGACGTTGATCGTCAGGTTCGACATCGAGCGCCAGAAGTTGTTGAGTGCGATGCAGAAGCCGGCGGTGCACTGGTTGCGCACGTAGACCGAGCCGTTGACGACGACGTCACCCGGGTTCCGACCCAAGCCGGCGACCTCCGTGTAGTAGCCGACCTGGAAGTTGAGCGGGTCGGCGGCGGAGCCGTACGTGCCCGGCTTGAAGAGGATCGCGTATCGCTCTGGTCCCATCTCGTTGGAGACCTGCCTAGCCGAGATGGCATCGACCTTCGCCTTGATCTCGGCGGTCGACATGGACGGGTCGAGCACGAGGGTGCTCGCGCCGAGGTCGGGCGCCGTGACCGCTCCGGCGGCCACCGGAGCCGCAGGGGCCGCGGAGGTCGCAGGGGCTGCCGAGCTCACGGCGCTCGGGGGCGGTGGAGCCGCTTCGGCTCCGGCGACGGCAAGGGTCGGGACGGCCGCGGTGGCGACAGCCACAGCCGTGAGGGCCAGCCGGTGGAGGGCGCTCGCGGGCCGCCGGCGTCGATCTCGTCGTTGAGTCATGCGCTCACGATTCACCGTCGCGGAGGGTTGGGCAAGAGTTCGTGAGAGCGTTCTCACGGAGTGGCGCGCATTCGTCGAGCGGGATCCTCCGCAACCCGCCACGCCGCCCCGCGCCGCCCTACGCTGGCCCGAGGAATCGTCCACGAGGAAGGCCACCGATGATCACACGTCGAACAGCAGCGGGGCTCAGCGTCGTTGCCGCGGTGCTCGCAGGCATGGCGGCGCCGGCCCAGGTGGCGCAGGGCGCACCGTCGCCCTTCGACCACACCGCGAGCGGGACCGTCTTCCTGCCGAACCCGGTCCAGGACCTCGGCATCGAGACGCTCACCGACCAGAAGGACGCCGACTACGCGGCGCTCGCACCGGCGTACCACCGGGTGACGCTCACCGACCTCGACGGGTCGGGCACGCTCACCGGCGCCTACGCGCGGGTCAAGAGCTCGACGGGCAAGGCCGCCGTCAGCGTCGGCGGGGCGTTCCCCGCCTACCACCGCGACGCCGACCAGTTCGAGCAGGTCATGGGCTACCACTGGGTGACCACGGCCCAGGCGTACCTGCAGCACCTCGGCTTCGGCTCGACGCTGCGGCCCGTCAACCAGCGGCAGATCGAGGTGCGCATCGACCAGTTCGGTGGCGACAACTCGTTCTTCCGCGACGACAAGGCCAACATCACCCTCGGCAAGGGCGGGGTCGACGACGCCGAGGACGCCGAGGTCATCGTCCACGAGTACGGCCACTCGGTGCAGGACGGCCAGGTGCCCGGCTTCGGCACCAACCTCGAGTCCGGCGCGATCGGCGAGGCGTTCGGCGACTACCTCGCAGTCGTCGTCACGAGCTGGGCTGCGGGCAAGCCGACGAAGACGCCCGAGGCGTGCGTCGCTGACTGGGACTCGGTCTCCTACACGCGCACCTCGCCCCACTGCCTGCGCCGGCTCGACGGCACCAAGCACTACCCCGAGGACCTGCGCGGCGAGGTGCACGCCGACGGCGAGATCTGGTCGCGGGCTCTGTGGGACATCCGCAGCTCGCTCGGCGACACCCGGGCGACGACCCTCATCGTCGACGCGCAGTTCGCGTTCGCGCCGGACACGTCCTTCCGTGACGCGGCCACGGCCACCGTCGCGGCAGCGCAACGGCTCTACGGCAGCGGAGCCGCCACCGCGGTCACGCGCGCCTTCCACGCCCGCGGCATCCTCTGAGCGGTCCGCCGCAGGAGTCTCGGACAGCCAGAAGGCCCCTCCCGCTCGGGAGGGGCCTTCTGCGTGCGTATGCCGGATGGCTCGTCAGGCGGTCGGCGCGGGCTCCGGGTCGGGCTGGGGCTCGGGCTGGGCGGCCTCGACCGGCTCGCCGCCCTCGTTGCCGCGGCGCACCGCGGCGAGCAGCATCTGCGCGACGTCGACGACTTCGACCTCGCCCTCGGCCTTCTTGCCGTCCTGCACCGCGGCGTTGAGGCCGTCGGTGAGCATGACCTTGCAGAAGGGGCAGCCGACGGCGATGCGGTCGGCGCCGGTGGCGAGGGCCTCCTCGGTGCGGTTGGTGTTGATGCGCGTGCCGAGCTTCTCCTCCATCCACATGCGGGCACCACCGGCGCCGCAGCAGAAGGACTTCTCCTTCGAGCGCTCCATCTCGGCGTACTCGACGCCGGGCAGGATCTGCAGCAGCTCGCGCGGCGGCGCGTAGACCTGGTTGTGCCGGCCGAGGTAGCAGGGGTCGTGGTAGGTGACCTTGGCCCCGGTGGAGGCGGCGCCGGTGAGGGTGCCGGCCGAGGCGGCCTCACCCGGACGGGCGACCGGGGTCAGGCGCTTCTCGCGGACGAGCCGGTTGAGCAGCTGCGTGTGGTGCAGCACCTCGTACTGGCCGCCGAGCTGGGGGTACTCGTTCTTGATGGTGTTGAAGCAGTGCGCGCAGGTGACGACGATCTTCGTCGCGCCGACCTCGTTGAGGGTCTCGACGTTCTGCTGGGCGAGCATCTGGAAGAGGAACTCGTTGCCGGCGCGGCGGGCCGAGTCGCCGGTGCAGGCCTCGCCGTCGCCGAGCACCGCGAAGCTGACGCCCGCGGTGTCGAGCAGCTCGGCGACCGCACGGGTCGTCTTCTTGGCGCGGTCCTCGTAGGCGCCGGCGCAGCCGACCCAGAAGAGGTAGTCGACCTCGTCGAGGGACTCGACGTCCTGACCGACCTGCTTGACCTCGAAGGGGAGGTCCTTGGCCCAGTCCATCCGCAGCCGCGGCGCGAGGCCCCACGGGTTGCTGTTCTTCTCGAGGTTCTTGAAGAGGCCGTTGAGCTCGGCGGGGAAGGCCGACTCGATGAGGTTCTTGTAGCGGCGCATGTCGACGATGGCGTCGACGTGCTCGATGTCGACGGGGCACTGCTCGACACAGGCGCCGCAGGTGGTGCACGACCAGAGGACGTCCTCGTCGATGACGGCGTCGGGGCCGTGCGGGTTGTACGCCGTGAGCGGGTGGCGGATGTCGTAGCCGGTCTCGCCGACGAGCTGCTCGGTGGCGACGGCGCCCTTGGTCGCGGCGGAGAAGTCGCCGTCGGCCGCCTCGATGCCGGCGGCCCGTACCTCCTCGGAGGCGAGCAGCCACGGCGCCTTGGCGTGCGCGTGGTCGCGCAGCGTCATCACGAGCAGCTTCGGGCTGAGCGGCTTGTCGGTGTTCCACGCCGGGCACTGGCTCTGGCAGCGGCCGCACTCGGTGCAGGTGGTGAAGTCGAGCAGGCCCTTCCAGGTGAAGTCCTCGACCTTGCCGACGCCGAGCGCGGCGTCCTCGTCGAGGTCCTCGACCTGCTCGAAGTCGAGCACCTCGCCCTTGATGCGGATCGGCTGCAGCTCGCCGAGGCTGGTGCGCCCGTCGGCGTGGCGCTTGAAGAAGATGTTGAAGAACGCGAGGAAACGGTGCCAGGCGACACCCATCGTCGGCTGCAGGGCGATGGTGATCATCCAGGCGAAGCTGATGAGGATCTTGACCGCGGCGATGACGACGATGAGGTTCTCGATGGCCCCGACCGAGAGGCTGGTGAAGAAGTTGCCGATCCAGCCGGTGAGCGGGAAGTGCAGCGCCGTGTCCATGCCCGTGCCGGTCTTGCGGGCGAGGGTCCACTCGAGCGCGCGGAGCAGGCCGATGCAGAGCGTCACGCCGAGGATCGTCAGCTCGACGTAGTAGGCCTGCCACCAGGTCGACCCGAAGAAGCGGCTGCGGCGGCCGTCCTCGCCGGCGGCCGAGCGCGGGTGGTTCTTCTGCCGGATCACCATGAGCAGCACGATGCTGATGAAGCCGGCGAAGGCGAAGAAGTCGGTGACCCACTCGTAGAGGAAGAAGTGCCCGATCACCGGCAGCACGAACTCGGGCTGGAAGAGCTGGCCGAACGCGTTGAGCAGCGTGAAGAAGAGGACGCCGAAGCTCACCATCGTGAACCAGTGCGCGATGGCCACGACCGGCAGCCGCGACATGCGGGTGTGGCCGAGGAACTCGCGCAGCAGGGTGCGGGTGCGGGCCCCCTTGTCGTCGCCACGGTCCTCGGGCTGGCCGAGCCGGAACGTCGCGAGGAAGTGGTTCACCGTCTTCACCAGCAGGGCCACGGCCACGGCGGTCACGCCGAGGCAGACGACGGCGGCGACGATCTGGAGGGCATTCATGGCGGCGAGTCTACTGACGAGTTAGCAAGCCCTTAGTGAATGTGACGGGCGCCTCGGCGTGACGCTCGTCCCCTTCGAAAGGGCGGGACGGCATACGGCGGCGGCCTGACGTTCGACCGGATCATGGTCGGACCCTTGGCAACAAATAACTGTGTGTTGGAATATGCATAACGAGGACTCGGTTGTCGCAGACAACCGGGCCGAACGAGTGTCCGCCCCACCCAGCCACACCCAGCCGAAAGGGCCACGCAATGCCGATCTACGACGACGTCACCAAGCTCATCGGGAACACGCCGCTCGTGCGGCTCAACAAGGTCACCGACGGAGCCGAGGCGACGGTCGCCGCGAAGCTGGAGTTCTACAACCCGGCCAGCTCGGTCAAGGACCGCATCGGCGTCTCCATTGTCGACGCGGCCGAGGCGAGCGGCCAGCTGAAGCCCGGCGGCACCATCGTCGAGGCCACCTCCGGCAACACCGGCATCGCGCTCGCCATGGTCGGCGCGGCCCGCGGCTACAAGGTCGTGCTGACGATGCCCGAGTCGATGAGCAAGGAGCGGCGCGCGCTGCTGCGTGCCTTCGGCGCCGAGCTCGTGCTCACCGACCCGGCCACCGGCATGAAGGGCGCCGTCGCCAAGGCCGACGAGATCGCCGCCGAGCGCGGTGGGGTGCTCGCTCGCCAGTTCGCCAACGAGGCCAACCCCGAGATCCACCGCAAGACCACCGCCGAGGAGATCTGGAAGGACACCGACGGCGAGGTCGACATCGTCGTCGCCGGCATCGGCACGGGCGGCACCATCACCGGCGTCGGCCAGGTGCTCAAGTCGCGCAAGCCCGACGTGAAGATCATCGCGGTCGAGCCCGAGGAGTCCGCCATCCTCAACGGCGGCCAGCCGGGCCCGCACAAGATCCAGGGCATCGGCGCGAACTTCGTGCCTGAGATCCTCGACACCGAGGTCTACGACGAGGTCATCGACGTCAACGCCGACACCGCGGTGAAGTGGGCGCGCCGCGCCGCCACCGAGGAGGGCCTGCTCGTCGGCATCAGCTCGGGAGCCGCCATCGCCGCGGCCGTCCAGGTCGCCCAGCGTCCCGAGAACAAGGGCAAGACGATCGTCGTCATCATTCCGTCGTTCGGCGAGCGCTACCTGTCCACGGTCCTCTTCGAGGGCCTCGTCGACTGACGCCGTCGGGTCACACCAGACCGACTGCCTCGGACGCTGCAGCACCCCGGTGCCAGTGAGGAGACGTGCATGAGCACCGCACCCCGGATCGACCGCAAGCCCAGGCCTGCCGAGCCGCCGCTCACCCTCGTGCGCGGTGAGCGCGGCGGCTCTGCCGCGCCCGCCGTCCAGGTCGAGCCCGTGGCCGAGCAGCCCACGTATGCCGGCCCGCTCGGTCTGGTGCGCAAGCTCGCCGACCGTTTTGTCGAGGACGTCGACGGCGCGATCGCGCGCGACCCTGCCGCGAACTCGCGCCTCGAGGTCGCGCTGACGTCGCCCGGCCTGCACGCCATCTGGGCGCACCGCGGCATCCACGAGCTGTGGAAGCGGCCCGGTGGCCGGCTTCCGGCCCGGGTGCTCGCGACCTTCGCCCGCTCGGTCACGGGTGTCGAGATCCACCCCGCGGCTCGCCTCGGTCGTCGGTTCTTCATCGACCACGGCATGGGCGTCGTCATCGGCGAGACAGCCGAGGTGGGCGACGACGTCATGCTCTACCACGGCGTCACGCTGGGCGGCCGTTCCATGGAGCACGTCAAGCGCCACCCGACGGTGGGCAACCGCGTGACCATCGGCGCCGGCGCCCGCGTGCTCGGGCCGGTGCTCGTCGGCGACGACGCGCAGATCGGCGCCAACTCGGTCGTCGTCAAGGACGTGCCGAACGGCGCGGTGGCGACGGGTGTGCCGGCGGTGCTGCGCTTCCCGAAGCGTGATGCCGCCAACCAGTGGCTCGACCCGGCGATGTTCATCTGAGCGGAGCTCGCACGCGAGCCTTTGAGGCCTCTCCGGAAGAGGGGGCCCCCCCCCCCCCCCGGGGGGGCCGCGGCCCCCCCCCG
>CBHRRQ010000137.1:0-10896 GCA_966081555.1 uncultured Terrabacter sp.
AGGCGGGGCGCCGCCTTGACGCCGTCGATGAGGTCGGTGACGTCGACGTCGGTGAGGGGCGGGATGCGGTGGGCCACGTCGTCGAGCAGCTCGGTGGGCGGTCCCGCCACCGAGAAGCTGACGACGGGACCGAAGAGCGGGTCCTCGGTCGCGCGGATGACGGTGGAGACGCCCGGCACGGCCATCCGCTGAACGACGAAGCGGTCGGCGCCGAGCGGCCCGAGCCGCTCGCTGAGGGACGCGTAGGCGCTGCGCACGGCGTCGGCGTCGACGAGGTCGCCGCGCACGCCGACGAGCCCGGGCTGGTGGCGCACCACCGGCGAGGTCGACTTGAGGATGACCGGGTAGGTCAGCTCGTCGGCCGCGGCGACGGCGGCCTCGACCCCGGTGACCTCCACGGCCGGCCACAGCCGGATGCCGTAGGCGCCGAGCAGTTCGCGAGCCTCCTCGCGTGTCAGCGCACGGCCCTCGCTGCTCCCGGCGAGGTAGCCGTCGATGAGCGACTCCGCGCGCAGCCGGTCGATGCCGACGGGGGCGACGGCCGTGCCGCGGTCGCGCTGGCGCCACAACGCGTACCTCGTGACCGCGTTGAGCGCGCGGATGCCGTCCTCGGGCATCGCGTACGCCGGCACCGACCTGCGTATGCCGTCCTGGTCGTACGAGAGCCCGTCACCGACACCGCGCATGCCGAGGAAGGTTGCGACACAAGGCTTCTCGTAGTCGGCGACGATGTTGCGCACCGCCGTGTGGACCTCCTCGTCCTGCGTGACGAGGGGTGGGATGAAGGCGGCGACGACGCTGTCGACCTCCGGGTCGGCGAAGGCGGCGTCCAGCGCGGCCGCGAACTCCTCGGCCGAGGCCTGCGGCGGCAGGGAGACCGGCCCGTGGGTCACCCGCAGCCCCCAGCTGACGCACGCGCTCGCGCTCAGGGCGCCGAGGGCGTCGGAGTTGCCGACGATGGCGACCCGGTCACCCTTGGGGAGCGGCTGGTGCAGCGTGAGCTGGGCGACGTCGAAGAGCTGGTGCACGTTCTCCACCCGGATGACGCCGGCCTGCCGGAGGAGCGCGTCGAACGCCTGCGGCGGCACGTTGGTGACGCGGGTGCGGTGCCCGGGGGGCGCCGCGAAGCTCGAGACTCCCGAGCTGACCACGACGACCGGCTTGACCGCCGCGAGCGCCCGGGCGATGCGCGAGAACTTGCGGGGGTTGCCCATCGACTCGAGGTAGAGGCCGACGGTGTCGGTGCCCTGGTCGTCGATCCAGTACTGCATGAGGTCGTTGCCCGACACGTCGACGCGGTTGCCGGCCGAGGCGAAGACCGAGATGCCGAGCCCTCGTCTGGCCGCCGACGCGAGCACCGCGACCCCCAGGGCGCCGCTCTGCGCGAAGAGTCCGAGCCGTCCGGACCCGGGGATGACGGAGGCGAGGGTGGCGTTGAGCCGCACGGCCGGGTCGTTGTTGATGAGCCCGAAGCTGTTGGGCCCCACGATGCGCATACCGGCCCGACGCACCCGGCGACGCAGCTTCTCCTGCAGGAGGATCCCCTCCGCACCGGCCTCGGCGAACCCGGCCGACAGGACGAGCAGCGCCTTGACCCCGGCCCTGCCGCAGTCCTTGACGACGTCGATGGCCTGCGCCGCCGGCACGACGACGATGGCGAGCTCGACGGGTTCGGGGGTCTCGAGGATGCTCGGGTAGGCCTTGAGGCCCTGGATCTGCTCGGCCACCCGGTGGATGGGGTAGAGATCGCCTTGGTAGCCGGCGGCGAGGATGTTGCGCATCACGAGTGCCCCGATGGACTCCTCACGCCGGCTGGCGCCGATGATGGCGACCCGCTCGGGGAAGAGGATGGTGCGCATGCTGCGCGACTCGGCGCGGTGCTCGCGCGAGAGCTGCACCGCCTTGCTCTGCTCGGTCGGCTTGATGTCGAAGGCGACCTCGACGACGCCGTCCTCGATGTGGTGGGTCACCTCGTAGCCGGCGTCCTTGAAGACCGTGAGCATCTTGCGGTTCTGCGGCAGCACCTCGGCGACGAACCTCGTGATGCCCATCTCCTGGGCGATCGCGGCCAGGTGCTCGAGCATCACCGAGCCGATGCCCTTGCCCTGGAAGTGGTCCGAGATGTTGAACGCCACCTCCGCCGAGGTCGGGTTGATGCGGTCGTAGCGCCCGATCCCGGTGATCTCGCCGTCGAGGGTCGCGACGAGGGCCACCCGGTCGTGGTGGTCGACGTGGGTGAAGCGGTGGACGTCGCGCTCGCTCAGCTCGCGCAGCGGCGCGAAGAAGCGCAGGTAGATCGACTCCTCGGACTGCTTGCTGTGGAAGGCCCGGATGCCGTCGGCGTCGTCGGGCGTGATCGGCCGGATGTGCGCGACGGAGCCGTCGCGGAGCACGACGTCGGCCTCCCACTCGACGGGCGCACCCGCCGCCCGGGCCGAGACCCGCTCCATCGCCGCGGTGTCGTCGAGCTCGCCACCCTCCATGGGCCACATCCTGTCACCTCGGCGCGACGGCGCATCGGACATGCCGGGGCGCGGGACCACGCCGGGCCGGATGGCAGTCTGTGCGGATGGAGTTCAGCGAGGTCGTCCGCGCCCGACGCATGGTCCGCCGCTACGACCCCGAACGGCCGGTCCCGAGAGAGGTCGTCGAGCGGTGTCTGGCGAACGCCGTCCGCTCCCCCAGCGCCGGCTTCAGCCAGGGCTGGGACTTCCTCGTGCTCACGACCGCGCAGGAGCGTGACGCCTTCTGGGCTGCCACGACGGAGGAGGGCGCGCCGAGCGACCGCTGGCTCGACGGCATACGCAAGGCACCCGTGCTCGTGCTCTGCCTCTCGCACAAGGACGCCTACCTCGACCGCTACGCGGCGCCCGACAAGGGCTGGACCGACCGGGACGAGGCGCGGTGGCCGGTGCCCTACTGGGACGTCGACACCGGCATGGCCTCGCTGCTCATCCTGCTCACGGCCACCGACGAGGGGCTCGGCAGCCTCTTCTTCGGCGTGCCGCCGGAGCGCCATGACGCGGTGCACGACGCGTTCGCGATCCCCCCGTCGCGCACGATCGTCGGCGTCGTCTCCATGGGGTATGCCGTCCCGGGGCCTCGGAGCCCGAGCCTGCGCCGGCATCGGCGGAGTGGCCACGAGGTGGCCCACTGGGGCCGTTTCGGCGTGGCAGGTGAGGACGCGTGAGCGGCCTGCGCGAAGATGGGGTGTTCACCCGCTAGCGGCAAGGAGCACCACCCGGCATGGCCCGTCGCACGACCACCCCGCCTCCGCCCGAGGACTTCGAGGAGAAGATCGTCGGGATCGACGTCGAGGAGGAGATGCAGAACGCCTTCCTCGAGTACTCCTACAGCGTCATCTACAGCCGGGCGCTGCCCGACGCGCGCGATGGCCTCAAGCCGGTCCAGCGACGCATCCTCTACGGCGCGAACGAGCTCGGCCTGCGTCCCGACCGCGGTCACGTCAAGAGCCAGCGCGTCGTCGGCGAGGTGATGGGCAAGTACCACCCGCACGGCGACCAGGCCATCTACGACGCCCTGGTGCGCATGGCCCAGCCCTTCACGCTTCGCCTGCCCCTCATCGACGGCCACGGCAACTTCGGCTCGCTCGACGACGGTCCCGCCGCAGCCCGCTACACCGAGGCGCGGATGGCCGACGCCGCCCTGCTCATGGTCGGCTCCCTCGACGAGGACACCGTCGACTTCGTGCCGAACTACGACGACACGCAGTACCAGCCGGGCGTGCTTCCCGCCGCCTACCCGAACCTCCTCGTCAACGGCGCGGCCGGCATCGCCGTGGGCATGGCGACGAACATGCCGCCGCACAACCTCGTCGAGGTCATCGGCGCCGCCCGGCACCTCATCGCGAACCCGACGTGCTCGCTCGAGGACCTCATGAAGTTCGTCCCCGGCCCCGACCTGCCCTGCGGCGGCAAGATCGTCGGGCTCGAGGGCATCCGCGACGCCTACCTCACCGGGCGCGGCAGCTTCCGCACGCGCGCCACCGCACGCATCGAGTCGATCACCCCGCGCCGCAAGGGGATCGTCGTCACCGAGCTGCCCTACCTCGTCGGCCCGGAGAAGGTCATCGACAAGGTCAAGGACCTCGTGCAGGGCAAGAAGCTGCAGGGCATCGCCGACCTCAAGGACCTCTCCGACCGTCAGCACGGGCTGCGCCTCGTCATCGAGGTCAAGAACGGTTTCAACCCGGACGCCGTGCTCGAGCAGCTCTACAAGCTGACGCCGATGGAGGAGAACTTCGGCATCAACAACGTGGCGCTCGTCGACGGCCAGCCCCGCACCATGGGGCTCAAGGAGCTCCTCAAGGTCTACGTCGACTTCCGCACCGACGTCGTGCGGCGCCGCACCGAGCACCGGCTGGCCAAGCGCGAGGAGCGACTGCACCTCGTGGAGGGCCTGCTCATCGCGATCGTCGACATCGACGAGGTCATTCAGGTCATCCGCTCGTCCGACGACGCCGCGACCGCCCGCGCCCGGCTCATGGAGGTCTTCGACCTCTCCGAGGCGCAGGCGACCTACATCCTCGACCTCCAGCTGCGTCGCCTGACGAAGTTCTCGCGCCTGGAGCTCGAGACCGAGAAGTCCGAGCTGGAGCGAGCCATCGAGGAGCTGCGCGCCCTGCTCGACAACGAGAAGCTGCTGCTCAAGCTCGTCTCCACCGAGCTCGCCGACGTCGCCAAGGCGCACGGTACCCCCCGCCGCACCGTGCTGCTCGAGAGCTCGGGCGCGAGCGCGGCCGCCACGGCCAGCTCGCCGCTCGAGATCGCCGACGACCCGTGCTGGGTGCTGCTGTCGTCCACCGGTCTGCTCGCCCGCACCGGCTCCGCGGAGCCGGTGCTCGCCGAGGGCTCCCGCTCCAAGCACGACGTCGTCATCGGCGCCGTGCCGACCACGGCCCGCGGGGAGTTCGGACTCGTCACGAGCGCCGGCCGCATGGTGCGCCTCTCGGCGCTCGACCTGCCCACCCTGCCCCCGACGAACGGCGCGCCGAGCCTCTCCGGCGGGGCGCCGCTGGCGGCGTACGTCGACCTCGCCAAGGGCGAGGAGCCGGTGACCATCGTGCCGATCGGGGCCGACGCCCCGGTGGTCGCGCTCGGCACGGCCGCGGGTGTGGTCAAGCGCGTGACGCCCGACGCCCCCAAGAGCAACGACTGGGACGTCATCTCCCTCAAGAACGGCGACCGGGTCGTCGGCGCGGCTGTCGCGGCCCGTGACGACCTCGACCTCGTGTTCGTGACCACCGACGCGCAGCTGCTGCGCTTCCCGGCCCGGTCGGTGCGCCCGCAGGGCCGGTCGGCCGGCGGCATGGCCGGCATCAAGCTGGCCGGCGGGGCCCGCGCCGCCTTCTTCGGCGTCGTCGACCCGGCACGCGAGGGCGTCGTCGTCACGTCGGCCGGCTCGTCGGGCGCCCTGCCTGGCACCGAGGGCGGATCGCTCAAGGTCACGCCGTACGCCGAGTACCCCGCCAAGGGACGCGCCACCGGCGGCGTCCGGTGCCACCGCTTCCTCAAGGGCGAGGACACCCTCGTGCTCGCCTTCGCCGGCAACACCCCGGCCCGGGCCGCCGCCGCCAACGGCGTCGCCATCGAGCTGCCGGCCGCAGACGGCCGCCGCGACGGGTCGGGGTTGCCCACGACGGCGGTCATCGCGCACGTCGCCGCTCCCCCGGCCACGGAACGGACCAGTGGCGCAGGCGCGGCCGCGCCGGAGTCCGGCGACGTGACCCCTGACGACGCATCGGCGCCGGAGGAGGGTCAGTCGTGAGCGACGCAGCCGAGGTCACGGACTTCGACGAGCACCCGGCCACGAGCGGTCACGGGCGTCCGGCAGAGGACGCGTGTTCGGTGCAGTGGGACCGCGACGGCACGAGTGCCTACGGCACCGCCGCGACGGCTCGGTTCTTCGTCGTGGTGGAGCAGCCGGGGCCGTGGGGCCGCGACGCAGCACGCGAGTCGCACCTCGACCGCGACCTCGGAGCCGAGCTCGACGCCCGCACGACGCACGCCGGCGGCCGGTTCATGCTGGCCGCCCCCAAAGCCGGGAGCGGCGATACCGGCGGCCGGTTCATGCTGATCCGCCGGCCCGGTGGTCATCCTGCCCACGACGGGCCGCGGCGGGTGCTGCTCGCCCACGCCGGTGCGCGCCCCCAGGACGCCTGGCTGCTCTCGGCGGAGGTCGACGACATCGGCAGCCTGCTCGGCCTCGACTGGGGAGCCCTCGCGCGCGGCAGCCGCTCGCTCGTGCAGGCGTCGCTACCGGGCTCCGCGCCGGCCGAGCCGACGCTGCTCGTCTGCACGAACGGGCGCCGCGACGTCTGTTGCGCCGTGCGCGGCCGTCCGCTCGCGGCACACGCCGCCCGGCTCGCGCCCGGTCGCGTGTGGGAGGTCTCGCACACCGGGGGCCACCGGTTCGCACCCACCGGGGTGCTGCTGCCCTGGGGCCAGACCCTGGCCCGGCTCGACGACCACGCCGCCGAGCGGGTGCTCGCCGCCAGCAGCACGGGCCACCTGCCGGCCGAGCTCGTCGGGCCGCTGCACGACCGTGGCCGTTCGGCCGTGCCCGGTCCCGCCCAGTGCGCCGAGTCCCACGTGCGCGCCGAGACCGGGGAGACGCGCCTCGCCGCGCTGTGGGCCGACGACCCCGCTGCCACCCCGGACACCGAGACGTCCGCACCGCAGGGAACCGGCTGGGAGGTCATCGTCAACCACACCGACGGGCGGCGCTGGCGCGTCGCCGTGACCCGGGTGCCCGCCGAGCGTTCGCGGCCCGAGTCCTGCGGCAAGAAGGCCGTCGACGTGCTGGAGCACCGCGCCACGACCCTCGAGGCCTGGTTCTAGCCGGGGCCTCGCCCCTCCCGCGCGGCCCGCGGGCCGAGTGAGAGGTCACCAGGGTTTGGGGTAGGACTGGGAGCCGTCTCCCGGCACGCTCTCGTCGCCCTGCTGCTGCTGGTTGCGTTCGATGGTGTTCTGCCGCTGCTGCTCCTTGAGGTAGTCCTGCTCCTCCTGGCTCGGCGTGTTGCCCGGGTCGGGCGTCGGCTGCGGCGGCTGGCTGGGTCCCGGCTGCGGCTGCTCGTCGTTCTGCTGCGGCTGGTCCTGGGGCGGGGCGTCGGCGTTCTTCTGCTCCATGCGCTCCTGGGCCTGCTGGAGCTGGTCGCCCGTCTGGCCGCCCTCGGGCGCCTCACAGAGGGGCGGGCGCTCCTTGGTGATCTTGATCCCCTTGTCGTAGAACTGCTTCCACTCGTCGGTGCGCTCGCGCGCCTTGGCCGCGTCGCCGAGCGCCTCGTAGGTGAGGCCGAGGTTCACGCGCACCTTGCAGTCGTCGATGCCGCCCTTGGGCACCTGCTCGAAGGCCTGCTCGAACCACGGCCTGGCCAGCTCGTAGTGGCCCGACAGCACGTGGGCGTCACCGATCGCGAACGGTGACCGGAACTGCTCGACCACGTTGACCCAGCCCTGCCGCTCCCCCCAGGTCAGCGTGCGCGGCTTGTCGCCGGCCTCGTAGGCGGCGAGGGTCTGGGCGTGCACGAGGTTGAGGGAGAGCAGGCGCGCCGCCACGAGCACGAGCAGCACGACCACCGGTGCCGACGCGAGCAGGAGCCGGCGTCGGCGCCGGCGCAGATGGGGCGGCAGCGGACGGCGCGCCCGACGGAGGCGACCGAAGCGGCCTCGTGACGGGCCCTCCTGCAGTGTCGCTGCGGGGACGCCCGCGGTGGCGACCGCAGCGGGCTCGCGTCCGGGGGGTCGCTCGTCGAGGATCGTCATGGGCGCCACTCCTTGCGTCGGCGGGTCTGCAGCAGCGCGGTCGCCGCCGCGCCGACCTCCCACGCGGCGATGCCGGCGACGCCGATGAGCAACGGCCAGTAGAGCTCGCGCCGCGCCAGCACCTTCTGCCGCTCGATCTCCTCGCTCGTGCCGAAGCGCTCGAGGTCGATGCCGGCGACAGCAGGCTCGATCGAGTCGCCCGACTCGCGGTGCAGGTAGGGCAGACCCAGCTGGCCGGCGATGGCGCGCAGGGTGTCCTCGCCGATGACCGAGCGAGCGTCCTCCCCCGTGGCGGGGTCCTTGATGTAGGACCGGGTGGAGTCGAACCGTGACCGGGTCGCCTTCATCCGACCCCCCTCGGTCGTGCCGTAGCCGAGCACCGCGCCGCCGTTGACCAGGCCCTTGGGGACGTCGAACGGAGCGGGCGGTTCGGCAGCGGTCTGCTCGCCGTCGCCGAGGTAGTAGACGACGCGCCCCCGCTCGGGTGCGCGGGAGGCCGCCTGCTCCAGCAACGACTTCAGGCGGTCCTTCGCCTGGGTCACCGACGAGCCCCGCGACACCTCGTAGGACTCGGGCAGCAACGTCTCGACGGCCGCGTCGAGAGCCGTCGTGTCGGTCGTGAGCGGCAGGCGTACGCGGGCGTCCTGGTCGAAGGTCACCACGGAGTAGCGAGCGCCGGGCAGCGCCTCGGCGATGGCGGCGATGTCGGCGGCGACGCCCTCGATGCGCGGGCGCTCGTCGCCGTAGTCCTCGGCGATGATGCTGCTCGTCGTGTCGACGACGAAGTAGACGTTGAGGTTGGCGGCGGTCGTGTCGACCTGCTCGCCGGGAACCGCCGGCCGCACCGCCGCGAGGCCCAGCAGCAGCGCCGCCGCGGTGAGCCGCCAGTGCGTCGCGCGCGACTCCCCCGGCACGGTGCGCGACGACGGGTTCCACCAGATCGCCGCGAGGGCGGCGACGAGCAGCACGAGCAGGACCGGCCACGGGGCGACGGGCAGGAAGGTCACGACGCCCACCTCCGGCTCGCCCCGACCACGCCCAGCAGGCCGACGCCGGCCAGCGCGATGGGCAGGGCGGGGTTGTCGGAGTAGAGGGAGCGCGAGGCGGCGTCGATGAGGGTGGCCTCCTGCGCCTGCACCGAGTCGACGATGCCCTTGATCGCGGACTGGTCGCTCATCGCGTAGTACTGGCCCGCGGTGCCGGTCACGACCTCGCGCATCTCCAGCGCCTCGTCGTCGGGGCCGTCCTCCTCGGGGTTCAGCCCGTAGACGCGAACGCCCTTGGACTTGGCGAGCTCGCCCGCCTCGTCGACGTCGATGATCGGCCGGCCGGCCAGGTGGTTGTCGGTGGCGAACACGACCGAGCGGGCACGCTGCAGGTCGACCTTGTCGAAGCTCGACACGCAGGTGGCGAGGCCGTCGCCGATGAGCGAGGTGCCACGGCCGTTGAACGTGCCGGCGAAGAACGAGTCGAGCTCGGGGTCGCCGCTCAGCGCCTTGGTGGCGGTGTCGAGCTCGTCGTTGATGAAGTCGTAGTCGTCGGTGAGCGGGAACACCGTGGCTGCCGACGAGTTGAAGATGACGAGGCCGATGCGCTCACCCTCGAAGCTCTTGACGAGCGTCTTGAAGGTGGCCACGAGCGTCGCGTCGTAGGCGGCCATCGAGCCCGAGATGTCGAGGCACAGCATGATGTCGCGGCTGCGGGTCTGCGGCTTGTCGATGGTCGTGTCGAGCGGCCGCGCGGCGCCGACCAGGGCGGCGCCCCCGAGCAGCACCGCGCTCAGCGCGAGCACCGCCATGCGGATCCGGTGCAGCCGCAGTGCCCGGCGGTACTCGGGCAGCTCGGTCAGGGCCGTCGAGTTCGCCACCGCCGCCGCGGCCCGCGCGGAGCGCCGCGCCATCGTCCGGTGCACCACGAAGGCCAGGGCGAGCGCCAGCAGCACGCCCAGCGACAGGACGGCTGGGTACTTGAGGTCGAGTCCGTTCAGCTCCACCGCGCGACCACCTGCTTCGCCACGGCCCCGGCGCCCACGAGCGTCGCCGTCTCGCGAGGACCGAACTCCCCCGGGTAGAGCGTGCCGACGACCTCGGAGACCGGTGTGAGCCGGGCGCCCCGGGCGTTGAGGTCGGTCAGCGTCATCGTCGGGGCGCGGATGCCCGACACCTCCTGGACGAAGTGGCGCACGAGCACGCTGAGCTGCTGGTGGGCGCGCCGCTGGGTGATCTCCCCGTCGGCGGCGCGCTGGAGCACGAGGTCGATCTGCCGGGTGTAGTCGGCCCGCAGCCGGGTGAGGCGGTCGGTGGTGACCCGCGCCGGCACGACGACCTTCTTCTCCCGGGTCGACCACCACACCCAGGCGTACCAGGCCGCGACGAGTGCGAGGACGCCGACACCGATCCACAGCCAGCGGGCGGCATACGGGTCGGGGGCGTAGAAGCCCGGCGGGGGCGCGTCAGCGGCGCGCACGGCGCTGCCTCTCTAGGAGCGCGAACACCGTCGGGACGACCTCGTCGGTGGATCCGAGGCGCGCGTGGTTGATGCCCCGGCGGTCGAGCAGCTCGGTGGTGCGGCGCACGCGCTCGGCCACCGAGGCGGCATACGCAGCACGGACCTTCGGGTCGAGGCGCACGAGCGTCGGCAGCGTGTAGGTGTCGGCGACGTCGTATGCCGTGCGGTCGCCCCCGATGGCCGTCGGGTCGGCGTCCTCCACCGTGATCCAGAGGATCTCGTGCTGCACGTGGAGCCGCCGCAGCAGGTCGTCGAGCGCGGGGTCGAGCTCCTTGTCGTCGGCCACGACGAGCAGCACGAGCCGGCGGCGCACGTGGCGCACGATCCAGCGCAGCTGGGTCGCGAGGTTGCTCTGGTCGCCGTCGAGGACCGCGGCAGAGTCGACGGCGCGCAGCAGCATCTCGAGGTGCGCCTCGCTGCCCCGCAGGTCGTGCGCGACCGTCGATCCCGCCGTGCCGCGCACGAGGCCGACGAGGTCACCATGCCGCTGGGCGAGGTAGCCGACGAGTCCTGCGGCCGCCACCGCGACCGCCGTCTTCGGCTCACCGCGGCGGGTCGTGGCCGCCATGCCGCGCCCCGTGTCGATGACGAGCATGAGGTTCTG
>CBHRRQ010000138.1:0-10853 GCA_966081555.1 uncultured Terrabacter sp.
GAAACTCGGAAGGTCGGCGGTTCGACCCCGCCCCTGGCCACAACACCCGGAACCGCAGGTCAGCACCTCGCTGACCTGCGGTTCCATCATTTCCGGGAGCCGTCAGGCTCGACGGCGGGCAGCGTGATGCGTTCGAGGCCGAGCGCTGTGGCGACGGCCTGCAGTGACTCGTCCCGCTGCCGTGAGTACAGGTCGTCCGGGTCGACGACGGGCCGCCCGATGTGCTCGGACAGCCAGTCGCGGTCCCGGTGGGCGCTCGTGCGCGAGGCGTCGGCCGTGCCCTCGCCGCTGAGGTTCGAGGCGAAGATCCCGGCGGCCGACCGGGGCAGGAAGTCCTCGTAGACGATCGGCGTGGCCTCGACCCAGCCACCGTCGAGCAACGACACCAGGTCGTCGGGCGGGGGGCCGTCGGGTCGGTCGGACCGCAGCTCGAACGAGTAGTAGGCGAGGTCGCGGCGCGCCAGGTCGGTGTCGGTGCGGGGCAGGTGCTCCTCCCAGACCGCACGCAGCACGTCCTCGCGGTGCAGCCCCGGCTCGTCCCGGCAGCGGGCGTCGGCCTCGGCGAGCATCTGGTCGTAGAGCTGCCGGCCGGCCGGGGTCGGAGCGACGCCGCGCGCCTCGACCTCCCCGAACCGCACCCGCAGGTCGCCCTGGACGAGGCGCCCGTCGCTCTCCCGGAAGACCCTGGGCTCGGCCAGCGCCCGGAAGGAGGTCTGGCGCAGCAGGAGGTCAGGCCCGTCCCACCGCGGCGGCCCCTGGATCTGGTCGATCATCTCGATGCCGTGCTCCCCCATCCGGCGGTAGAGCTCGTCGATGTCGAGAACGCGCGGCGTCAGGTGGTTGATGTGGGTGCTGCCGACACCGCCGATGTCGGCCGCCACGCTCGAGACGTGCTCGAGCTCGGCGTACCAGTCGCGGTCGACCGGGTCGGGCGAGAGAGCGAACGCGCCAGTCGCGAGCTCGAGGAAGCGCTCGGCAGCGTGCCGCTCGAGCCCTCCGTCGCGCTCGGCCGTGTCGGCGAGCAACAGCAGCTCGTCGGGGAACAGGGTGCGCGAGCCGAGGAAGCCGAGCAGCCGGCGCGACAGGTCGGCGTCGAAGAAACGCTCGTCCTCTGGCACCAGCATGGAGACGAACACACGAAACGGGTTGCGCGCCAGCTGGTCCCGGTCGTGTGGGCGGAACGCGGTGGACACCACGGGGATCGGTGCCGGCGCGGCGTCGCGCAGGTCGTAGAACCCCGTCGGGTGCATGCCGAGGGCGCCGAAGATGCGCGCCACCTGCGACAGCTCGCGCGGGGTGCCGACTCGGATCGCGCCGTGACGCTCGGCGGTGACCCGCTCGATGCTGCCGAGCCGCTCGGCCTCGGCGCCGAGCCGCGCCAGCACCTCCTGGTTCACCTCCTCGGCGACGGCGAGGAGCGTCGTGTACGCGGGCACCTCGCGGCCGTAGAGGTCGGACAGGTTGCGGGCGAACCGGGCCCGCAGCTCCAGCGTCTCCACCAGCGCCATGAGGACTCCTCTCGTCCGGCACGTGCGCAGCCTCGCGCGGGCCACCGGACCATGATGCCTCGACGCCCAACCCGAATCAGCGCGTCGTCACCTGCGTCCTTACCTGCGTCGTCACCTGCGTCGTCACCTGCGTCGGCTCCTGCGTCGACTCCTGCGCGACGAGCCCACCCGTTCGTGGGTAACGTCACGACATGACGAGCGCGACCGAGCAGACCTACGACGTCGACGGCATACGCCAGGGGCTCGAGACCGACGGCATCATCGCCTGCCGCGGCGCCTTCTCCAAGGAGTGGGTCGCCCGGTTGCGCGAGGACATCGACGTCGCGTTCGACGAGGCCCGCTCCCGCAAGGGCGGCGCCGTCGGGCGCGGATCCAACCGGTGGTACGTCGAGATCCACCCCGAGGCGCTGCGCGGATTCGTCGATCTCGTCGAGCACCCATGGGTCCGGACCGTGTGCGAGACCGTCCTCGGCCCCGACTACACGATCGTCGAGGTCGGCTTCGACACCCCGTTCCCCGGCGCGAAGGTGCAGCCGTGGCACCGCGACTTCCCCAGTCCCCGCGAGACGACGGACGAGCACCGGCTCACCTCGCTCGCGTTCAACCTCACCACCGTCGACACGACCGACGAGATGGGTCCCTTCGAGATCGCCCCCGGCACCCAGTGGGACCGGGGCGACACGTTCGACCACGAGCAGTTCCCGCCCGAGTCCGAGTACCCCCGCTACGAGGCGCTCGCGCAGCGCATGTACCCGAAGGTCGGTGACATCTCCGCCCGCTCGGCGTTGACCATCCACCGCGGCACGCCCAACACCTCGACGGTCCCGCGCCCCGTGCTCGTGCTCGGCGTCGACGCGCCCGGCGCGGGCAACGACGCGCACCACGACCTCGCCGTGACCCACGGGTTCTGGGAGAGCCTGCCGCAGCGGGTGCGCGACCACCTCGCCTGCCCGGTCGTCGACGAGCTGCAGCCGATCGTGCAGAAGCACGACATCGAAGGCCTGGTGATGGGCTGAGCGACGGGCCAGCCCCGCCCGACCCGAGCGCCCTCAGGCCGCCGCGACGATGCCGAGGCGGTCGAGCAGGAAGAGGACCATGGCCGCGAAGTCGTTGTCGGCGGTCTCGCGGCACACCCGCTCCCAGTCGACCTGCTCACGCAGCGCGCGCAGCACCGGCAGCACCTTCGCCACGTCGCAGTAGTGCTCGTCGAGCGCGTTGAGCTTGTGCACGACGAGCTCGGTCGACTCGAGCACCGGCATCTCGACAGACAGCACGTCCATGAGGCTGGCGCCCTGGACCTCCGGCCGGTGCACCGGCCCACCGACCGGTCCGTGGATGATGTCGACCATCGCACCGTTGCAGAAGACCTTGAAGAGCCAGTCCTCCGGCGGCTGCACGACGTCGAAGTCCTGCTCGGCGAGGTACTGCGCGACGTGGTCGGCGTCCTCGTCGGCGACGAGGAAGTCGACGTCGTGGTCGGGCTCCGGCCCGCCGCGCGCCCACGCGGCGTAGCCGCCCATGAGGGCGAACGGCACGCCCGACCCCTTCAGCGCCACCGCCACCGCCTTGAGCGCCTCCCGCAGGTCCGGCGCGTCGTCGACTCCCATGCCCAAGGCATACCCGCCGGGCGGCTCCCCTTGCGTATGCCGTCCGGCCGGCCCGGGCGTGCACCGGAAGTGTGCGTGCAGCGCGTCGCGGGTAGGGCCACCACATGAGAGTGGCGACGTTCAACATCCTCAACGGGCGCGTGCCGACCGACCAGCACGTCGACCTCGGCGGATTCCGGTCCGCCATACGTGACCTCGACGCCGACGTCCTCGCCCTCCAGGAGGTCGACCGCAACCAGCACCGCTCCGACCACGCCGACCTCACGGCCATCGCCGCCGAGGCGATGGACGCCCCCGAGCACCGGTTCGTGGCGGCGCTCTCGGGCAGCCCCGGCGCCACGTGGATCGCGGCCACGGGCGAGGAGCAGCCCGACGCGGCGGCATACGGGATCGCCCTGCTCTCGCGCTTCCCGGTGCGCGGCTGGCGGGTGGTGCGGCTGGCCCCGGTGCCGGTGCGCGTGCCGATGCGGTTCCGCGGGCGCCTGCGCCCCGAGCTCGTGCGCGACGAGCCGCGGGTCGCGGTGGTCGCCGACGTGGAGACCCCCGACGGCTTCGTCACGGTGGCGAACACGCACCTGTCGTTCATCGACTGGTGGAACGGCCGCCAGCTGCGCCGCCTCATGTCCGACGTCGCCGAGGACGGGCAGCCGCTCGTGCTCATGGGCGACCTCAACATGGACCCCGAACGCGCGACGCGCATCACCGGCCTGAGGTCGGCCGCCTCCGAACCGACCTTCCCGGTGGACGACCCGCAGCAGCAGATCGACCACGTGCTCGTGCGCGGGGCGGTGAGGGCCACGAACGCGGCCGCGGTGCGCCTGCCCGTCTCGGACCATCGGGCGCTCACCGCGGAGCTCGCCGTCGGGTCCGCCTGAAGCCACCTGGCGGCTCAGGCCGTGCCGCGCCTCCGGTCGGGCCGCAGCTCGAGCGGGGACACATCCCCGAGGTCGAGGGTGTGGGCGCCGAACCTGACCTTCGTCGAGAGGTAGTGGGCGTTGGAGTCGGAAAGGTGGACGCCCGTGCGCACGCGGCGCGCCACCGTGATCCCCAGGCGGCGCAGCTGGTCGGCCTTGTCGGGGTTGTTGCTGAGCAGCGCGACCCGGCTCACGCCGAGAGCACCCAGCATCTGGGCGGCGACGGTGTAGTCGCGCTCGTCGGCGCCGTAGCCGAGCGCGACGTTCGCCTCGTACGTGTCGAGGCCGCTGTCCTGCAGCACGTACGCGTCGAGCTTGGCGTAGAGCCCGATGCCCCTGCCCTCCTGCCGCAGGTAGAGCAGGAAGCCGCCGGTCGTCGCGAGCCGCTCCACCGACTCGCGCAGCTGCGGCCCGCAGTCGCAGCGCCGGCTGCCGAAGACGTCGCCGGTGAGGCACTCGCTGTGCAGCCGGGTCAGGGTCGGGCCCGCGGCGACCGAGCCGGGCTCGACGGGCGCAGCGCGATCACCGAGGCCCAGGGCCACGTGCTCGAGCCCGTCGACGAGCCCGTCGAAGGTGAAGACCCGTGCCGTGGTCGTGTAGCCGTCGGTGAACGTCAGCGGCACCGGCACCTGGGTGCGGATCGAGGCGGCGGCAGTCTCAGGCATCAGGACCTCCGACCGCGAGGCCCACGTCCTCGAAGCGCGGCGACAACGCGTACCTGAGGAGCACGACGTCGCCGATCTGGCGCACCTCGGCGAGCGTCGCCCTCCGGTCGGCGTTCCACGGGAAGCGCCCGTCGCCGACGAAACGGCACGCCGACGAGTCGCCCACGAAGAACGGCGCCACGACGAGCTGCAGCTCGTCGGCCAGGCCGGCCGTGAGCAGCTGCGTGTGCAGGGTGCCGCCACCCTCGACCATGAGCCGGCGCACGCCGCGCTCGCCGAGGTCGTCGCAGACGTGGCTCATCGTCACCGGGCGCCCGGCGTCGACGACGGCGGCCGCCGAGCCGAGGCGGTCGCGGGCCTCGCCAACGGTGTCGCTCGGGCAGTAGACGATCTTGTCGGCGCCGTCGGCGGCGAAGAAGCTCGCCGCCCGGTCGAGCTCGGCTCGCCGGGTCACCGTCACCTTCGTGGGCGACGGCGTCAGCCCTCGCGCGACCCGGGCGGCGCGGCGCTCGGCGGAGCGCACGAGCAGCCGCGGGTTGTCCTTGCGGATCGTGCCCGCCCCGACCAGGATCGCGTCGCTCGCGGCGCGCTCCCCGTCGACCCGGTCGAAGTCCGCGTCGTTGGACAGCAGCAGCCGGGTCGTCGTCCCCGAGCCGAGGTAGCCGTCGAGCGACATGCCGCAGCTGAGGAGGGTGTAGGGCCGGTCAGCCACGGGCGGCTCCTTCGACGTCCACGTCCACGCCCGGTGCGGCGAGGGCGACGGGTCCGGTGAGCGGGACGGGCCGGCCGTTCCGATCGGCGGTCGCGCTGCGGTGGGACACGAGCAGCAGCACGGCACCAGGCAGGCTCGCCACGAGCACCAGCACCCCGTACACCACTGCCGTACCCATTCCGGCACCCGAGCCGAGGCCCGCGGCCCCGAACAGCCACGCCGACGCGCCTTCGCGCGGGCCCCATCCGGCGACGTTGAGCGGCAGCGCCATGGCGACGAGCACGAGCAGGGCGAGCGGCAGCAGGCTGGGCGGGCTGGCCGTCACGCCGGCGCTGCGCGCCGCGACGACGAAGGTCGCCACGTGGCCGGCGACGACGAGCACCGAGGCGACCACCACTCCCGGCCAGGCGCGGCGGCCCAGCAATCCGTGGCGCAGGTCCCCCACGACCATGCGGACGAGTCGGACGAGACGCCCGGGCCGCCGGCCGCGGCTCACGCCCCAGAGCACACCGCACACGCCCACGGCGAGGACCAGAACCACGAGCGGACCCCCACCGGCGCTCGTCACCGTGGCAGCCGCCGGACCGGCCGCCGGCTGGAACGGCCACGGCAGCAGCACGAGCGCGCCGACCGCGAGCACGGCCAGCACCAGCTGGCCGGCCGCGCGTTCCCACACGACGGCACGAAGGCCGCGACCGAGGTCGCCACCCGCGCGTCCGTGCCGCACGCCGCGCCGCACGTCACCCACGACCCCACCAGGCAGCGTCACGTTGAGGAACTGCGACCGGTACGACTCCGCCACGGCCGTGCGCAGCGACAGGTCGGCGCCGAGGCCCCGGGCCACGACCGTCCACCGCCAGGCGCCGCAGACCGTCGTCACGGCCGCGAGCCCCGCGGCCGCCGCGAGCGCCGCGGCGTCGATGCCCCGGAGCGCGTCGACGACCCCGCCCGAGCCGAAGCGCCACACGGCGGCTCCGAGCACCATCGCGCCCCCGGCCGGCCGCAGCCAACGCCGGCTCGTCCGCATGGTCCACCGGCCTCTCCGTGTCGCCCCCGGTCGGGGGTCTCCCCCCGGACGACGTCGGTGGGCGACGGCCGGTTCAGTCACGGCTCACCTGCTGCAGCACTCGCGCGACGTCGGCGACCGTCCTCGACCACGGGCCCAGCGTGGCACGCCGGGCCGCCGCACGAGAGCGCAATCGCGATCGGAGGCCGGCGTCCGCGAGCCACTCACGCAGCGCGGCGGCGAGCGGTTCGGGCCGCTCGGGTGGGACGAGCAGACCCGGCACGGCGTCTCCGCCGCCGTCGAGGGCCTCCGGTATGCCGCCCACGCGGGTCGCGAGCACCGGCAGCCCCCGCGCGAGGGCCTCCACCACGACCATCCCGTAGGTCTCCGCGTGCGAGGGGACGACGACGAGGTCTGCGGCGGCATACGCCCGCTGGAGGTCGCCCGGACCGAGCGGCCCGGCGAGGCTCACCCGCTGCGAGACCCCGGCCGAGGCGAGGCGACCCCGCACGTCGGCGACGCAGTCGGCATCGACGTCGAGGGCACCGGCCAGCACGCAGCGCCAGGGCAGGTCGGCGACGCGGCCGAGCGCGTCGGCGAGGTCGGCCTGGCCCTTGAGGCGCGACACGGCACCGACGCACAGCAGCGAGCTGCCGGTCGGTGTGCCCGGCGCGAGTGCGGCTGCGTCGACGCCGGGACGGGCGACGTGGACCGTGTCGTCCGCCAGCGCGTACTCCTCGATCAGGCGGCGACGGGTCCACTCGCTCGTCGTCAGCACGGCTGCTGCCGACCGGAGGACACGCCCCTCCTCGGGCGCGGCGGCGGGATCGGCGACCTCGAGCGGCAGGTGGACGAGGACGACGAGTCGCACGCGCCCGGCCTCGGCGACGAGGACATCAGCCGAGCAGGAGGCGACGAGACCGTCGACGAGCAGCACTGCGCCCGTTGGGATCTCGGCCACCGACGCCGCCAGTCCCGCGAGCGCCGCGGCGTCCGGTCGGGGCCAGTCTCCTGCGACGTGGTGCTCCTGAACGGTCCACCCGGAGTCTCGGAGGCCGTCGAGCACCCGCCGGTCGTACGCGTTGCCCCCGCTCGGCCGGGCGGGGTCGTCGATGCCGTCGGGGACGACGGCGTGGACGGTCGTCACACGTCGCGCTCGTAGGAGGCCCACGCGACGTGCGACTCGTGCAGGGTCACGACCAGGCCGGTCACCTGTGCGGACGCTGCGCCGAGCTGTCCCGAACGCACCCGCTCGCAGACCCGGTCGGCGACGGTGCGCGCGAGCACCTCGGTCGAGGTGTTGACGCCGGCGAACGCCGGGTCGTCGTCGAGGTTGCGGTAGGTGAGCTCGCCGACGACCTCGTGGACGTGCTGCGTCGCGAGACCGATGTCGACGAGGATGTCGTCGTCGTCGAGCTGCGGGCCGCGGAACGTCACGTCGACGACGAACGTCGCGCCGTGCAGCTGCTGCGCCGGCCCGAAGACCTCGCCGCGGAAGCTGTGGGCGACCATCATGTGGTCCCGGACGGTGACACTGAACAACGGGCTACCCCCGATCGGTGGTGGGTGGGCTCTTCCTGCTGGGCGGTCAGCGGGCGGTGGGATACGTGATGGTGTGGCAGATGGCGGGCAGGCTGCCGTCGACGAGGCGGGGCATCACCTCGGGCAGCTCCTCGAAGGACGACTCCCCCGTGAGCAGCGCGTCGAAGGCCGGGTCGCGCAGCAGGTCGAGCGCCAGCCCCAGCCGCTGCGCGTACGAATAGCGCGAGCGCCTCGCTGCCGCAACCGAACCCACTTGGCTGGCGCGGATGCCGAGCCGCGACGAGTGGAACGCGCCGCCGAGCGTGAGCTCCACCGTGCGGTCGCCGTACCAGCTCAGCTCGAGCACGGTCGCCTCCGGCGCGAGCAGGTCGAGCGAGAGCTGCAGGCCCGCGCTCGTGGCGCTCGTGTGGACGACGAGGTCGTGACCGCGCTCGCTGCGGTCGAGGTCGTCGGGGCGCTCGAACCCCACCCCGAGACCCGCTGCGACGTCGGCCCTCGAGGGGTCGACGTCGACGAGCGTGACCCGGGCGCCGGGGATGCGGGCCAGCAGCCGGGCGACGCAGCACCCGACCATCCCGGCGCCCACGACGGCGACGCGGTCACCGACGAGCGGTGCCGCGTCCCAGAGGGCATTGACGGCCGTCTCGACGGTGCCTGCGAGCACCGCCCGCCGGGGCGGCACGTCGTCGGGCACGACGACCACCGCCTCTGCGGGCACGACGTATGCCGTCTGGTGCGGGTGGAGGCAGAAGACGGTGCGTCCGCGCAGCGCCGGCGGTCCCTGCTCGACGACGCCGACGTTGAGGTAGCCGTACTTGACCGGTCCCGGGAAGTCGCCCTCCTGGTGCGGGGCACGCATGACGTCGTGCTGGTCGGCCGGGACGGCCCCGCGGAAGACGATCGTCTCGGTGCCCCGGCTCACCCCCGAGTGCAGGGACCGCACCAGCACGTCGTCGGGACCCGCCGGTGGCAGGGTGACGGGACGGAGCTCGCCCCGGCCGGGCTCGGCGACCCAAAAGGCCTGCGCGACGCTGGACACGGCCCCAGACTAGAGCGGACCGTGAACTCCGGAGGCGGCCACGTCGTCCTTGGTTCAAACCCCGTTCGATGAGGTGGAGGCGCGTGCGTCAGCTGATCCCCCCCGGCCCGATCATCGGGTTCGTCGGCGTGCTGGGCCTGCTCAGCGGGCTGCACGACGTCGGCGGCCTCGGCCAGCGCGGGTGGCTGGCGGGCCTCGCGAGCGGCGTCGCGCTCCTGGCCGCCCTCACGTACGGGCTCGTGCGCCTCGGACGGCGCTCGCTGCTGCCCGCCGACCGCGTCACCCTGACGAGGGCCGTGCTCGCCTGCGGCATCACGGCACTGGTGGCCGACTCGGCCGCTGGTGCCGCCGACGCGGGCGTTCTCGTCGCCGTCGCCACGGTCGCCCTCTCGCTCGACGCCGTCGACGGCTGGGTGGCCCGCCGCACCGGCACGGCGAACCCCATGGGCGCCCGCTTCGACATGGAGACCGACGCCTTCCTCATCCTCGTCCTCAGCGTGCAGGTCGCCCGCGACCTCGGCTGGTGGGTGCTCGGCATCGGCGCCGCGCGCTACGTGCTGCTCGCGGTCGGCGTGGCCGGCCGGTGGGCCCCGTGGCTGCGCGGCCAGGTGCCGGCCCGTCGCTGGCGCAAGGTCGTGGCGGCGTACCAAGGGATCGCCCTGACCGTCGCGGCGGCGCACGTCCTCGACGGCCGGCTCGTGACCCTGGTCGTCGCGGCCGGGCTGGCCCTGCTCGTCCTGTCGTTCGGCACGGAGGTGGCGGCCCTGCGACGGCAGACCGTTCCGGACTCGGCCTCGGACTCGGCGACGTCGCTCCCCCACCCGGTCCCGCTCGACGCCGCTGTGGCCGAAGCGGTCCAGTGAGCACCACCGTCCGGCCCACCTCCGTGCGCCGGGCCCTCGGGCACGTCGCCACGGCGGTCGCCCTCGTGGTGCTCTGGGTCGCGCTCGTCGCGCCCGTCCCCGCCATCGGCTGGTCGGCCACCCCCCTCGCCGCCCTCCGCGTCCCGATCGAGGGAGTCGTGCTGCTGGCCGCCCTGCTCGTGCTGCGCGGCCGAGTACGCCGGTGGCTGGCCGTCGTTGTCGGCGTGCTCCTCGGCGCCATGCTCGCGCTGCGCGTGCTCGACGGGGTCTTCGTCGCGACGCTCTACCGGCCGTTCAACGCGCTCACCGACTGGCGCTACGCCGGGTCGGCACACGACCTCGTCGGCGACTCGATGGGCTCGACGGTCGCCCTGCTCGTCGTCGCCGGAGCCGCGCTGCTGCTCCTCGGCCTGCTCGTGCTCGTGCCGTGGGCGGTGCTGCGCGTCGGGCGGGTCGTCGAGCGTCACCGCCGCGCAGCCTGGCGGGTCGCCCTCGCCGGGGCGGTCGTGTGGGCGGTCTGCGCGCCGCTCGGCGTCAGCGTCGGCCGCGACCTGCCCGTCGCGGCAGCGACCACCGCCACCCTGACCGCCCACGAGGTGACGACCGTGCGCGAGTCGGCTGCCGACCGTGCCGCGTTCGCGACCCAGATCCCGGTCGACGCCTTCGCCGGCACCCGACCCGACCAGCTCCTCAGCGCGCTGCGCGGCAAGGACGTCGTCGTCGTGTTCGTCGAGAGCTACGGCCGCGTGGCGGTCGAGCACAGCCCCGACGTCGCCCGGGCGCTGACCGCCGGTACGAGCAGCCTGCGCGCCGACGGCTGGTCCACGCGCAGCGCGTGGCTGACGTCCCCGACCTTCGGCGGGATCAGCTGGCTCGCCCACTCGACCCTCCAGTCCGGCCTCTGGGTGAGCAGCCAGCAGCGCTACGACCAGCTGCTCGACACGCGCCGCCTCACGCTCGCGCGTGCCTTCTCGCAGGCCGGCTGGCGCACCGTCGA
>CBHRRQ010000139.1:0-10741 GCA_966081555.1 uncultured Terrabacter sp.
ACACCCGCCCACAGCCTTCGCGCCGCCGGGTGTCACCCCCTGTGGCGGGCGGGCGTCGTCGTTTTTCCTCCACAGCTGTGGACAACCCCCGTGCACAACTCCCCGTGCACAGGCCGCCGTCTGTCCACAGAGTTTTCCCCAGCTGGGGATGAATGACACTCGTGTAACTACATCCACAGGTTTTTCCACAACCGGTGGACAACTCTTTGTGGGTGGACGCAGAAGCGCCCCCGAGAGCATGACTCCGGGGGCGCTTCGTGGACGCGAGGGCTCAGCCGGACGTCAGCTCGCGGATGTTCACCGGGATCGTGAGGTACTTGGCCACGGCGAGCCCGACGACGACGGCGAGCACGACCAGGAGGGCCACCCACACGAGGTGGCGCATGCCCTGCTTGCGGAACGCCACGATGACGCCGGCGCAGGCCAGTCCCGTGACGAGTCCGCCGAGGTGGGCCTGCCACGAGATGCCGGGGTAGAGGAAGCCGAAGGCCGCGTTGATCGCGATGGTCGCGTACATCGCGGTGGACGAGCGACCCAGGTGCCGGTTCAGCACGAGCAGCGCCCCGAACAGGCCGAAGATCGCGCCGGACGCGCCGACGACGGCGCCGAACCACGCACCGCGGCCGCCGACGGCGATGTCGGCGACGGTGGGGGTGCCCGCGAGGAGCGTCACGGCGACCTGTCCGCCGATGCCGCTGATCAGGTAGAGCGCCGCGAAGCGGGCGCGGCCGAGCATCGGCTCGAGGTACTGCCCCAGCGACCACAGCGCGAACATGTTGAGCAGGATGTGGAAGATCGTCTGCGGCGAGTGCAGGAACGCGGCGGTGACGAAGCGCCACGGCTCGCTCCAGCCGAGGAAGGGCGCGAAGGCGAAGTCCAGGGTGACGCGGTCGCTGGCGCGCTGCGCGAGGTAGACGACGGCGCAGATCGCGATGATGGCGTAGGTGACGACCGGGGTGCCGTCGGTCGCACGGCCACCGAAGACGGTGCGCGCGTCGGGCGCGGAACGGGCGGCGTCGCGTACGCAGTCGACGCACTGGATGCCGACGGCGGCGGGGCGCTGGCACTCGGGACACGCGGGCCGCCCGCAGCGCTGGCAGCGCACGTAGGCCTCACGGTCGGGGTGGCGCGGGCACACGGACGGACCGGCAGCCGGCTGCGGCACGCCGGGGCGCACCGGTGGCTGACCGGCCGGGTCGGGCGGCCCGTACTGGCTGGGCTCGCCCGACGGCTGGGCCGGCGGGACACTGCTCGGGTCGTCGGACAACTCGATCTCCCTGCCGGTCTCGTCCGTGTCGGTGCGCGTCAGTCGCTGATGGTGACCGAGTTGATGACGACGTCCTCGAGCGGCTTGTCGTTGGCGCCGGTCGGGACGTTGCCGATCTTGTCGACGACGTCGCGCGAGGACTGGTCGGCGACCTCACCGAAGATGGTGTGCTTGCCCTGGAGCCAGGTGGTCGGCGCCGTCGTGATGAAGAACTGGGAACCGTTGGTGCCCTTGCCCATCCGCTTGCCGGCGTTGGCCATGGCGAGGATGTAGGGCTTGGTGAAGTCCTTGTCGGGGCTGATCTCGTCGTCGAACGTGAAGCCCGGGCCTCCGAAGCCCTGACCGATCGGGCAGCCGCCCTGGATCATGAAGTTCGGGATGATGCGGTGGAAGATGAGGCCGTCGTAGAACGGCGTCGGGTTGGTGCGGCCCGCCTCGTCCTTGTACTCCTTCTCGCCCTTGGCGAGGCCGACGAAGTTCTCCACCGTCTTCGGGGCCTGGTGCTCGAAGAGGTCGACGACGATGTCGCCGTGGTTCGTGTGCAGGGTTGCCTTCATGGGCCCAATCCTCGCACGCCGCGGCCGTATGCCGTCCGGTGGCGCCCACGGTGCCCGCACGTCCCCGTCGGGGCCGCGTCGCGCGGCTCGCGTCACCGGTCCGGGTATGCGACGGGTGCCTGTGGAACGTTCGGGGGTGGACCCGCCGTTGGCCCAGGAGAAGGATCGAGAAGGATCGAGAGGGGACCACCCTCGACCGAAGACCCAAGACCCGACGAGCCGCCGGTCGCGCACCGGCGCAGGACGGAGTGCCGATGTCGTTTCTGGACAAGCTGAAGAAGAAGGCCGAGGAGCTCGACCTCGAGACGAAGGCCAAGCACCTGCAGGAGCAGGCCGCGGCGGCCGCAAAGCAGGCCCGCGAGAAGGCGGGTGACTTCGCCGTCGAGAACCGCGAGAAGATCGACGGCTACGTCGAGACGGCCGCGGCGAAGATCGACGAGAAGACCGAGGGCAAGTACGCCGACAAGGTCGCCAAGGTCAAGGAGCAGGTCGGACACGGCGTCGACAAGGTGGCCGAGGGCCACACGTCCGGGCCGACCACCGCGACGGGCGCTGCCGCGGCCGCCGGCGCGACGGACGTGACGGGGGGCGACCCCTACCCGGTCGACCCGGAGTCTCCGACGGCGGATCCGGCTGCCGGCCAAGATGATTCGGGCCCGGTCACCCCTGTCGACAGCGGGTTCGGCGCGGCAGCGGGCGACGTGCCCGCCCCCACCCGCGAGGCGCTGGAGGACACGACGCTCGAGGACACCGTGCTGGGTCTCGACCACCCGCCGACCGTTCCGGGGCACCAGGGGCACGACCCCCGTCAGGGCCACGACGCCCCGGGCCCCGAGCACGCCACACCCACGACAGACGGCCGTGCGGAGCGTCACTGAACTTGGCAGGATGGGTAAGGACGAGTGGACCTAGGAGGACGAATGTTCCGAACCAAGCAGTCCCGCACGGAGGCTGCCGTCGACCAGGCGCGCGCCGCGGCCGCCGATCTCGGCTCGGCCGCCAGCGATCGCCTGGACGCGCTGAAGCTCAATGCCGCCGCCTCGGCGAGCGAGGCTTCTGCAGCAGCCAGGCAGGCCGCGCTCGAGCGCGCACACGCGGCCCGCGAGGCCGCCGCCCCGGTGCTCCACGACGCCGCTGAGGCAGCCCGCGAGCGCCTCGCGGCGGCCAGGGAGGCAGCCTCACCAGCCCTGCACGACGCGGCCGAGGTCGCTCGGGAGCGGGCGCACGCAGCCCGTGAGGCCGCCGCGCCGATGCTCCATGATGCGGCCGACCGCGCCAAGCCACGGGTGGAGGCCGCCCAGTCGACGCTCGTCGACACCGTGCTGCCCAAGGTCGGCGCGGCCATCGCCACGGCCGCCGCCGCCCTCGCCGCGGGCGCAGAGCAGGCGCGTGAGGCAGCCCAGCCCCACCTCGAGCAGGCCGCAGCGCAGGCCAGGGAGACGGCAGCCGTCAGCGGGCACCGCGCCCAGGACGCGTACGCCGTCCTGAAGGGCGACGCCGTGGCCAAGAAGCGCGGCGGCAAGGGCAAGTGGCTCATCGCGATCGGTCTGACGGCTGCCGCTGTGGCTGCCGTCGCAGCCTTCCGCAAGCAGCAGCAGGCCGACGACCCGTGGGCCACCCCCCTCGACTCCCGCACGGCGGGCACGGCCGGCACGTCCGACGCCGCGACCCTCAAGGACAAGGCCGCCGAGCAGGTGAGCCACGCCAAGGAGGCCGTCGCCGACGCTGCGAGCAAGGCCAAGGAGAAGGGCTCCGAGCTCGCCGACGCGGCCAAGGACAAGGCAGGTGACCTCGCGGCCAAGGGCCAGTCCGCCATCGCCGACGCCAAGGACCGCTCCGGCGAGTCCGACGCCAGCCCGTCGGGCCAGGTGACGTCGGTCGACCCCGCGCCCGACTCTGACGCCATCACGTCCGACGCGGTCGAGGGCGGCACCATCAACGGTGCGTCGACCACCGCCTCGTCGCGAGGCTCGGCCCGCACCCGCGCACAGCGGGGCGACGCGCCGGGGAGCTGAACCCCGCCGGCGGCGTCTGCGGAGGCCGCCGGACAAAGAGAAGGACCCGGGTGCCAGAGGCATCCGGGTCCTTCTCTGCTTGAGCTGGCTCGCACCGACAGGGGGACAGCGCGAGCCAGCACATGCAGAAGGGCTGGGCGCGGTTCGTGCGGGCCCAACCCTTCGCTACTGACGAGTGTAAACGGAACATGGCCAGTTGCGAAAGACTTCTCGATGAAGTTTGCATCATCAGTCGCGTCGATCGATGGTGCTGCATCGAGCATGGCACTCCTCCGGTCGATCCGCCATAGCTACCGGCCATGGATTCCCTGTGCTCGACGCACGAGGGAGGTCGGGAGCATCCTGACGGCATGACCGAGTCCCCGACAGAAGGCGTGCAGCCGCGAAGAATGGCCGTCCCCCTGGCCGCCTTCGCCGCAGGAGCGGTGGTCGCCCTGCTCGTCGGGGTGTTCGGCAAGGTGCACGACCCGACGCTCGCCGGCACGACGACGCTGGGCTTCCGCACCGTGATCTCCATGAAGGTCGTGCTGTCGGTGGCGATCGCCGCGCTCGCGGTGCTGCAGTTCCTCGGAGCCCTCTGGATGTACGGCAGGTTCGGCCGTGCGGCGCCCGCCTGGGTCGGGCCGGCCCACCGCGCGTCGGGGGCCGTCGCCCTCGTGCTCACCGTCTTCGTGGCCTACCACTGCGTGTGGGCGCTGGGCCTCGAGTCCGGCACCCTGGCGGACGGCGAGCCGGTCCCCACCCGGACGGTCGTCCACGGCGTGCTCGGCTGCGCCGTCGTCGGAGCCGTGGTGGTCAAGCTCGTGGCGGTCAGCTCGCGGCGGGCGGCGGGCTGGTTCCTGCCCGTGGCCGGCGGGCTGCTCTTCGCCCTGCTCATCCTCGCCGTGCTGACGTCGGCGGTCTGGTACCTCGCCGCGGGGTGAGCGGGCGGCGCCCGCGTCACACCTCGGAACGCGGCAGGAGCAGGCGGTAGCGGTGCGTAGGGGCGTCGGCGACCATGAGCCGACCGCCGAACGACTCGGCGGTGCGGGCGGCGGCGGCGAGGTGCCGCGGGGCGCTGTCGGGATGGACGAGGTCGGGTGTCGCTCGCGGCGGCCCCTCGTCCGACACGACCACCTCGACGTGCGTGCCGCGGTCGGTGACCTCAGCGCGGACGGTGCCCGTGCCGGTGCCGACGCAGTCGTCGAGCAGCGCGGCGACGACCTCGGTGAGCGGGTCTGCCGGGACGTCGACGAGCACGCCGCCCGGCGCCGTCACCTCCACCCGGCGGCGCACCCTCCGGGGGCCGAGTCGCTCGACCGCCTCGGTGAGGAGCGGGGTGGCGTCGACGGCCTTGGCGCCCGCATCACGCTCGTCGCGAGCCGACTCGAGCACCTCGACGACGGCGTTGGACAGCCGGTCGAGGCCCCGGTGCAGCTCCTCGACCTCGGCGCGGGCGTCGTCAGGCAGGCCCGGGTGGAGTCCGAGCCCTTCGACGCGCAGCTTCAGCGCGGTGATCGGGCTGCGCAGCTCGTGCGAGGCGTTCACGGCGAACTGCTGCTCGCGCTCGTGCATCCGGTCCAGGCGGGACAAGCCCTCGCGCAGGGCGGCGCCGATGGACTCTGCCTCGGGGACGCCGTAGTGCGGCACCTCCACCCCGGTCCTGCCGCGGGCGAGAGCGCGGGCCGCGACCGCCAGCTGCTGGAACGGTCGGGAGAGTCGACGCGCGAGCACCCAGCCGGCGGCCGCCGCGGCGAGCACCAGGCCGAGGGCGAGCAGGACCAGGGGGAGCAGCACGTCGGAGATGCGGCGCCCGATGTCCTCCGCCGGGCGCACGACCGTGAGCTGCGACCCGTCGGGACGACTCGTGCTCCGCGCGAACTCGCGGTCGGTCGCCGAGACCGGGGGCCCGCCGGTGACGGGGGTCCCGCCGGCGGGCTGGAACCGAATGCTGACGACACCGCTCGACAGCGCGGTCAGGAACTCGGGGGTGACCGGACGTCCCGCTGCCAGGCGCTCGTCGACCGCGACCGTCGCCATCGTCAGGGATCGCTCGACCGTGGCGTGCGCCGTCCGCTCGACCTCCCCGGCCAAGGCGTACGCGCGCACGACCGTCATGACGACGACCACGAGGACGACCGTCCCGACGAGCGCGGCGACGAGCCGCTCACGCATCGGGCGGCTCGTCCTCTAACCGGAACCCGACGCCGCGGACCGTGGCGATCCGGGCGGGACTCGCCGCCGTCTCGAGCTTCTGCCGCAGCCGGCCCACGGTGGCGTCGAGCGTCTTGGTGGAGCCGAACCAGTTCTCGTCCCAGACGTCGCTCATCAGCTGCTCGCGGGTGATCGCGGCGCCGCGCTCGGCATCGAGCAGTGCCAGCACGTCGAACTCCTTGGCCGTCAGGGCGAGCTCGGCCCCACGGACGAAGGCGCGTCGCGACCGGGTGTCGACATTGAGGCCGTTCGCCGTCGAGGGTGCAGGCGCTGCCATCGCCGCACTCGAGCGGTGGGCGGGCGCGTGTGACGCCTCACCGCTCGCGCCGGTGGCGCTCTGCGCCGGGTGCGTCGCGGCCGGCTCGGGCTGCGTCGTCCCGGTCCAGCCCCGGCGCAGGTTCGCGCGGATGCGCGCGAGCAGCTCGGACAGCGAGAACGGCTTGGGCATGTAGTCGTCGGCCCCGACGTCGAGCCCGACGACCCGGTCGAGCTCACCGCCGCGGGCGGTCAGGATGATCACGACGCCCCCGTAGCCATGGGCGCGGATGCGGCGGCAGACCTCGAGGCCGTCGATGTCGGGGAGGCCGAGGTCGAGCAGGACGACCTGGGTGGGCCGGGTGGCGACGTGGTCGATCGCGGCGGTGCCGTTGGAGACGCGAGTGACCTCGTGGTCATCTCGAGCCAGCGCCATGACCAGCGCGCCGGCGATGTCGTCGTCGTCCTCCACGAGCAGAACCTGGGTCGCCATGTGCCCAAATTATCCGGATTCGCCCGCAACGACGCGGCATTCGCCCGTCGACGCCGTCGCGCCGCATCACCGGCCAGCCCCGAGAGCACGGCGCCGCCGAGGGCGAGGGCAGTCCACACACCGCCGCCCGCCGGGACCGGGTCGCCCCCCGGCTCGCCGACGGTCAGCAGCAGGCCGACGCCGCCCAGGGTCGTGACGGAGACGACGCCGGCCATCATCCGCGACACCACGCAGTTGCGCAGGGCGAGGCCCACCCCCGCCGCCGCCGCGGCGAGCGCCCCGACGGCCAGGAGCACCCGCACGTATGCCGCCGCGTCGGGTCGGGTGACGAGCGCGGAAGTCTGCAGGCCGGCGAGGCCCCACGCACCCAGGGCAGCCGCGCGCGACCAGGGCGAACGGCATACGGCCGGGGTGGGCGGCACGACGGCGGCCTCGGGTGGCATCAGAAGTCCTTGTCCAGGGCGCCGGTCTCGGTCACCGGGGCACCTGAGGTGGCCGTGCCGAACATGTCGGTCGCGCTCGTCGACGGGGTCCACACCATGTTCTGGGCCGTGGTGACCGTGCGCACCGCGCCACCGCTCGAGAGCGAACCCAGCTTGAGGGTGATGACCGTGCGGTTGGCCGACCCGACGACCACGGTGCTCGACGTCATGGTGGCGTTGTAGACGGTCGTCTTGCTCGACTTGATGAAGTCCTCCTTGAGGTTGACCGAGCCGAGGTTGATGACCGAGCCGCCGACGAGCACGTCGAGGGTGTCGTCCTTGCTCGTGAGGCCCAGGAGGGCGCCGTCGCGGAAGCGGACCTGGACGGCCAGGGCGGAGCCGGTGAACGTCGGGGTGATCGACGCCGGCTTGACCGTGTCGGTGTAGGTGAGCGTGAGCGAGTCGTTCGCCTCGATCTTGCCGAGGGTCGCGCCGCCGTTCGCCGCCTGCACGTCGGCCCCACGCAGGGCGGTGTTGTCGACGCGGCGAGAGCTGACGACCGCCGAGGTCGTGACGGCGCCGCCCGTCTCGGTGAGCACGGCGCGGAAGTCGTAGAGGCCGTCTGGGGTGCTCGTCGAGGCCCACGAGCACGAGAACGGCGACGAACCGGTGAGGGTGCACGCGGTGGTCCAGGTGCCGGCGCCGTTGGGAGACCGCTGGATCGCGACCGACGCGACACCGGTACGGGCGGTGGCCGTCGCGGTGAGGGTGACGGTGCCGGTCAGGTAGGCGCCCGGGTCCTCCATGGCGACCGACGAGACGGTGTTGTCGACGGTGCGGCCGGTGACCGAGGCCGAGGTCGCGGAGTTGCCGGCGTTGTCGGTGGAGACCGCGCGGAAGTCGTACCTGCCGTTGGCGAGCTTGGTCGTGTCGAAACGGCAGGTGAAGGGCGAGGACCCGATCGTGCAGGCCGTCGTCCACGTGGTGGTGCCGTTCGGCGCGTACTGGATGACGACCTGGCCCACGCCCGAGTCCGCGTCGGTCGACGTCGCCCCGAGGGTCACGGTGCCGCTCAGGGTCGCCCCGGGGTCGGTCATCGTGACGGCCGGAGCCGTGTTGTCGACCATGACGTCGGTGACCGCGGCCGAGGTGACCTTGGTGCTGCCGGCGGTCGCGACGGCCCGCAGGTCGTAGGAGCCGCTCGCCAGGCCGGTCGTGTTCCACGTGCAGGTGAACGTCTGGCCGACCGCGGCGGGGGAGCACAGCGGAAGGGTCTTCCACGTGGTGCCGCCGCTGACGGCGTACTCGAACGTCGTCGTGTAGACGAGCGACCCGCCGCCGTAGATCGTGGCCGAGAGCGAGACGTTGCCACGCACGTAGCTGCCGGGGTCGCTGAGGACGACCGTCGCGTTGTTGGCGACCATGGTCGAGACGGGGTCGGAGACCGTGACGTTGCCGGCCTTGTCGGTGGCCGTCGCGCGCAGGGCGTAGGAGCCGTCGCTGCGGGCCGTCGTGTCCCAGCTGCACGACCAGGGGCTCACCGTCGAGGTGCAGACCGTCGTCCACGCGCCGCTCGAGGCGTAGTACTCGTAGAGCACCGATGCCAGGCCGCTGTGCGCGTCCGCGGCGGTGGAGGTGAGCGTCACGGTGCCGCTGACCGCCGTGCCGGGGCTGTTCATCGTGATGGTCGGCGGGGTCCAGTCCGCGGCGGCGGTGAAGACGGCCGGCTGGTTCGTCGACTGCGACGTGAACGACGCCGACGAGAACGACGAGGTCATGCCGAGGACGGTCGCCAACGCGGCGACCACCAGCAGCAGCACTCGAGTTCTCGGCATGGTCCAAACGCTACGGAGGAGGGCGCCACGGGAGCCTCGCCGGAGCACACGCCCGGGACGCGGGACTTCCACAGTTTGGAACTCCGTTCGTCGGTGTCGCCGGCGCGACCGTGCTCGGGCCCGGGCGTGCCAGCAGGCCCGCCCCATGAGGGACGGGCCTGCTGGTGCTGCGGCCCACCGGCGCAGGGAAGCCGGTGGGACGCTGACCGGCCTAGACGACGGCCGGACGGTGGTGAGCCGAGGGCGCGGCCGAAGCGTTCTGCGCGGGACTCTCGGCGGCAGCCGGGACGGTCTCGTCCCGGCCCACCTGGTCACCGGCGCGCTTCTCGCGCCGGGCGTTGCGGAACGCCTCGAGGATGCTGACGAGGGTGATGGCCCCCGCCGGAACCCCGACGATCAGCTTCCGGTGGCTCGGGTCGGCGAGGTAGAGCAGTGCCCAGCCGATCTGAGGGACGTTGAACTCGACGACGGCCTGCTCGGCCCGGTCGAGCGTGAAGGTCCAGGGGTCGATGCTCGGGTTGGCGTCACCCTTTGTGCGGTAGACGATCCCCTTCGGGCCCTGCTGCGCCGCGACGATGCGGTGCGTCACGAGGTTGGTGACGCCGCTGCTCGCCGGCGGGATGTAGGTGATGACGTCGCCCACCCGCAGCTGCGCGGTGGGGACGACCTTCTCGAAGACGACCGACCCCTTGTCGTAGGTACCCTGCATGGACCCGCCCGTGATGATGTAGCGCTGGAAGCCCAGCAGCGACGGAAGCACGTAGGCCACCGCGAGCAGCATCAGGCCGACGACGGCCAGGTTGCCGAGGGCGCCGGCGATGCGGGCGCTGCGACGGCGGGGGCTGGTCTTCGCGGCCATGTCGGTGTCCTCTCGGGTGTGCTCAGGGTGACGACGGTGCTGACGGGTTGGGGTCGTTCTGGTGAGGCTCAGCTGAGGCAGCTGGTCGTGCGGTGAACCCGGTGCCGACGCCCTCCCGCGTCGGCACCGGAGTCACGAATCAGGGGGCCGGGGTGACGGCGCTCGTGTCGAAGTTGGTGACGGTGGGCGACGTCTGCGTGCCGTTCCAGGCGAAGGCGGTGGAAGCCGACTTGCCCTGCTCGGTGTTCGTCGCGCTCGACAGCAGCGTGACGGTGACGCGGAAGGTGCGCGCCTCGCCGGCGGCCCAGGTGCCGAGGGACTTCGTGCCGGCGCCACCGAAGTTGCCGGAGTAGACGGAGACCGGGGAGCTGGCGTTCGTGACGTCCTCGATCTTCTCGGTGAGGGTGCCGGCGGTGAAGCCGGACGTCGCGGTCTCGGTGACGGAGAAGATCGAGCCGAGCGAGCCGGTGTTCGTGATGGTGACCTGGCCGTAGACGGAGTCGCCGGGCTTCATGTTGCTGAGGTTGAGGATCGACGCGTTCGCCTTGCTGTTGGACTGCGTCAGCGTGCCGGCGGTGACGGTGCTCGCCGTGTTGCCGGACGTCGAGGAGAAGTCGGCACCGGAGCCGACGGCGAGGGCGCCGGCGATGGCCGCCGTGGCGAGGGGGACGAGGACCTTCTTGCTGGTGAGAACGCTCATGGTGTGTGCTCCTGTGATCGGGCCGGGCACGGCCCGGAAGTTCTGGTTTGGGATCGCTCGATCCCTCTGACCAGAAACCTACGGAGGCGCACACCACGCCTTTGCCCCACGAAGTCCACACGACTTCCACGATTCGTAACCGTTC
>CBHRRQ010000140.1:0-10721 GCA_966081555.1 uncultured Terrabacter sp.
GTAGACGTCGTCGACGAGGCCGGCGCGCAGGAACGCCGCCGCCAGGGTCGGCCCGCCCTCGAGCCAGACGTCGCGGACGCCCCTGTGCCACAGCGAGTCCAGCGCTTCGCGCGGGTCCCGGGTCGGCAGGTGGAGGACCTCACCGGGCGCCGCCCACACGCGGGCGTCCGGCGGCACGGGCCGCATTCCCATCACGACGCGGAGAGGCTGGTGCGACGTGAGCCCCCCGTCCGGCATACGCACGGTGAGACGCGGGTCGTCGGCGAGAAGGGTGCCCGTGCCCACGAGGACGGCATCGCGCGTGGCGCGCAGGGTGTGCACGTCGGCACGGGCGGCCTCGCCGGTGATCCACTGGCTGGTGCCGTCGGCGGCCGCGCTGCGCCCGTCGAGCGTCGTCGCGAGCTTCCACGTCACCAGGGGTCGGCCGAGCCGCACGGTGCGCGCCCACCTGGCGTTGAGCGCCTCGGCCTCCTCGGCGAGCACACCTCCCGTCACGCGGACGCCGGCCTCGTGCAGGCGCTCGGCACCGCCCGCGGCGTCGGGGTTGGGGTCCGACTGCGCGAAGACGACCCGCGAGACGCCCGCCTCGATGAGCGCCTCGGTGCACGGGCCGGTGCGGCCCGTGTGCGAGCACGGCTCCAGGGTGACGTAGGCGGTGGCGCCCTGCGCCGCCCCGCCCGCCGCCCCGAGCGCCTCGATCTCGGCGTGCGGCGAGCCGGCGCCGTGGTGGTGGCCCTCCCCCACGACGTCGCCGTCGGCTCCGACGAGCACGCAGCCGACACGGGGGTTGGGGTCGGGCCACGGCCCGGAGGCGGCGAGCTGCAGGGCCCGTCGCATCCAGGCCGGTGCCGTCGAGTCGCCCATCGTCAGGCCGTCGTCGTCCCGGCGAGCTGGGGCTCGACGTCCTTGCGGTCGACCCGGGATGCCTTGACCCACTGGGTGAAGCCGTAGACGACGAAGAGGCCGTAGAAGGTGTAGAGCACCGCGGTCGGCACGTAGTTCGTGGCGAAACCGAACGGGACGCCCACGAGGTCGACGCCGATCCAGGCGAGCCAGAACTCGTTCCAGCCGCGCGCCATCGCATACGTCGCGACGATCGAGCCGACGAAGATCCAGGCGTCGCACCAGTAGAACCACCACTCGGGCGTGAAGAACGGGTTCGGCGAGAGGTTCCACAGCCACACGAAGGCCTGGTGCACGACGACCGTGCCGACGAGCCAGAAGGCGACGACGGCGACGCGCTCACGCTGGGTGGCCCACCGCGGGGTGATGGCGACGCCGCTCGCGTCGTCGGCGTGGTTGAGGCGGCGCACCTGCGACCAGCGCCACCAGCCGTAGATGCTTGTGATGATGAAGAAGACCTGCCGGCCGGCCTGCCCGAAGAGCGGGATGCGCTCGTCGGCGCCGAACACGGCTCCGAGGTACACGAAGAAGAGCATGACGTTGGCGAGGATGCCCACGGGCCACGCCCAGACCCATCGGCGCATGCCGAGGTAGGCGGAGGCGAGCCCGATGAGCACGCCGATGAGCTCCAGCCAGTGCAGCTGGTAGGGCCCGATCGGGATCGCGGCGTCGATGGCCTGCTGGAAGACGTTCTTCGTCTGGTCGGCCAGAGCAAGAGCCTGCATGTGGTGTTCGTCCTTGGTCGTTCGTCGGTGCACGGACGAACTCCGGGGTACTCCACACGCCACGCGGACCGGGGCCGACGGACGATGCCGAAAAGCCCCAGACCTCGACGGCCTGTCTCGTGCTGCCTCCCATCCGGACTTTCACCGTCGGTCCCGGAATTTCACCAGGTCAACCGGCCGCTGGATGCGGTCGGGTCGCGGACTTTAACCGCCGGCTCGGAATTACACCGACCCCGGAGCACGTACGGCCAGTATGCACCTGCCGGCCTCACGTGCACACATCGTGCCCACGTGATGGCCACCACCCGGGACGGCGGGTTCGCGTGCCGGTCAGTGCCGGTGGCGGGCGGCGAGGGCGCGCAGCTCGTCCACGGCGGCGGCCGCGTCCTCGGCGCCGTAGACCGCCGACCCGGCGACGAAGACGTCGGCGCCGGCCTCGGCGCACTGCTCGATCGTGTCGGCGCTCACCCCGCCGTCGACCTGCACCCAGATCTCACCGCCATGACGGCGCACGGCCTCACGCACCTGGGCCACCTTCGGCATCTGGTCGGCCATGAACGACTGCCCGCCGAAGCCCGGCTCGACGGTCATGACGAGCACCATGTCGAGCTCGGGCAGCAGGTCGGCGTAGGGGCCGAAGTCCGTGCCGGGATAGATCGCCATCGAGGCGCGCGCGCCCGCGGCGCGCAGGGCTCGCGCGAGGCCGCGGGGGTCTCGGGCCGCCTCGACGTGGAAGGTCACCGACTGGCACCCGGCCTCGGCGTACTGCGGCGCCCAACGGTCGGGGTCCTCGATCATGAGGTGCGCGTCGATCGGGACGGGACTCACCTTGAGCAGCGCCTCGACGACCGGCAGGCCCAGCGTCAGGTTGGGCACGAAGTGGGCGTCCATGACGTCGACGTGCGCCCAGTCGGCATTGGCGATGCGGCCCAGCTCGGCCTCGAGGTTCGCGAAGTCGGCGGAGAGGATGCTCGGTGAGATCTGCACGCGCACAGCCTAGGGGCGCGGCGCCCCGGTCACTCGGCCCCCTTGGCCCACACGGACACGTGGGACTCCGACTCGGCGGTGAACGGTGCTCGCGTCCAGTCGGCCCACCGGTCGCGCAGCGTCAGACCGGCGAGACGGGCCATGAGGTCGAGCTCGGACGGCCACACGTAGCGGTGCGACGACGCGCCGTAGGTCGCGAGCCGGCGTCCGCGCGCGTCGACACCGACCTGGGTGAAGTGGTGCGAGACGGAGCGCTGCGTCACGACGTCGACGGTGTCGAGTCCGACATGCCGCTCCCCCACGTGGAAGGGGACGGCAGACTGCCCGGGCGGCATCCGCCGCAGCTGCGGGACAAAGACCTCGATGACGAAAACGCCCCCGGGAGCGAGCTGTTCGGCTGCGGTGCGGAAGCACTCGACCTGCTCGTCCTGCGTGAGCAGGTTGGTGATGGTGTTGTAGACGAGGTAGACCAGCCGGTAGTCGCTGCCCACGCGTGTCGTCGCCATGTCGCCGATCGTCACCGGCAGTCGGTCCCCGCCCGGCTTGCGTCGCAGCTCGGCGACCATGGCCTCGGAGAAGTCGATGCCGTGCACCTCGAGGCCACGCTCCTGCAGCGGCAGCGCCACCCGTCCGGTCCCCACGGCGAGCTCGAGGGCCGGGCCGTCGCCGGCGAGCTCGTGGAGCACGTCGACGGTGGGGCCGAGGACGTCCGGGTCGAACATGTACGCGGATCCCTCGTCGTACGTGGGGGCGACGCGCTCGTCGAAGGGGCTGGGGGTGAGGTCGTCCATCGCGTATGCCGTCACGCCTCCACCCTGCCGAGCCGGTGGGTCCGTGGTCGAGCGAGTTTCCGTCCGTCCGCCCACCCAGCGGGTGGGCACGTCGCCCGTCAGCGCCGGCGCAGCAGCGCGAAGAACATCGCGTCGGTGCCGTGCAGGTGCGGCCACAGCTGCACGAAGGGACCGTCACCGAGGTGGTCCAGCGGGTCGCCGGACGCATCGACGAAAAGGCCTCGCGCGTCGACGATCTCGACGTCGTCTCGTCTCTTGACGATGTCGCTGACGACGAACCGCGTCTCGTTGAGGTGCGGGCTGCACGTGGCGTAGCCGACGAGACCGCCCGGCGCCGTGGCGTCGATGCCGGAGGTGAGCAGCTCGCGCTGGAGCCCGGCGAGAGCTGCCACGTCGTCGGGGGTGCGTCGCCAGCGCGCCTCGGGGCGCCGGCGCAGGGCACCGAGGCCGGTGCAGGGGGCGTCGATGAGGACCCGGCTGAATCCGCCCGGCTCGACCTCGCCCATGTCGCGACCGTCACCCTCGCGCACCTTGAGACTGACGTCGGCCTCTCGCGCGGCGGCGCGGGCCGCGGCAAGGGTCTGCCACACGAGGTCGGCACGGTGCTCGCTGATCTCGTTGGCCACGAACGGAACTCGTCGCTCGATGGCGAGAGCGGCGAGCAGGCCGGCCTTCCCGCCGGGACCGGCGCAGAGATCGAGCCACCGCTCGTGCCGGGCTGCCTCACCGCTCACGTCGGCGCGGGCGAGCGCCAGGACGAGCAGCTGCGAGCCCTCGTCCTGCACGGCCGCGCGACCCTCACGCACGGCGGCGATGGCGCCCGGGTCACCCTCGGGCAGGGTCGCGCCGACGGGACTGAGGCCTGAGCGCCGGGCACCCTCGTGCTCGAGCTCGTCGAGGGAGGCGAGGCCCGGACGGGCCACGAGCGACACCTTGGCCGGCTCGTTGTCGCTCTCGAGCAGCGCCGTCAGCGAGGCGTCCACGGTGGCAGGAGTGGCCGCGCCGTGGCCGATCAGCGCCGCGCGCAGGGCCTTGGCGACCCACACGGGGTGCGAGGTGCGCAGCGCGAGGCGCTCCACGGGGTCGGTGATCCCGTCGGTCACGACCGAGACCCATTCGTCGGGGGTCCGCTCGCTGATGCGCCGCATGACCGCGTTGACGAAGCCCGACGCACCGGCACCGTTCACCTGGCGCGCGAGGGCGACGGTCTCGTCCACCGCCGCGTGGGTGGCGACCCGCATGCCGAGCAGCTGGTGTGCACCGAGCCTCAGCGTGTCGAGGACGTTCCCGTCGATCTTCGTGACCGGGCGGCCGGCGGCCGAGGCGATGATCGCGTCGTAGAGGCCGGAGAGGCGGGTCGCCCCGTAGACGAGCTCGGTGGCGAAGCCGGCGTCGCGCCCACGGATCTGCTTGTCGCGCAAGATCTTCGGCAGAACGAGGTTGGCGTAGCCGCCGTCGGCGACGTCGCGCATCGCCGTGTAGGAGGCCAGCCGTGCCGGGTCGGTGCGTCGGGCGCGCTCGGACGGGCGCAGCTCTGACCGGTGGCCGGCCGAGCGTTCCCGGGCCTGTGGCCGCTGGCGGTCACCACGACGCTCACTCATCGCCGACCCGCTCCCCCGGCTCGATGCGCGTGCCACGCGCCCAGTCAGCGGCAGCCATCACCTTCTTGCCGTGGGCCTGCACCTGTCCGAGCCGCACCGGCTCGGTGCCCGTGCCGACGAAGACGGCCTTCTTCGTCACGAGCAGCTCGCCGGGTGCGAGAGGGTCGGACGACGACAGGTCGGGGGCGGACGCCGGAGTCACCGGCGCGACCTTGAGCCGCTCGCCCCGGAACGTCGTCCAGGCACCCGGTGCGGGGGTGCAGCCGCGCACGAGCCTGTCGATCGCCAGCGCCGGGCGCTGCCAGGGGATCCGGGCGTCGTCGACCTCGATCTTCGGGGCGAGTGAGACACCCTCGGCCGGCTGGGGCTGGGCGACGAGCCGACCAGCCTCGAGGCCGTCCAGGGTGGCGACGAGCAGCCCGGCGCCGGCGACGGACAGTCGCTCGAGCAGGTCGCCGGCGGTGTCGGTGGGCCGGATCGTCTCGGTCATGACCCCGAGCACGGGCCCCGTGTCGAGGCCGCGCTCGATGACGAACGTCGAGGCTCCGGTCACCTCGTCGCCGGCCATCACGGCGTGCTGCACGGGCGCCGCACCACGCCAGGCCGGCAGCAGTGAGAAGTGCAGGTTCACCCAGCCGAGCCGAGGGATGGTGAGCGCCTCGGAGGGGATGAGGTTGCCGTACGCGACGACGGGGCAGGCGTCCGGGGCCAGCTGCCGCAGGGCGTCGAGGAAGTCGGGGTCCTTGACTCGGGCGGGCGTGAGCACCGGCACCCCGAGCTCCTCGGCGCGACGGCGCACGGGAGAGGGCTCGAGGCGCCGGCCACGGCCGGAGGGGGCATCGGGACGGGTGACGACGGCGACGAGCTCGTGCGTCGAGGCCGCGACCGCCTCGAGACTGGGCACGGCCGCGTCGGGGGTGCCCGCGAAGACGACTCTCATGTCACATCGCCCGACCGAAGGTCGAGTGCGGGCTGATGCGCACCTCTGGCGGGTTCTCGGCGAACCACTCCGCCTCGCGGATCGCCCGCATCGCCTCGCGCCGCGCCGCCGGGTCGAGCCGGTCGACGAAGAGGATGCCGTCGAGGTGGTCGGTCTCGTGCTGGACGCACCGGGCGAGCAGCTCCGTGCCCTCGAGGACGACCGGCTCGCCGTGCATGTTCTGGCCCTTGGCCACGACCTTCAGGGCGCGCTTCGTGTCGAAGGCGAGCCCCGGGATCGACAGGCAGCCCTCCGGCCCGTCCTGCTCCTCGTCGGACAGGTCGAGCACGGGGTTGACGAGGTGTCCGAGCACGCCGTCGACCCAGTACGTGAAGACTCGCAGCCCCACCCCGATCTGGGGCGCCGCGAGCCCGGCGCCGGGCGCGTCGAGCATCGTGTCCTCGAGGTCCTTCACCAGCACCCGCAGCTGCTTGTCGAAGTCGACGACCACGGCAGCCGCGGTGCGAAGCACCGGATCGCCGAAGAGGCGGATGTCCTTGATCGACACTGAGACGGGTCCTTCGGGCGGGGTCGGGCGGGCAGCGCCGATTCTAGGCCCGGACGGCCGCACCGTGACCACCAGCCGCCGCGGCTCGCACCGCGACGGACCGCCGCAGACGCCCGGTCCGGGTCGTGGACCGAACACGCCCGATCCAGCCCATCAGCCACCAAACCGGGTTGAACAGTGCAATCTGGGTGACACGCCGTCTCACGTCCGCGCGGACGGCAGCCACTCCTTGCCGGCTCACGAAGGACCCCGATGCGTGACACCCGTAGCACTGCTCCCCGCCCCGTCCGACCGGCCGTCTCCTCCCGTCCGGTGCGCCGGGTCCTGCTGGCCCTCGCCGTCGCGGTCCTGCTGGTCCCCCTGAGCGCGCCCTCGAGCGGGCAGGCGGTCTCACCCACGACGAGGCACTTCATCAGCAACCTGCGTGGCGCCACGGCCCCGAAGGCGCTGGGGTACAACGTCTTCGACACGAGCGTCTCCGGCGTCGCGACGCTGCCGACGGGAGTGCAGGGGCTGGTCTGGCTCGGCCAGAAGTGCCCGACGCCCGCCGACGCCACCTTCCGCTCGGCCGTGGACCGGCTTGCCGCGAACCCCAAGGTCTACGGCTACTACCTCTCGGACGAGCCGCACGTGGCCGACTGCCCCCGGGCCGCGGCCGCCCTCGCGAGCCGGGCGGACTACATCCGCTCCAGGAGCCGCGGGGCCCAGAAGTCCTTCATCGTGCTCTCGCGGGTCGCCGACTACAGCGCCCTGCGACCGGCCATGTCGCACGTCGACCTCGTCGGCATCGACCCCTACCCGTGCTCGGTGGCCTCGCCGGGCTGCCCGGTGACCAAGATCCGCGACAAGGTCACCGCCGCGCGTGGAGCAGGCATCCCCCTGTCGGCGATCGTGCCCGTCTTCCAGGCCTTCGGACAGCAGAACATCCCGGGCGGGTACTACCGGCTGCCGACCGCGACCCAGATGCGGGCGATGCTGGCCGAGTGGGACCGTCTCGTCCCGTCACCCGCGATGGACTACGCGTACGGCTGGTCGCACCAGTCGTCGTCCAACCCCACGCTGGTCGATTCGCGTCCCCTGCAGACCGTGCTGGCTGCGCACAACGGGGTCGTGGCGCGCTGAGCCCCCACCGGGCAGCTCAGCCCCGCGCGTCGAGAGCCTCGCCGTCGACAGCGCGGTCGGTCGGAGCCTCCCCGGGGTCGTCCGACGGCCGGCCCAGGTCGCGCACCGACCGCGAGAGCAGCGCCCCGAGCGAGATGGCCACGTAGACGGCGGCGCTGACCACCAGCAGCGTCTCGACGTCGACCGTCGTCGCGAGCCAGCCGTAGAGGAACGTGCCGATGGGGATGGCGACGAACGAGCCGAGGGCGTCGTAGCTCGAGACCCTGGACAGCACCGACACCGGCACGTGCTCGTGGAGAGCGGTGTTCCAGCCGACCCCGAACACCTCCACGGCGGCGCCGGCGAGGAAGAAGCCCACGGCGACGGGCACGAGGGCCGGCGCGACGCCGAGCAGCACCATCGGCACGGCGAGCACGCAGATGGCGACCATGCCGGCCCGCAGCGGGTGCCGCAGCCGCAGCCGCAGCATGACGAGCGTCATGAGCACGGTCCCGACCGCCTCGGCGCTCAGCACGAGCCCCCACCCTGCCTCACCGATCGCGTCGGTCGACTTCGCGACGAGGGGTCCGAGCACGCCGATGACGCCCGTGTGGATCGCGTTCGTCAGGCCGAAGGCGAGCACGATGACCCAGAGCCACTCGCGGCTGGAGAACTCGCCCCAGCCCTCCCGCAGCTCACGCACCATCGAGTGACGGCGCGGGCCGCCCTCCTGCGAACGGGGCGGGAGGCCGACGCGTGCGAGACAGACGATGGCGACGGCATACGTGAAGGCGTCGACGGCGAGTGCCCACCCGGGCCCCACCCCCACGACGAGCAGGCCGGCGACGGCCGGGCCGATGATCGACAGCCCGCTGCGGCTGAACGAGAGCAGGGCGTTGGCCTGCTGCAGGCGGGCCCGGTCGACGACGAGCGGGACGACGCCCATCATGGCCGGCATCGTGAACGCCGAGACCGCACCGTTGACGCCCTCGATGACCGTCAGCTGGGTCAGGGTCGCGTGGCCGCTGATGATGAGGCCGGCGGCGACGGCCTGGGTGAGGCAGGTGAGCACGTGGGAGACCTGGAGCACGACGATGCGGGAGAACCGGTCAGCGACGACGCCGCCGACGAGCAGGAAGACGACGAGGGCGAGGGTGCGCACCCCGAGCACCTGGGCCAGCGCCCCGGCCGACTGGTCGATGTGCAGCACCGCGAAGGCGAGGGCCACGGGCACCATCACCGACCCGGCGGTCGAGACGGTGCGTGCCGTGAAGTACCACGCGAAGCGGCGGTCGCCCAGCGCGCCTAGGGACTCTTGGACCTTCGTTGCGGCCTTCACCGAGACTCCTCGCGGTTGTCGGTCGCGGCCTTCAGCCGGAAGGCCGCGATCGACAGCGCCGTCCTGATGGTGCCCTCGCTGCGCGGCGGTCGGGCCGATGCGTGGAGCAGCGAGCCGGCCTCGTCGAGCAGGGCGGTGACGCGGTCCCACACCTCCGGCTCGACCCAGAGGTCGGCGTCGGTGAACCGACTGCGAGTGCCCGGCTCACGCTCGACGAAGCGTCGCGGGATCATGTCGGCGAGCACCCGGGCGTACGCAAGGCGCTCGTCGTCGTTGCCGGCCTGCGGTCGCACGGTGGGCGCGTCCCACGGGTGGCGGTACTTCTTGGCCCGCCCCCCGCGCACGGTCTCCTCGCCGGCGATCTCGAGCAGCCCGGCGGCCTCCAGTTGGCGCAGGTGGTAGCTCGCGTTGGCCTGGGTGATGCCGAGCTCGCGGGCGACCTCGGCGGCACTCAGCTCGGCGCCGGTGAGCAGCGAGAGCATCTGCAGCCGCAGCGGGTGTGCCGTGGCGCGGAGCTCGCTGATGCGCCCTTCCCCCAAAGACATGTTTGGAAGTATGCCGCGCGGTCGTGGCAACCGTCAAGCACTCCTTTGGGGGTGGGCGCTTCGCTCAGCGTTGCGAGTAGGCGAGGTGGACGACACCGCTGTCGTACACCTCCGTCTCGGTCAGCGTCAGCCGCACCAGCTCGTCGTCGGTGAAGAGGCGCTCCCCCGACCCCAGCACCACCGGGTAGACGAAGAGGTGCAGGCCGTCGACGAGCCCGTCGCGGAGCATGGCCCGCACGAGCGTGCCGCTGCCGCTGACGTAGAGCGATCCCTCGACCTCGTCTCGCAGCTCGGCGATGCGCGCGGGGTCGTAGGACCCGATGACGCGCGATTTGTTCCAGTCGGGGTCGCGCAGCGTCGAGGAGACGACGTTCTTGCGGGCGCCGTTGAAGAACGAGGCGCCCGGGTCGTCCTCGTCGGTGCGCGTCGACCACGCGGGCGCGAACATCTCGTAGGTGCGTCGGCCGAGCAGCAGCTCGGAGCCGGGTCCGGTAAACGTGCCGATGGCCTCGCCCATCTTCGGGTCGAAGGGGTACTCCGCCGTCCAGCTCGGGCTCTCGTAGACCCCGTCGAGCGAGATGAACTCGTGCACCTCGATGCGTCCCACAGTGATGCCTCCCTGTCGTGCCCGGTCCGGTTCGGCTCGGACCGGGGCGTGTCCTGTGCGCGGCCCATCATGCCTCAGGCGTGCGACAGACGCTCGACCTCGAACGTGAATCCTTGCGCACGAAGCCGTTCGGTGAGCACGTCACCGACCGCCGTGGCCGGTGTGCAGACGCCGGAGCGGCACGGGATGCCGTCGTCGGTGGCCAGGGCGAGGGCGGTCTCGCCGAACATGATCGCGCTGCCGCCGTAGCCGGGGTCGTAGTCGGCACCCACCCGGGTGCGGTAGCGCGCGCCCGTGGTCGTCGTGGCATGGATGTCCATCCGGAAGCGACCGGCGGCTCGCGCGTCCCGGCCGGGGCCCTCGCCGGGCCTCGGCAGGAACCGGTCGAGGACGGCGCGGGTCGGCGTGAACGACAGGCCGGCGACGACACCGCCGAGGCCGACCGCCATGCCGCCGGCCATGAGCGGGGACATCGGGCCCGAGCCGAAGTCGGTCACCTCCCGGTAGCGCAGCCCACGGCCGTAGGACCAGTCGCTCAGCGTGTTGGACAGGCGCACGATGCGGGTGTTGATGGAGGCCATCACGAACGGCCCGGTCCATCGCCCGGTGGCGGGATCGCGGTCGACCGGCACGAG
>CBHRRQ010000141.1:0-10706 GCA_966081555.1 uncultured Terrabacter sp.
AGCCGGGTCGCGGGCACGTCGGCACCGATCGCCGACTCGCCGCCGGAGGTGAACTGGCTGCGAACCCGGCCTCCCAGCCGCGAGACCAGCGCGACGACCCCACCCGCGGCCCGCGCCGGCACGTCGAACCGGGCGGCGAGCACGGGCTCGCACACGACCGTGTCCGCGTCCTCGAGTGCCCGCATGAGCACGAGGGCCGCGAGCCGGCGGAAGTCGGTGGCCGTGCTCATCGGTCCACGCGTCGACGGCGGCCCGTCGGCGGACGCGTAGACGCTTTCGGTCACCGTCACCCTGCAGTCGGTCACCTCCCAGCCGAGCAGGCCCTCCGCGAAGGTCTCGCGCGTGAACTCGCGAAAGGCCGCCTCGAAGCCGGCGAGGTTGCGGTAGAGGTAGTCCGGCGTGGAGGACGCCGCCACCTCGGCACGGACCTCGACCCCGCTGCCGGGCGGGAGCGGGTCGACCCGCACGCCGAGCCAGGCGTTGAAGGGGTTCGTCGGGCTGTGCAGCCTTTCGACGCATGTGCCCGAACGGGCCGGCCGCTCGGCGAGCACGACGGTCGACGGGCGGAACCGCACCTCCACGCCGAACTCCGTCGCGAGCGTGGCCCCGATGACCTCCTTCTGCACCTCGCCGTAGAGCGACACGGCCAGCTCGCGCCGCCGCTCGTCCTGGCGCACGTCGATGAGCGGGTCCTCGTCGGCGAGCTGGAGCAGGGCCGCCTTGAGCCGCCCACGGTCCCGCTCGTGCACCGGCTCCACGACGGTCTCGAGGGTCGGGGGCGAGAACTGCGCCGAGCCGCTGACAGGGTCGCCGACGCCGATCGCGTCGCCCACCCTGGCCCGGGACAGTCCCGTCACGCGGGCCACCTCACCGGGACCGACCTCGTGGCGGTCGACCCACCTCCCGTGGTCGAAGACGCGCAGGCCCTTGATCTTGTCCCCGCCGCCCCGCCGCCCGCTGCGCTCGCCGTCGACCCGTGCCGGGTGGCCCGCACCCACGGTGTCGCGCACGACGAGGCGACCGGCGAAGACCCGCACGTACGCGATGCGCTCGCCGGTCGGGCCGCGCTCGACCTTGAAGACGCGCGCCGATGGCTCGTCGCCGTTCACGGGATCCCCACCGGACGTGGGCAGCAGCTCGACGAGCTGCCGCAGCAGCTCGGGCACCCCGGCACCGGTCATGGCGGAGCCGGCGAGCACCGGGCACACCTCGCAGGCCGCGGTCTGGTGGGCGAGCTCCTCGCGCAGCCGGCGCGGGGCGATCCGCTCCGCGTGGTCGACGAGCTCGGCCAGCAGGGCGTCGTCGTGGACGCTCAGCACGTCGGCGAGCAGCGCGTCGAGGACGGCACCCTCGCGCCCCGACGCCGACGCCGCCGTGCCACGGCCCGCGTCGCACACGTCGGTGAGCAGCACCGTCCCGACGCCGAGCCGCTGCTGCACCTCCTCGACGACGCGCCCCACGTCGGCCCCCGTGCGGTCGACCTTGTTGACGAAGAGCAGCGTCGGGACCCGCAGCCGCCGCAGCGCCCCCATGAGGGCACGGGTCTGGGGCTGGACCCCCTCGACGGCCGACACGACGAGCACGGCGCCGTCGAGCACCCCGAGCGCCCGCTCCACCTCGGCGATGAAGTCGGGGTGGCCCGGGGTGTCGATGAGGTTGACCGTCACGTCGTCGACGACGAAGGTCGCGACGGCCGAGCGGATGGTGATGCCGCGCGCGCGTTCGAGCGCGAGCGAGTCGGTCTGCGTCGTGCCCGCGTCGACGCTGCCGACGTCGGCGATGGCCCCCGCGGTGTGGAGGAGCCGTTCGGTCAGGGTCGTCTTGCCCGCGTCAACGTGCGCGAGGATCCCGAGGTTGAGCGTTCTGCGTGTCACACGTCTGGTCCTTCGAGGAGTGCGGCTGGGTCATCGGGACGAGACGTGCGCGCATGACCACTCCTTGAAGGTCTGGGGCGTCCGGGACCGGGCCGCCCTCCATCACGAGGCTAGGGCGGACGGCCGCCGCCCTTCACCTGGTTTTCCGCTGTGGCTCAGGACTTCTCGACGGACTCCTTGAACGCGTCGAGCATGCTCTGCCAGTTCGCGGAGAACTGCTCGGCCTGCTCGGCGGACTCGTTGCCGTCCTGCTCCAGCGTGACGGTGGTCGGTCCGTCGCCCTCGCCGTCGAGCGTGTAGGTGACCGTGTGGTAGTTCTCCGGCCGGTCCTCCTGGCCCATGAGCGGGCTGTAGTGCGTCGTCGACAGCCGCCTCGGCTCGTCGACCTCGAGCACCTCGCCCTTGTCCTCGTAGGGCTTTCCGTTCATCTCGCCCCGCCACGTGATGGGGCTGCCGACCTGCCAGTCGGTGCTCACCTCGGTGCCCACCATCCACCGGCGGACCTGCTCCGGGTCGGTGAGGGCCTGCCATGCCTGCTGCGGCGTGGCGTCGACGGTGACCTTCGCGTGTGCAACATGACCAGTCATGCCTCCGTCGTACCCGTCGGGGGCACGCGACCGCTTGAACGAACCCGACAGCCGACTACTCGTGCGCGGCCGCGCGCACGGCCCGCCTAGGATTGCTCGCCATGAGCAATGTCCTGTCTGCCGTCGCCTGGCCGTACACCAACGGCCCGCGCCACATCGGCCACGTGGCCGGTTTCGGTGTGCCCTCCGACGTCTTCAGCAGGTACATGCGGATGGCCGGCCACGACGTCCTCATGGTCTCGGGCACCGACGAGCACGGCACCCCGATCCTCGTCCTCGCCGAGGAGGAGGGCGTCACGCCCCAGCAGCTCGTCGACAAGTACAACGCCGTCATCGCCCAGGACCTCACCGACCTCGGCCTGTCCTACGACCTCTTCACCCGCACCACGACGCGCAACCACTATGCGGTCGTGCAGGAGCTGTTCCGCCAGGTCCACGCCAACGGCTACATGATCGAGCAGACGACGAAGGGCGCCATCAGCCCGTCGACCGGTCGCACCCTGCCCGACCGCTACATCGAGGGCACCTGCCCGATCTGCGGCTTCCCCGAGGCGCGCGGCGACCAGTGCGACAACTGCGGCAACCAGCTCGACGCCGACGAGCTCATCAACCCGCGCAGCAAGATCAACGGCGAGACGCCCGAGTTCATCGAGACCCAGCACTTCTTCCTCGACCTGCCAGCGCTCGCCGGTGCGCTGGGGGAGTGGCTCGACGGCCGCGAGGCCTCCGGCACGTGGCGCCCCAACGTCATCAAGTTCTCCAAGAACCTCCTCAAGGACGTTCGGCCCCGCGCCATGACGCGCGACATCGACTGGGGCATCCCCATCCCGCTCGAGGGGTGGGAGGACAACCCGACCAAGCGCCTCTACGTGTGGTTCGACGCCGTCATCGGCTACCTCTCGGCCTCGATCGAGTGGGCCCGGCGCCTCGGCCCCGGCCAGGAGGACCGCTGGCGCGAGTGGTGGAACGACCCGGCGGCCGTGTCCTACTACTTCCAGGGCAAGGACAACATCACCTTCCACAGCCAGATCTGGCCGGCCGAGCTGCTCGGCTACGCCGGCAAGGGCGACAAGGGCGGCGCGCCCGGCGCGTACGGCGAGCTCAACCTGCCGACCGAGGTCGTCGCGTCCGAGTTCATGACCCTCGAGGGCAAGCAGTTCTCGACGAGCCGCAAGCACGTCATCTACGTCCAGGACATCGTCGCCCGCTACGGCCCCGACCCTATCCGCTACTTCATCTGCGCGGCCGGCCCCGAGAACCAGGACGCCGACTTCTCGTGGGCCGAGTTCGTGCAGCGCAACAACAGCGAGCTCGTCGCCGGCTGGGGCAACCTCGTCAACCGCACCGCGGCGATGATCGCCAAGAGCTTCGGCGAGATCCCGAGCGCGTATGCCGTCGAGCCCGTCGACGAGGAGCTGCTGGCCACCGTGCGGGGCGCCTTCGCGACCGTCGGGGCCAACCTCGAGCGGCACCGCCAGAAGGCCGCCCTCGCAGAGGTCATGCGCGTCGTCGGCGAGGCGAACGCGTACGTGTCGAAGACCGAGCCGTTCAAGCTCAAGGGCGACGACCAGCGCGAGCGGCTCGCGACGGTGCTCCACACGCTCGTGCAGGCCGTGAGCGACATCAACACGCTCATCTCCCCGTTCCTGCCGCACGCCGCCAACCGGGTGCACGCCGTGCTCGGTGGCGAGGGCGAGTTCATGCCGATGCCGCGCCTCGACATCGTGCGCGACCTCGACGACGACTCCCGCGCCTACCCCGTCATCACCGGCGAGTACTCCGCGACGCCGCGCTGGGAACCGCGTGACGTCGTGCCCGGCACGCCGATCGCCAAGCCCACGGGCGTCTTCACCAAGCTCGACCCGGACGCCGTCATCGAGGCCGAGCGCAGCCGCCTCGGCGACGCCGAAGCATGACGCCCCACGCGTCGGGGCACCGCGGGCTGCCGGAGCACCTGCCCGACCCGCTGCCCATCGACGTCGTCGACAACCACGTCCACCTCGACATCACCCGTGAGGGCGACGAGCCCTTCGACGTCGCCGACGCCATCAGGCGCGCCGGCGCCGTCGGGGTGACCCGTCTGGTGCAGGTGGGCTGCGACCTCGACGGCATCGCGTTCACCATGGACGCCGTCGAGCGCCACCCCGAGCTCGTCGGCGGAATCGCCTTGCACCCCAACGAAGTCCCGAGGCTCGCTGCCGCTGGGACGCTGGAGGCGGCATACGCGACCGTCGAGCGCCACGCCGCCCACGACCGCATCCGCGTCATCGGCGAGACCGGGCTCGACTACTTCCGCACCGGCCCCGAGGGGGTGCCGGTCCAGCAGGACGGCTTCCGCTGGCACATCGACCTCGCCAAGCGGCTGGGCAAGGCCCTGCAGATCCACGACCGCGACGCCCACGACGACGTGCTGCGCATCCTCGAGGAGGAGGGCGCGCCCGAGCACACGGTGCTGCACTGCTTCTCGGGCAACCTGACGATGGCGCGCGAGTGCGTCGAGCGCGGCTACTACCTCAGCTTCGCCGGCACGGTGACGTTCAAGAACGCCCGTGACCTGCGCGACGCGCTGACGGCGATCCCGCTCGACCGGGTGCTCGTCGAGACCGACGCTCCCTACCTCGCGCCGGCCCCGCACCGAGGCGCGACGAACGCCTCGTTCCTCGTCCCCGTGACCATCCGCGCGATGGCCGGCGTGCTCAACATCGACGTGCCGACCCTGTGCCGCGCGGTGTCCGACAACAGCGAGCGGGTGTACGGCCCGTGGGGCGCCGAACGAATGGGGCAAACCGCCTAGCGCACCCCCGGATCAGCGGTCCAATCGGACTCGCCTCCGTTATCGAAATTTGACCTTTGCGGCGCCGATCCTTCAGTCTGGACGACTGTTGGCCGGTTGCCGCCCCGCATCGACCCTCCTCCCGACGGCGTGAGGAGGATGGCTCGAGAGCGCGTTGCACCCGGATAGATCGACGTTCGGAGTGTTTTGATTTCTCGCAACGCCAAGATCCTGGCCGCCACTGGAGCGGCCGTCCTCCTCACCGGTGGGGCAGTGGGCGCGACCCAGCTCGACAAGACCGTGAACCTCTCGGTCGACGGCGCCTCCTCCACCGCCTCGTTCTTCGGCAGCCGCACCGTCGGTGACGTGCTCGCCGACGAGGGCATCCAGGTCAAGCCGGGCGACGTCGTCGTCCCGGCCGCCGGCAGCAGCGTCGACGACGGCGACTCGATCACCGTCAAGTACGCCCGCCTGCTGAACCTCACGGTCGACGGCAAGACCCGCCAGATCCGCACCACCGAGACCACCGTCGACGCGGCACTGCTCGCCATCGGCCTCCGGGGCGACGGCGCCCGCCTCTCGGCGTCGCGTTCGCAGACCATCGGTCGCCAGGGCCTGTCCCTGACCATCGTGCCGCCCACGGCGGCCACGGTGACGGCCGACGGCAAGTCCACGCCCACGCCGGTGGCCGCGGCCACCGTGGGCGAGGCCCTCACCCAGCTCGGCGTGCGCCTCGGCAAGGCCGACAAGGTCAACCCGCCGGTCACGACCCGCCTCACGAGCGGCGCCAAGATCGCCGTCCAGCGCGTCCAGACCAAGGACACGAAGACCACCGAGTCGATCGCCTACGGCACGACGCGCACCAAGACGAACACCCTCTACGCCGACCAGACCAAGGTCTCCCGCGCCGGTGTCAACGGCACGCGCGTCGTGACCTCGCGGGCGACCGTCGTCGACGGCAAGGTCGTGAGCCGCAAGACCATCGCCTCCACCGTCACCAAGGCCCCGGTCAACCGGGTCCTGCTGGTCGGCACGAAGGCCCGCCCGGCCGCTGCGGCGCCCACCGCCAGCACGGGTGGCTCGACGTCGGGCGCCGGCCTCAACCTGGCCCGCGCCTCCATGTGGGACTCGATCGCCCAGTGCGAGTCGAGCGGCAACTGGCACATCAACACCGGCAACGGCTACTACGGCGGTCTGCAGTTCCTGACCTCCACGTGGCTCGGCTACGGCGGCGGCGACTTCGCCCCGCGCGCCGACCTCGCCAGCCGCGAGCAGCAGATCACGGTCGCCAACCGCGTCTACGCCGACAACGGCACGTCGCAGTGGCAGTGCAAGCCCTGACGCACCGACCCGACGCACGTGGGGCTTGAGCCCTCACACCATCGAAAAAGCAATCCGTCCGCCTCTTCCGGCGGACGGATTGCTTTTTCGACGTGGGCCATAGGGTGGGTCGCATGACGAAGAAGGACGCCGCGGCGCCCGCTGCGCCGGCCACTGCGCCGGCCGATGACGCCGCGCTCCTCGGGGCGACGCAGGTGCGCGAGCTCGCCGAGCGGCTCGAGGTGCGACCGACGAAGCAGTGGGGCCAGAACTTCGTCGTCGACGCCAACACGGTGCGCAAGATCGTGCGCGTGGCCGGTGTCGGGGCCTCCGACGTCGTCGTCGAGGTGGGGCCCGGACTGGGCTCGCTCACGCTCGCGCTCCTTCCGGTCGTCAAGGCCGTCACGGCCGTCGAGGTCGACCCGCGGCTCGCCGGCGCGCTCGAGGACACCGTTCGCAGCCTCCAGCCCGACAACGCCGACCGCCTGCGGCTCGTCGCCGCCGACGCCCTCACGGTCACGAAGCTGCCCGGCCCCGACCCGACGGCGCTCGTGGCCAACCTGCCCTACAACATCTCCGTCCCCGTCGTGCTGTCGTTCCTCGAGCACTTCCCGACGATCGAGCGGGTCCTCGTCATGGTGCAGCTCGAGGTGGCCGAGCGACTCGCCGCCAGACCCGGCGGCAAGATCTACGGCGTCCCCAGCCTCAAGGCCGCGTGGTACGCCGACGTCGAGCTCGCCGGGCGGGTGGGGCGCAACGTCTTCTGGCCCGCCCCCAACGTCGACTCGGGCCTCGTGTCGCTGCGACGTCGCAAGCCGCCGAAGACCAGCGCCTCGCGCGAGGAGGTCTTCCGCTGCATCGACGCGGCGTTCCTGCAACGCCGCAAGGCGCTGCGCGGGGCTCTCGCGTCGTGGGCCGGCTCGGCCGACGCCGCCGAGAAGGCGCTCATCACGGCCGGCATCGACCCCAGGACCCGTGGCGAGCAGCTCGACATCACGGCCTTCGCGCGCATCGCCGAGGCCCGTCCCGCCGACGCGGTGACCTCCGGACCGAAGGCCCGCCGCCGGGGCAATGCGTCCTGAACCGGACGGGATGGCCCATAGGGTGGGCGCATGACTGTCGCTCCGACCCTGCCCGGTGCGGTGACCGTGCGGGTCCCGGCCAAGGTCAACCTCGAGCTGCGGGTCGGGCCGCGACGGCCTGACGGCTTCCACACGCTCGCGACCGTCTACCAGGCCGTGTCCCTCCACGACGAGGTGTCGGTCGCGCGGTGGGACGAGTGGCAGGTCGTGCCCGCCGGCACGTACGCCGACCGCATCCCCACCGACGGTGACAACCTCGCTGTGCGGGCCGCCCGCCTCGTCGCCGACCGCTGGGCGGTCGACGAGGCGCTCTCGATCCGCATCGACAAGGACATCCCCGTCGCCGGCGGCATGGCCGGCGGCTCGGCCGACGCCGCCGCAGCCCTCGTCGCGTGCGAGCAGCTCTGGGGGCTCGGCCTCGACCGCGACGAGCTGGCCGAGCTGGCCGCGACCCTCGGCAGCGACGTCCCGTTCATCCTCTCCGGCGGCAACGCGATGGGCTCGGGGCGCGGCGAGCAGCTGGCGCCGGTGCTCGCGCGGGGCACCTTCCACTGGGTCTTCGCGATCAGCGACACCGGCCTGTCGACCCCCGAGGTGTACGCCGAGTGCGACCGCCTGCGCGAGCGCGACGGTGTCGACGTGCCCGAGCCGTCGGTCAGCCCGGAGCTCATGGCCGCGCTGCGCTCGGGTGACCCTGCGGCGCTCGGCGCGGCCCTGCACAACGACCTCGAGCCCGCCGCGTTCTCGCTGCGCCCGCAGCTGCGCGAGCTGCGCGACGCCGGCGTCGAGTTCGGCGCCCTCGGTGGCGTCGTCTCGGGGTCGGGCCCGACGGTCGCGTTCCTCACCGAGAGCCACGAGTCGTCCCTCGACCTGTCGGTGTCGCTCGCCGCCTCCGACCTCTGCCGCGACCTGCGTCGCGCCAAGGGCCCCGTCCACGGCGCCCACGTCGTCGCCCAACCCCGCGACTGACCCCCTCTCTCCGATCGAAAGAACACTCCGTCACGTACGGAGCGTTCTTTCGATCGGGAGTGAGGCGACGGAGTGTTCTTTCGATCGGCTGGACGGATTGCTGTTTCGATGCGGGGAGCGAATAGGGTCGGTCAGCGATGGCCAACCTGATCTCCCTCGAGCGCGTCTCGCTCGTCTTCGGCACCTCCCACGTCCTCGACGACGTCAGCCTCGGTGTCCTCACCGGTGACCGCATCGGCGTCGTCGGCGTCAACGGCGGCGGCAAGTCGACCCTGCTGCGCGTCATGGCCGGCCTGCAGGAGCCCGACTCCGGCCGCATCACCAAGCAGGGCGGCGCCGAGGGCATCCGCATCGGCATGCTGGCCCAGGACGACGCGCTCGACCCCACGTGGACCATCCGCGAGGCGGTGCTCGGCGACCTGCCCGAGCACGTCTGGGCCGGCGACCCCCGCATCCGCGACGTGCTCACCGGCCTGCTCGGCGGCATCGAGGCGCAGAACGTCGGCGGCCTCGACAGCCGGGTGGGTCCGAAGTCCGGTGGCGAGCGTCGGCGCCTCGCCCTGGCCCGCCTGCTCGTCGCCGACCCCGAGCTGCTGCTGCTCGACGAGCCGACCAACCACCTCGACGTCGAGGGCGTCGCCTGGCTGGCCGACCACCTCGCGACCAAGCGCCCCCGACCCGGCAACGCGACCGTCGCCATCACGCACGACCGCTGGTTCCTCGACGCGTACGCGACCCTCACCTGGGAGGTCGAGGCCGGCAAGGTCAGCGCCTTCGAGGGAGGGTATGCCGCCTACGTCCTCGCCAAGGCCGAGCGCGACCGCCTGGCCGGGGTCGTCGCCGACCGGCGGTCGAACCTCATGCGCAAGGAGCTCGCCTGGCTGCGCCGTGGGGCACCTGCCCGCACGAGCAAGCCGAAGTTCCGCATCGAAGCCGCCAACGCCCTCATCGAGAACGAGCCCGCGCCCCGCAACAGCGTCGAGCTCGCGTCGTTCGCCAGCCGCCGCCTCGGCAAGGACGTGCTCGACCTCGAGGACGTCACCGTGACCGTCGGCGAGCCTCCGGAGGAGCGGCGCCTGCTCGACCACGTGACCTGGCGCCTCGCGCCGGGAGAACGCATCGGCATCGTCGGCGTCAACGGCGCCGGCAAGTCGACCCTGCTGCGTGCCCTCACCGGCGAGATCCCGCTCGACGGTGGCCGCCGCAAGATCGGCAAGACCGTCGCCATCGCCCACCTGACGCAGGAGGTGCGCGAGCTCGAGCGCTTCGAGCAGTGGCGCGTCATCGAGGCGATCGAGGACGTCAAGCAGTGGACGATGCTCGGCGACAAGGAGATCAGCGCGAGCCAGCTCGCGACGCGGCTCGGCTTCCCCGGAGGCCGGCAGCAGTCACGCGTCGGTGACCTCAGCGGTGGCGAGCGGCGCCGGCTCCAGCTGACGCGGCTGCTGCTCACCGAGCCGAACGTGCTCATCCTCGACGAGCCGACGAACGACCTGGACATCGAGACGCTGACCTCGCTCGAGGACGTCCTCGACGGCTGGGCCGGCACGCTCGTCGTCGTGTCGCACGACCGCTACCTCCTCGAGCGCGTGGCCGACAAGCAGCTGGCCCTGCTCGGCGACGGCAAGGTGCGGGAGTTGCCCGGCGGCGTCGAGGAGTACCTGCGCCTGCGTGCGGCGGCGGCAACCGCCCCAGCGACCGCCCGAGCCACGACGGCGCCCGCGCCCGCCGCGTCGAGCCGGCCCGACGGCATACCTGCTGGGGGCACGGCGACGACCGCGAGCCCGGCCGAGGTGCGCGAGGCCCGCAAGACGATGGCGCGCATCGAGAAGCAGCTCTCGCGCCTGCAGGACCGCGAGGAGCGGCTGCACGGCGACATGGCCGAGAAGGCCACCGACCCCGCGGCGCTCGCCGACCTCAACGCGAAGCTGCAGGCGGTGGTCGGCGAGCGCGAGGAGCTCGAGCTCGAGTGGCTCGAGGCCGCCGAGATCGTCGGCTGACCCTCATCCCTCGATCGAAAGAACGCGCCGGCACGTGGCGGGGCGGTGGTTGGGGAGGGGGGTTGGCGACGGAGCGGTGGTGGGATTGGCTAGCGGTGGTG